>NZ_JARQVW010000001.1:0-389401 GCF_029589235.1 Streptococcus taoyuanensis
GTAGAGCCCACTCAACCACTGCGTCTTGCTCGACAATCCAAAAACAATTGAGAGGCTAGGACTTTTGTCCCAGCCTCTTTTTCATTATAAAATCAGAATTTCTAAACTCTAACTCATTCTATGGTATACTAGGAATATGTTAGATTTGAAAGATTACGGAATTACCATGTGGGAGGAGGAAAAAATTGCTTCCTTCAGAGAAAAGTTATTAGCCTGGTATGATGCCCATAAACGGGATCTCCCCTGGAGAAGGACCCAGGATCCTTATAAAATTTGGATCTCAGAAATTATGCTTCAGCAAACACGAGTCGATACGGTGATTCCTTATTATGAGCGTTTTTTAGACTGGTTTCCGACGGTCGCTGATTTGGCTCAAGCTCCTGAAGAAAAACTCTTAAAAGCTTGGGAAGGCTTGGGGTATTACTCACGTGTCCGCAATATGCAGAAAGCTGCCCAGCAGATAATGGAAAATCATGGAGGAGTGTTTCCATCAAGTTATGAGGAAATATCTAAACTCAAGGGAATTGGGCCTTATACAGCTGGTGCGATCGCTAGTATTGCCTTTGGATTACCAGAGCCAGCAGTAGATGGCAATGTCATGCGTGTTCTAGCCCGCTTGTTTGAGGTGGACTACGATATCGGAGTTCCAACTAATCGCAAGATTTTTCAAGCTATGATGGAAATCTTGATCGATCCGGCCCGTCCGGGTGATTTCAATCAGGCTTTGATGGATTTGGGATCCGATATTGAATCGCCAGTCAATCCACGGCCGGAAGAGAGTCCTGTTAAGGAATTTAGTGCGGCCTACCAACAAGGGACAATGGATCGTTATCCCATTAAGGCTCCTAAGAAGAAACCTGTACCTGTCTATCTCACAGCCTTTATTATCAAGGATAGTCAAGGCCGCTATTTGTTGGAGAAAAATGAGCGAGAGGGGCTTTTATCAGGTTTCTGGCATTTCCCCTTGATCGAAGTGGATAGCCTATCTGAGAACCTAGGCCAATTATCTCTATTGGATGGGAAGGGGGAAGCAGAGAGTAACCCAGAAATTATTTCTTTTGAACAGGACTATGACTTGGCCATTGATTGGCAGGACAGATCTTATCCTATCGTTCAGCATGTCTTTTCGCATCGCAAATGGCAGGTTCAAATTCGATATGGTCTGGTAAAAGAAGGAGAACAGCCAGCAAGTGAATCGACTGTTTGGTTAACACCAGAAGAATTTTCGGACTATCCTTTTGCTAAACCCCAGCAGAAGATTTGGATGACTTTTTCGGAAAATGAAAAATAGCTAGAGACTGATCTCTAGCTAATTTTTTTATAGATGAGCGAATGCTTTGATTTCTTCTTCGGACATGGATGAGTCGCAACGAACACTGACTTCACCGGATTCGACATGTAAAAATCCTGGGACAGTTGGGATGCCGTAGTTTGAGCGGAAGGCTTGTAATGCGTCTAGCTGACTTGGTTCTTCACTATTGATGAAGTAGATATGAGCTTTTGTTTTAGCTACGACAGTTGCCAACTTAGCAGCGAACTTCCGGCAGTAAGGACAAGTCTTGCGTCCGATAAAGAAGGTTGCTGTTTCTTTTTGATCGATTGCTTCCTGCGCACGCGCGACAGTTGTCACTTCAAGATCTTTAATATCTTCTAAAAATTGTTCCATGAGATTACCTCGCTTTCTTCTATGTCTAGTATGCCATATTTTCTATAAAATCGCTGGTATTTGCTACGAAAGAAAGAGAGAGTGGGACAGAAATCGGTTATTCGTTAGAATTCGATTTCGTCGTCACACCTCCGCACAGTTGAGTAGGGCTGTAAAAGCTGATAAAATCAGCGTACTAGAGTCCACTCAACCACTGCGTCTTGCTCGACAATCCAAAAATAATTGAGAGGCTAGGACTTTTGTCCCAGCCTCGTGTTTTAGCCTACAAAAGCATTGATTTCTGCTTCGATATTTGCAATTTTTTCTTTAGCATCTGCTTCAGATTCACCAACTGTAGCGATGTAGAATTTGATTTTTGGTTCGGTACCTGAGGGACGAACGGCAAACCATGAATCATCAGCCAAAATGTATTTAAGCACGTTGCTTGGAGGAGTTGTCAACTTTTCAACGCCGTCAGCAGTAGTAGCTGTTTGTTCCAAGAAGTCTTCTGTCTTAGCAATGTCTGTATTGTTAAATTGTTTAGGAGCATTGCCACGGAATTTATCCATAATTTTCTTGATTTCAGCAGCCCCGTCCACACCTGAAAGGGTAACAGAGATGGTTTTTTCTGCGAAGTAGCCGTATTGTTTGTAGATTTCTTCGATACCATCTGCCAAAGTCATACCACGTGAGCGGTAGTAAGCTGCGATTTCGGCGACGATAAGAACAGCTTGGATAGCGTCTTTGTCACGTACGAATGGTTTGATGAGGTAACCGAAGCTTTCTTCGAAACCAAGCATGTAAGTGTGGTTGTGTTGTGTTTCAAATTCATGGATTTTTTCACCGATAAATTTGAAACCAGTCAAGACGTTAAACATTGTTGCGCCGTAGCTTTCTGCAATCTTAGTCACCAACTCAGTTGATACGATTGATTTACAGAGGGCAGCATTGGCAGGAAGTGTACCAGCTGTTTTGTGAGCTTCAAGAATGTATTTAGCAATGATCGCTCCGATTTGGTTACCAGAAAGGTTTAGGTAAGAACCGTCTGGTTGGCGGATTTCAACACCAAGGCGGTCAGCATCTGGGTCAGTTGCAACCAATACATCAGCGTCTACTTTGCGACCAAGTTCTTCAGCAAGAGCAAAGGCAACTTGGTTTTCAGGGTTTGGAGATTTAACAGTTGAGAAGTCAGCATCTGGAACAGCTTGAGCTTCAACAACTTGAACAGCTTCAAATCCAGCTTGGGCAAGAGCACGACGAGCCAACATTTCACCAGTACCATGAAGTGGAGTGTAGACGATCTTCATGTCGCGTCCGAATTCATTGATCAAGTCTTGGTTGATGTTAACACCTTTCACTTCTTTCAAGTATTCAGCGTCGACGTTTTCACCGATAACTTCAATCAAGCCGTTAGCTTTGCTTTCTTCAAGGTCAGCTAATTGTACAGTGAAAGGATTTTCGATAGCACGGATGTAATCTGTCAATGCATCAGCATCTGCTGGAGGCATTTGTCCACCGTCTTCACCGTATACTTTGTATCCATTAAATGGAGCAGGGTTGTGGCTAGCAGTTACCATGATCCCAGCAAATGTGTGGAGATGACGAACAGCAAATGATAATTCAGGTGTTGGACGAAGGCTTTCAAATACATACGATTTGATCCCATGAGCAGCCAAAACTTGAGCAGATTCAAAAGCAAACTCAGGAGAGAAGTGACGGCTATCGTAAGCGATCGCAACTCCGCGTTTCTTGGCTTCCTCACCTTTTGAGTCGATCAATTGGGCCAAACCTTCAGTTGCTTGGCGAACAACGTAAATGTTAATGCGGTTGGTACCAGCACCAATCAATCCACGCATACCAGCTGTACCGAATTCAAGGTTGGTATAGAAGGCATCTTCTTTTGTTTTTTCATCCATTGCGACCAACTCATCACGAAGGTAAGCTGGTAATTCAGCAAAGTCGAGCCATTTTTGGTAGTTTTCTTGATAGGTCATGCAAGCGTCTCCTTTTTGCTTATAATTTAATCGCTTACATTATAGCAAATTTTTTCTGAAAATTCTAGCGATAAATGTAAATCTTTTCAAAAAAATAGAGCTAATTCACCATCAAATAAAGCCAAGATAAATTGGTCTTGGCTTGAAAGGTTATTTTAATTTTTCAAGAGATGGAACGACGGCACTGGTAATGAGGACTGTAGCAATGACTTCGATGAGAGAGTTGGTAGATATAATCAAGGCTAGGAAATGTTGAATTCCACCACCGAAGCTATTTCCAAAGAAGAAATAAATCCCACTTAGAACGAAAACAGTATTGGTCATAGAGCCGACAATTCCAGCGATCATAAGTCCTGTACGATTGCGAATCCAGCGATAGACGAAGTAAGGGGTTACCCCAATGAGAATCCGAGGGACTATGGCAATGATAAGGGAGTAGAGATTCCCGTGAGGGACAAAGGGACTAAAGAGATAGCTGGCTGGTGTTATAACCAGGGTATTCATGGTGAGGCTAAAGAGTCCCATGAGGAGTCCTAGAATTGCTCCAGTTCGAGGTCCGTAGATAATAGAAGCGATCACGACAGGAATATGAACCAAGGTTGGTTGAATTCCTGATGGGACAAATTGCAAAATGAAGGACGTCACAAAGTGAATGGTGATCATCACGGCAAAAAAGATGGCAATTCGTGAAATAGAGGCTGATTTTCTCATAAACAATTCTCCTTAACAGCTTGGATGATAGTGTCGACAGTGGCTAGAGCTCCAGAACCTTGATCTCCACAAGCGAGAGTAGCCTCTCGAGGTTGGATGATCTGGTAACCATAGTCTTGTAAGAGTTTTAGATTTCGTTGGGTAGCAGGATGATCTAGCATTTTTGTATTCATAGCAGGGGCCAGTAATTTTTTAGTCCTTTGAGGCAAGGCTAGAGCTGTGCTTGTGACCATATTATCTGCAAGTCCCATGGCCAATTTAGCAATGGTGTTGGCACTGGCCGGCGCTACAAGAAAGAGGTCAGTTTCTTTCCCAATGTCGATGTGCTCGATCCGCTGTGGATCGTCTTCAATCATAACATCAAGCCCCACTTGATTTTTTGAAAGAACTTGCAAGGTTAAAGGGGTGATAAATTTTTGGGCTGAAGGAGTCATGAGGACCTTCACTTCAAATCCCAATTTGGTTAGTTGGCTAGTAATATCAGCAGCTTTATAGGCGGAAATACTACCGGTAACCGCTAAAGTAATGTGTGTCATATGTTCCTTTTTATTTGATATAACGTAGGATAGCCTCTGCGATTTCTGCTTTCGTAGAAGCTTCTAGGACCTGATCATCTGTCACTAGATAGGCTTGATGCTGACCGTTCTGAATCTTGGTCAGATCGTTGGCAACGATCATGCTGGCATGATTTTTAACGAGGCTTTCACGCGCTACTTGGATCAACTCTGCAGAAGAAACGTCGACTAATAGCTTAAAGCCGATCAGTTGAATGGCAGGGTTCCATTCTTTGACGAGCGAGATAATCTTCGGATTTTTTTTTAGAAAGAGTACTTGGTATTCTTCTTTGGAAGAAATTTTCGCTTCCTGATTTTCACGATGGATAAAGCTATGAAGGTCTTGAGCTTTCTCAACTTCATCAAGGCCTGTCATGTAAACAGGTGTGTAGTCTGAGACTGCCATAGCGTGAATCAAAACCTGATGTTGAGGGACTTCCGTTTTCATTTGTGTGAGAAGTTCTTCGACATTCTGGATCAATAGAAGTCGAAGCTGTGGGTGAGGATCAGGTTTAAGCGCGGTAGGCGTTGTGATCAAGGTCACCTGATGTCCCTTTGCAAGAGCCATTTCGGCAAGGATTTTTCCTAGGCTTCCGGTGGAATGATTGGTGATCGCACGAACGCTATCAATGGCTTCGCTTGTCCCGCCAGATGTAATTAAAATATGCATATGCTTATTTTACACAAAAAAGATACGTAAGTAAAGTTCTGAAGCTATTAGGATTAGCTATGTGTAGCCATAAAATTTACATAAAAAACGAACGTTCGATTCAAAAGGTGGAAAAACTATGTTATTTTCGCGAATTTTAGGTATAATAGATCTATCAAATATAAAGGAGTCCCTTATGAAAACAGATATCGAAATTGCTCAAAGCATTGAACTCCAACCGATTGTGGACGTTGTGAAGAAAATTGGTTTGGTTGACGATGATCTTGAATTGTATGGAAAATACAAGGCGAAATTGAGCTTTGATAAGATTCGTGAAGTTGAGAAAAATCCAGTAGGAAAACTTATCTTAGTCACTGCGATCAACCCAACTCCAGCTGGAGAAGGGAAATCAACCATCACCATTGGTCTAGCAGATGCTTTGAATAAAATCGGTAAAAAAACCATGATTGCCATTCGCGAACCTTCTTTAGGTCCAGTTATGGGGATTAAAGGTGGTGCTGCTGGTGGTGGCTATGCCCAAGTTCTACCGATGGAAGATATCAACCTTCATTTCACAGGGGATATGCATGCGATCACAACGGCTAATAATGCCCTCTCAGCATTGATTGATAATCATTTGCACCAAGGAAATGAGCTAGGAATTGACCAACGTCGGATTATCTGGAAACGGGTAGTGGATTTGAATGACCGCGCTCTTCGTCATGTTTCTGTCGGTCTTGGCGGCCCTTTAAATGGGATTCCGCGTGAAGACGGTTTTGATATTACCGTTGCTTCTGAGATCATGGCCATCCTTTGCTTGGCGACAGATATTGAAGATTTGAAACGTCGTTTGGCCAACATCGTGATTGGTTACCGTTATGATCGTAGCCCAGTTTATGTCCGTGATTTGGAAGTGGAAGGGGCTCTTGCCTTGATCCTCAAAGATGCGATTAAGCCAAACTTGGTTCAAACTATCTATGGAACACCTGCCTTTGTTCACGGTGGTCCATTTGCCAATATCGCCCATGGATGTAACTCTGTATTAGCAACGACGACAGCTCTTCATTTAGCAGACTATACGATTACAGAAGCAGGATTTGGTGCTGACCTTGGCGCTGAAAAATTCCTGGATATTAAGACTCCAAACTTACCTACATCACCAGATGCAGTCGTAATCGTAGCGACACTCCGTGCCCTTAAGATGAACGGTGGAGTGACCAAGGATGCTCTGACAGAAGAAAATGTAGAGGCTGTTCGTGCTGGTTTTGCCAACTTGAAACGTCACGTTGAAAATATCCGTAAGTTTGGCATTCCTACAGTGGTTGCCATCAATGAATTTATCACCGATACAGAAGCAGAAATTGCTGCTTTGAAAGAATTGTGTGCTGAAATTGATGTACCAGTTGAGCTTGCGAGCGTATGGGCGAATGGTGCGGACGGTGGAGTTGACCTTGCTGAAACCTTGGTTAAAACCATCGAAACAAATCCAGCTAACTACACACGCTTGTATGATAACAACCTTACTGTTGAAGAAAAAATTGAAAAGATTGTTACAGAAATTTATCGCGGTACTAAGGTGAATTTTGAGAAGAAAGCCAAGACACAAATTGCCCAAATCGTGAAAAATGGTTGGGATAAGTTGCCAATCTGTATGGCTAAAACACAATATAGCTTCTCTGATAATCCAAATGCCTTGGGAGCTCCTGAAAACTTTGAAATCACTATCCGTGAAGTGGTTCCAAAATTGGGTGCAGGCTTTATTGTCGCTTTGACGGGGGATGTGATGACCATGCCTGGTTTACCAAAACGTCCAGCTGCTTTGAATATGGATGTGGCTGCTGATGGAACAGCCATCGGTTTGTTCTAATAGCTAGATATCTAAAAACAACTTCTGTTCAAATGAGCAGAAGTTGTTTTGGTCTTGTTAATCAATCATTATTCAGTAAGGAGTTGGTACCTGATTTTTCGATAGATTATGATGAGCTGTAGGGTCATGGGAATCCAGATAAGGGGTTCGCAGAGAATGACCCCCATGTAGCCGGTGTGAGGAATAATCCACAGAACGAAGAAAATTTTTCCAAACAATTCAATAAAACTGGATGTGAGTGGGGTTAATTTTTTACCCATTCCCTGTAGGGCATTTCTCAGGATGATGAGACTCGCCAAAATAGGATAAAAGCAAGAGCTGATCTGGAGATAAAGACTGGCATTTGCAATGAGATCAGGATTTGTCGAGCCGGAAATAAAGCTGGTTAAAGACGGACTTGTGAAGAATAGAAGAGCAGCAACCAAGACAGACCAAACCCAAGAAAGAAGGTTGGCAATGGTAACGCCTTTTTTGATCCGCTGGAATTGCTCTGCGCCAAAATTCTGCGAGATAAAGGTTGTGATACTTGAGGCGATAGCTGTAATCGGTAAAACGGCAAAGGACATGATACGACGGGCTGCGACCTGTGCACTGATAATGGTTGTTCCAAGCTGATTAATAGCGGATTGGAGGATAACCGTTCCAATCGAAACGATGGAAGTCATGAGGCCCATGGCAAGGCCCTGACTTAGCAGATCCTGATAAAGATCCTTGTCCCAAACAAAATCCTTGCGATGTGGGAGCAGAAAAGGGACCTTCTTACGAATATAGAGAAGACAAAGAAGGGCCGAAATACCCTGGGCGATGATGGTCGCAATCCCAGCAGATTGAACTCCGAGATGGAGTTGGGTAATAAAATAAAGATCGAGAAGAATATTGAGAATGGCAGCGATAATCAGGAAGTAGAGTGCTACTAAGCTATCGCCAACCGCTCTAAGAAGTCCGGCACAAAGATTATAGGCAAAGGTCACAGCCACACCGTTAACAATGGTAGAAATATAGAGATAAGACTGGGACACAATTGCTGATGGGGTCCCTAAAAACTGGAGCAGGGGATAAAGTCCGACAGCACCAATGAAGATCACGAAGAGACTGAGGATGCCACCAGTAATAGCAGTTGCGGCAACTGATTTTCGTAATTGATCTTCATTTTTGGCTCCATAATTTCTCGCGATAATAATCCCCATCCCATTGCCAACACCGACAGCAAATCCAACAATCAAATCAAAAATAGCAGAGGTTGCCCCAATGGCGGCCAAAGATTTTTGACCTAAAAAACGCCCTACAATCATGACATCTGAGATATTGTAGAGTTGTTGAAAGATATTGGACAAAAGAATAGGAAAGGCGAAACTCAAAAGAGCGGGTAAAATAGGACCATCTATGAGGTCCACACGTTGAATTCTTTTCATAGTGTCATTATACCAACTTCAGTAACCAGCGACAAGCATCGGTAGTTGAATCCCCTTACATTTTTTGGTATAATCAGGGCAGAAAAGGAGGCTTTTATGAGCTTAACCAGCCAATTAATCACGGAAACGTTCCCAGATCTGGACAAGGTCGAGAGGCTGAATATCGAGGCATTTCCAGAAGAAGAGCGAGTTCCTTTGTCGGAATACCTGCGTTATACGGACAATGACGATGCTAATTTTTTTGCTTTTTATAACGAAGAAGAATTTGTAGGATTTGCTTTTTCTATCTATAACCAGAAAGTTTTTTATGTTAGCTTCTTTGCCATTATGCCCCACCTACGTAGCCACGGTTATGGTCAAGAAATCATTGAAAAATTGGTAGAATTTTACCAAAGAACCATGATACTTGAAGTGGAACGTTTAGATGAAGAATGTGACAATCTAGAGCAACGTAAGTCTCGGATGGATTTCTATAAGCGAAATGGATTTAAAACTGCCAATGCCTTTTTAGAATACGAAGGACTGAGCTTTGAAATTCTCTATCGGGGTGATCACTTTGACGAAGAGGCTTATCGCGATATTTTCCGTAAACTGCAGGAAGAAAATTATTTCGATTTCCGCATTAAATATAGACACTTTAGTGACCACTAGACAAGAAAGGGAGTGGGAAAGAACTCTGATTAGTTAAAAAGAGTTCGTATTCCCACCCCCGCACAGTTGATTAGGTCATCTTTGTAGCTTGAAAAGCGAACAAAGATGCCAATCAACCACTGCGTCATATAGTTACTTCTATCAAGCATAGAAGGCTGGACAGTTTTTGCCCAGCCTCTTTTAGTTTAGATGTTGCATGAAGAACTCAATCAGTTTCATGATTTGTGTAAAGAACCAAGGTAGAAACAGAAGAGCTAGGAAGGCAACATGCCATTTCCAATAGAGTGAAACCAAGCCAACGGTTTCTCGAATCCAAGCGGATGGGAGATAGTAAAAAGCTGTTCTTGAACCGATACTTCGACCAGGTATTTTCAATCGTCTCATAAAGACACCTGCACGGAGCGCGTGAAAAGAATTGGTCACCACAAGGACTCTCTTGCCAAGCCCCTGTTCTTCAAGGATACGCTTGCTAAAGGTCAGGTTTTCAAAAGTAGTACGAGAGCGATTCTCGATGAGAATGGCGTCTTCAGGAACCCCGTGTTCCATTAAGTATCTGGCCATCGCTTCCGCCTCAGCGATCAGCTCATCTGACCCTTGGCCACCGGAAACAATCAGCTTTGGTCGTCCCTCGAACTGCTCATAGATGAACTTTCCTTTCTCAAGACGCTGGGCCAAGAGTGGGGGAACCTTGTCTCCGATCAAACCTGAGCCAAGGATGATGATGGCGTCTGGCTCTTTGCGAACCGGAAAGAGATTGCAAAAGGTCCCATAGGATACATAAGAGAGGTAGAGAAAGGTCATGTAAAACAGGGCAAAGTCAGTCAGATAAATGAGGATGTCATTCCCTGGGAAATAGGGTAGAAAATGAAGTGCCAAAGCTCCGATAATAAACAGCCCATAGAGAAGCGAGAGGAGGTTGGCCAGTCTTTTTCCTTCAAAAGCCATCATTTGACGGCCGTTAAAAAGGAGAAAGATAGATGAGAAAATAATGCTGAGAAAAACGAAGATGGAAATCACAACAAAGACAATAATTGCAATTTGTTGATTAAACCATAGCTCAGTTCGAACGACTAGGAGAAATGCAGAAATCAGTAGAAGAAGTCCTAGGTTTATCGAAAAGAGATAAGCATTGAAAATCCTTCTGCGATCACTCATAAAGAACAATAAAAAAATAAGAGCTGGAAATAACCAGAATAGATATAGATACATGTTTTGCACCTCGTAAAATCTTACATCCATTGTACCATAATGACTGATAGAACTAGCGGATTGTTCATGCAAATAAGTTGCATTCTTCAAATGAATTTGATAAAGTTAAGATTATCGTTTTTTTAAGGAGATCGTATGTTACGAAAAGGTTCCCTGACAGGTTTATTACTGTTTGGTATTTTTTTTGGTGCTGGAAACCTGATTTTCCCACCGGCTCTTGGTGCTTTATCGGGTAATCAATTTTGGCCAGCTATTGCTGGGTTTGTCCTTTCAGGAGTGGGAATTGCCATTGTGACCTTGATTATCGGGACGCTTAATCCCAAAGGATATATTCATGAGATTTCTCGTAAGATTTCACCTGTTTTCGCGATTGTATACTTAGTTGCGCTGTATCTTTCGATTGGTCCTTTCTTTGCCATTCCAAGAACGGCGACGGTATCTTTCGAAGTGGGGACAGCCCCCTTATTAGGTGGAATGAATGCCAGTTTAGCACTTTTCATTTTTACCCTGGTCTATTTTTTGTTAGCCTTTCTGATTGCTTTGAATCCATCTAAGATTCTAGATCGGATCGGTCGTATATTGACTCCAATCTTTGCGATTCTCATTTTGATTTTGGTCGTTCTTGGAGCTTTAAAATACAGTGGACACGCTCCAATGGTGGCCACCAAAGCCTATCAGGCTTCTACCTTTGGGCAAGGATTTTTAGAGGGCTACAATACCTTGGATGCCTTGGCTTCTGTTGCCTTTAGTGTGATCGCAGTGACTACCCTGAATCAACTTGGATTTTCAAGTAAGAAAGAATACATCAAGACCATTTGGTTGGTTGGGATTGTCGTAGCGCTTGGTTTTAGTGTGCTGTATATCGGTTTAGGATATCTGGGGAATCATTTTCCAATTCCGGCTTCTGTTATGGCATCTGATACCAATAAAGGGGTGTATGTATTATCAGAAGCGACCAAAGCGATCTTTGGTCCGACTGCTCAGATTTTCCTAGCAGGAATGGTGACGGTAACTTGCTTTACCACAACAGCTGGTTTAATCGTCTCTACTAGTGAATTCTTCCATAGCACCTTCCCTAAGGTTTCTTACAAGGTCTATGCAAGTGTCTTCACTCTGATTGGTTTTGCGATTGCCAACCTTGGCTTGAATACCATTATTGCTTTCTCATTGCCAGTCTTGATGATTCTTTACCCAATCACCATTACCATTGTATTGATTGTGATAGTGAATAAATTTGTGGCTCTTTCAAAACCAGGAATGCAACTGACTATTTTCTTGGCCAGCTTGGTCTCTCTTGCAAGTGTTCTGGCAAGTACCTTTAAAATTTCACTAGTAGAAAAGGGGATTGCTTTGCTTCCATTTGCGGCTCAATCTCTTCCATGGTTAGTGCCAGTAGTCATCGGGATTCTTTTATCGCTCGTATTACCAAATAAACAAACGGCAGAAGAATAAGTTATATTAGAAACTCTAAAGTTTCATGCTTTAGAGTTTTTCTTTTGAAACTAGTATCTAAATCCAAACTTTAGTAAAAAAACGTAGCAGAAATTTTTATTTTTTGTCAGTCAATGTTATACTGAATGTAGCATATCAATATACGGAGTGAACTATGAATCCAATCGTTTTTTCATTGACAGTTTTTCTTGCGGGTATTCTGTCTTTCTTTTCTCCCTGTGTCTTTCCTTTGCTTCCGGTTTATATTGGAATCTTACTAGGAAGTGATCAGGAAAAGGCTATCCAATTGTTCGGGAAAAAAATTCGCTGGCATGGCTTGCTGAAAACCCTTTGTTTTATTGCAGGTATTTCTGTTATTTTCCTCCTCATTGGTTTTGGAGCGGGCTTGCTTGGAAAGATCATGTACACCAATTGGTTTCGTTATCTGATGGGAGCCCTCATCATTATCCTTGGTCTTCATCAAATGGAAGTCTTTCATTTTCATTTCCTTGAAAAGCAAAAATCAGTAGATTTTGGAGCCAACAAACAGAAGAATGAATTGTTTTCAGCTTTTCTCCTTGGTCTTGGCTTTAGTTTTGGTTGGACGCCTTGTATTGGTCCGGTATTAGGATCAGTTCTTGCTTTAGCAGCATCAGATGGACAAGATGCTCTTATGGGAGCTATTTATCTCCTTGTTTATACCTTGGGAATGGCTCTTCCGTTTTTACTGTTGGCCTTAGCATCTAGTCTGGTCCTACCTTACTTTAATCGTCTCAAACCCCATTTGTTATTGCTGAAGAAAATCGGCGGAGCCATCATTATTCTGATGGGAATTCTCTTACTTTTGGGACAATTGAACAGTTTGTCATCTATCTTTTCATAAAATAATCCGGAGGTTTAACGCATGATGAAAGGTTTTAAATACGCTTGTTTCTCAGTTCTCTCTTTAGCTTTGCTGTCAGCTTGTTCCATGAATCAATCCAGTGAGAGTAGTATGGACAATCAGCCAACAATGAATACAACAACGAATAAGAATCCTTTGGTAGGAAAAGACGCTAGTGACTTTGAACTAAAGGATATGAAGGGGAATACGGTCAAACTTTCAGACTATAGAGGCAAAAAAGTCTATTTGAAATTTTGGGCAACCTGGTGTGGCCCTTGCCGGCAAAGTATGCCTGAATTAGAGAAATTGGTCAAGGATTCGGATAGAGACTTTGAAATTCTAACCATTATGGCACCAGGACTCCAAGGTGAAAAAACAGAAGAAGAATTCGTTAAATGGTTTGATCAACAAGATTACAAGTCCGTACCGGTCTTGTACAATCCAGACGGTTCTGCATTTGCAGATTATCAGGTTCGCTCTATTCCTACAGAAGTCTTTATAGACAGTCATGGGAAAATTGGACATGTCCAATTAGGGGTTATTTCAAACGACGATGCTAAGAAGATCATTAAAGAGTTACAATAAAAAAATGAAGCACGAAGCTTCATTTTTTTCTAGTTTCTTAGTTGCTTGCACCAGATGTAGCATCAGCAGCTCCATCACTGTGTCCTCCAGCATCGGAAGCACCTGAAGTTGCATCTGCATCACCATGACCACCAGCAGGAGCAAATGGCCCGCTTCCGCCAACTAGACGTTGTCCTGTTGTTTGTAGGTACCAGTCCAACCATGGTTTGAAGTTGAAGACAATCTCATTGATACCAGCGTATGAACCATCTTCATAGTACATAGCTTGGTAGTTGTGAGTATTGATCACGCCTTCAGGAGACCCTGGAACAATGGTCCGAACATAGTCTTGGTTACCGTTACGAAGGGTACCAATCACCCATTCCACGTTTTTCATACGTGCTGGTGGTAGGGAGCCATGAACGGTTGACATCCGGCTACCTGATTGAGGTGGCACGCGTTTCGCAAACATGGTATCTGGATCTTGGTGGGCATTGTTGTAGTAGAGGAATTGGTTGTTGTCATCAGCGTACGTCAATTCGAAAGGCATAGCTTTCAAGAACATATCAATCTGATTAACAGTCAGGATACCGTGGTCCAATTTGACATAAGTATCACCAGATACAGCCCCTGTAATTTCTGCAACTTTTTCTACCCAATCTGGATCATCCGGATCAACCTCGGTAACAGTAGTAGCGATTGGTTTTCCGCAATCCAAATCTTCTGTTTCAATTGGTTTTGGTTTTTTCAATTTAGAAACGACTCCTACGTATTTCACAAAGTTATCTAAACAAGTTTCAAGGAATTTTACAGTCCCTTCGTTGATGATATTGCCGTCTGCATCAAAAGCTTCTTTCGCTTTTCCGAGAAGGAATTCGTTCCCCGGAAGGGTATAGGCATTGACACCAGGAGCATCTAGAATCTTACGAAGGTGAACTTGGGCACGAGAAGTACCTTGGTCGTAGTAAGAAGCACCTACAATCATGACAGGTTTGCTTTCAAAAGGATGCACTTCATAGGAAAGCCATTCTAAAACAGATTTTAATCCTGCTGAAATAGTGTGGTTGTGTTCAGGTGTTGCGATAATCACACCATCAGCACGGGTAATTTTATTGTTAAGGAGACGCAATTGGAAGCTTTCGTCCCATTTCTCATCTTGGTTAAACATTGGAACTTCATCGATTTCAAGAACTTCTAATTCAAATTTGATCTTGAAGTGACGACGGATGAATTCCAAAAGTTTGCGGTTATATGATTGGTCGTAGTTCGATCCTACAAGTCCTACAAATTTCATGCTAGTATGTCTCCTATCTTACAAGTTTTCCCAGTCAAAGTCTTCTGCATCTTTGCGAAGCAGTTCTTGAGCGTTGCGCAATTTTTCAGTAACTTTTACAAAGATACGGAAGTCATCAAAGATGGCATCCAATTTCTTGATGACATCAAGGTCTACCAAGTCACCATTTTGATCAAACGCTTGAAGAGAGTGAGAAAGCAAGAATTCGTCTGGAAGAACAGTTGCTTTGATTTCTGGTGAGTTCAAGATTTGACGAAGTTGCAATTGCGCACGAGAAGAACCAAGTGTTCCATATGATGCACCTGTGATCATCACTGGCTTGCTTAAGAGAGGGTAGATCCCATAAGATAACCAAGCAAGGGCGCTCATCAAGACAGCAGGGATGGAATGATCGTATTCTGGTGTGCCAATGATGACACCATCAGCTTCCTCGATTTTAGCAGCAATCTCTAAGGTAGCTTCAGGAACTTGTTTGTTGGCTGGCTTGTTGAAGACAGGGATATCTTTGATCTCAACCAATTCAATTTCAGCCTTATCAGCAAAATGCTTTTGCATGTATTGAAGTAGTTGGCGGTTTGTTGAACGTTTGGAGTTTGTTCCAACGATCGCAATAAGTTTTGTCATGGAAAATTCCTTTCTGATAGGAGAATTATAAATAAGATTGAAGCCCACTTGTATAGGCAATCTTGCCTGATTGAGAAACCAATAAGGTGTCTATACCAGGAAGTGATTCAACAGTGTTGAGGATAGAAGCAGGAGCTTCCCCGAACAGGCGGGTAGTCCATATCTCCCCGTCTACGGATCGATCAGATATGATGGTGATACTGGCTAAGTCTGTCTCAACCGGATAGCCCGTCTTACTATCAAAAATATGGTGAAACGACTGGCCGTCAACTTCTAAATGACGCTCGTAGATACCAGAGGTGACAACAGATTTATCCTTGACTGAGAGGACCAGTAGGTGCTGGCCTCTTTTTTCGACTGGATTTTGAATACCAATCCGCCAAGGCTGTTGTTTGATGGGGTGTTGACCGACAGTGAGGATATTGCCTCCCAGATCAATCAAGGCATCTGTTACTCCCTGGCTCTTTAAAAAGGTCGCAATGCAGTCTGCACTATAACCCTTAGCCAAGGCTCCTAAATCAATCTTCATTCCAGGACGCATCAGAAAGACTGTATGGTTTTCTAGGTCGAGCTGGATTTGGTGAGGATCGATCTTGGCCAGGGCTTGATCAATTTCCCCTTGCTGGGGACGTCTAGCATCTGAAAATCCAATTCGCCAGGTCTGTACAAGAGGACCAATGGCAATGTTTAAATGGCTGTTTTGAGCTTGACTATGTAAGGTTCCTAAAGCAATCAGTTCAAAAAGATCTGGATGCACCTGAACTGGCGCAATACCAGCTTGGTGATTGACCTCCATGAGTTCAGAACTTGCATCATTGGCACTGAAGCGATGTTCGTAGGAGCGAAGAAGTTCAAAGCAGCGGGCTAAGAGTTCATTCGCTTGTGGGTGACAGATTGAAACAGTGATGGTTGTTCCCATCAAACGTTCGGATCGACTACTTAGGTCCACTAAAAATCTATCCCTTCCTATTTTCACTTATTTATAGTATATCAGAAAGAGACCGTTTTCACAATCCTTTCAGTCAAATTATTTGACATTTTTTGAAACATGTGAAATGTGATTTTCTGGAAAATTGAAAAAAAGATCACAAATTCTGAGCAAAATAATTGTAACCGATATCATTTTTGTGATATACTCAAGAAGTAAATTAAATTAAAGGTAGGATTAATTCTATGAGTAAAATCGTTGTTGTAGGGGCTAACCATGCCGGAACAGCTTGTATCAACACTATGTTAGATAATTTCGGAAATGAAAATGAAATTGTAGTTTTTGACCAAAACTCAAACATTTCATTCCTTGGATGTGGGATGGCGCTTTGGATCGGTGAGCAAATCGATGGTCCTGAAGGTCTTTTCTACTCTGACAAAGAAAAATTGGAAGCAAAAGGTGCAAAAGTCTACATGAACTCTCCTGTTCTTTCAATTGACTATGACAACAAAGTGGTGACTGCAGAAGTTGATGGAAAAGAACACAAAGAATCTTACGAAAAATTGATCTTTGCGACTGGATCAACACCAATCATTCCTCCAATTAAAGGAGTTGAAATCGTACCTGGTAACCGCGAATTCAAAGCAACTCTTGAAAATCTTCAATTCGTTAAATTGTACCAAAACGCTGAAGAAGTGATCGAAAAATTGAAAGACAACAGCAAACACTTGAATCGTATCGCCGTAGTTGGTGGTGGTTACATTGGTGTTGAACTTGCTGAAGCTTTCGAACGTCTTGGTAAAGACGTTGTCTTGGTGGATATCGTGGACACTGTCTTGAATGGCTACTACGACAAAGACTTCACTGACATCATGGCGAAAAACTTGGAAGACCACAACATCCGTTTGGCACTTGGACAAACAGTTCAAGCGGTTGAAGGAGATGGTAAGGTGGAACGCCTTGTAACTGATAAAGAAACCTTCGATGTAGATATGGTTATCTTGGCTGTTGGTTTCCGTCCTAATACAGCTCTTGCTGATGGTAAGATCGAACTCTTCCGCAATGGTGCCTTCCTTGTTGATAAGAAACAAGAAACTTCACTTCCAGGTGTATACGCAGTTGGTGACTGTGCGACTATCTTCGATAACGCTCGTAACGAAATGAGCTACATCGCTCTTGCGTCTAATGCGGTTCGTTCAGGTATTGTCGGTGCCTACAATGCGACTGGTCATGAATTAGAAGGAATCGGTGTTCAAGGTTCTAACGGTATCTCTATCTACGGCCTTCACATGGTTTCAACTGGTTTGACGCTTGAAAAAGCGAAAGCTGCAGGCTTCAATGCCACTGAAACTGGCTTCAACGACCTTCAAAAACCTGAATTTATCAAACATGATAATTACGAAGTTGGTATCAAGATCGTCTACGATAAAGACACTCGTCAAATCCTTGGGGCTCAAATGGTATCACGTGATAGCGCCATTTCAATGGCTATCCACATGTTCTCACTTGCGATTCAAGAACACGTGACGATTGATAAATTGGCTTTGACTGACTTGTTCTTCTTGCCACACTTCAACAAACCTTACAACTACATCACAATGGCGGCTTTAACTGCTGAATAATAACTAAAGTTCTATTAAAAACTTTCCTTAGGTGAGTACGGACGTCAGCGAACTTCGTAGAAGTTCCATGACTAATTATTGAGCCTAAGGTCTCAATAATTCCGAGTGCCTGAAACTGTATTGTTTCAGGCATTTTTCTCACAGCGGAAAGTTTTGACTTTTCTTTATTCGTTCCATAATAAATAGAACATATTTATATTTCTTTGTAGAATTTCTTAACTTATTTTACTTGATAAAATGGTTTGTCTACATTCTAAACAAAACTAACAAGGGTGTTTTTGTTTTTTTCTGTCTTTCCATGTATTCAGAGGCAGTGAAATAAGGTATAATGAATAGGATAAGAGTTTGAAGGAGTTAGGGAATGTCTGCTAAAGAAGAAGCCTTAAAAAAGGAATTTCATTTTGCCTCTAGTTCGATTGTAGCCCATATTGTCAGAGGTGTTCTGGTTGGGATTGTTGTGGGATGCATCGTCTCGAGTTTTCGTTTTTTGATCGAGCATTTGTTTCATTTTGTTCAAGGTGTCTACAAGGAGATGTCTGGTCAACCATTTTATTTGCTGGCGATGCTGTTGGGGTATGGGGTGATCGTACTGATTGCTGGTCGCCTCATTCGCACCAATCGGGATATCAAGGGATCAGGAATTCCGCAAGTCGAAGCAGAGCTAAAGGGTCTCTTAGCGGTCAGTTGGTGGGATACCTTGTGGAAGAAGTATATTCTAGGTGTCTTGGCCATCGGAAGTGGCTTGATGCTTGGTCGTGAAGGTCCTAGTATTCAATTAGGAGCGATGGGTGGAAAAGGAGTGGCTCATCATTTGAAGGTCAGTCCGGTTGAAGAGCGATCTTTGATTGCAAGTGGAGCTGCTGCTGGTCTTGCGGCTGCCTTTAATGCACCTATAGCGGGGCTCTTATTTGTGGTTGAAGAGGTCTACCATCATTTTTCACGCTTCTTTTGGATTTCGACCTTGGCTGCTAGTTTGACTGCTAATTTTATTTCACTCAATGTCTTTGGTCAAACACCAGTGCTTCATATGCCACAAAATATTCCGCCGCTCCATCTGTCTCAGTACTGGATTTATCTTTTTCTTGGAGTCTTTTTAGGGGCAGCGGGTTATGTCTACGAAATAGTGGTTCTCAATATCGGTCGATTGTATCGTTTACTTGAAAAGATTTTTCATGTTCCCTCTCATTACTCTTCCTTATTTGCCTTTGTCTCGATTCTTCCAATCGGCTATTTTCTTCCACAAATTCTTGGTGGCGGGAACCAATTGGTGTTAGATTTAGCTCGAGTACCGTATCCAGTTCTATCGATCCTTCTCTATTTTACGATCCGGTTTATCTGGAGTATGTTGAGCTATGGTAGTGGTCTACCTGGCGGAATTTTCTTGCCCATTCTAGCTTTAGGATCTCTTTTAGGGGCCATTGTTGGAACTTTCCTCCAAAATATTGGCTTTATCTCTCAAAATCAATTACCTCTCTTCATTATTTTAGGAATGAGTGGGTATTTTGGGGCTATTTCGAAAGCTCCTTTAACAGCGATGATTTTGGTAACAGAGATGGTAGGCGATATTCGAAGTTTAATGCCACTAGGGATGGTCACCTTGGTAGCTTATATGATTATGGATCTCTTCCATGGTGCGCCAGTCTATGAAGCCATGCTGGAGCAACTCTTGCCAGATAAGGCGCAAGAAGAAGGAGAGTTGACTTTAATTGAGATCCCTGTATCAGAAAAGATCGCAGGAAAGCAAGTCCATGAACTGCACCTCCCTCAAGATATCTTGATCACCACGCAAATGCGAAGTGGTAAGAGCTATACGGTCAATGGTGCGACCCGCTTGTATCTAGGTGATAGCATCTTTGTGGTGGTTAAAGAATCCGAAATCGGACGAGTCAAAGATATTCTTTTGTAAAAGACAGATTCTCAGAAAAGTTTTTCTATTATTAAATTTTCAGACAATTATTGAAAAATGAGAAAATATCTGGTAAAATAAGGGCAAGAACAAATGAGGAGAAGTCTTTCATGAAAAAATATAGTCTACTCTTATTGAGTGTTGCTCTTTTAGCAGGGTGTGCAAATACTACTAGCAAACAGTCCAGTCAAAAGACGCAAACCAGCTCAACGGTGCAGTTGTCAAAGGCTGACCAGAAGACCTTGGACAATGCGACAGCTGAATACAAAGACTTTGTTGAAATGCAAATTGACCAATTGCTCAAGGATACAGAAGGATTCCGAGCTACCCTAAAAGACGGGAATTTGGAAGAAGCTAAAAAACAATATCCCTTGATCCGTATGGCCTATGAACGTTCCGAACCGATTGCTGAAACCTTCGGAGAATCGGATGTCAAGATCGACTACCGTTTGGTGGATTATGTGGATGAAAATAAATCAGAAGATGGCTGGTCAGGTTTCCACCGGATTGAACGTATCCTTTGGGAAAACAATACTACAGATGGAACAGACAAATACGCTGACCAACTAGTGAACGATATCAAGGAGTTGAAAGCTAAAATTGCTACAGTAGAAGTCACACCGGATATCATGTTGACCGGAGCTGTCGATTTGCTCAACGAAGTGGCAACGCAAAAGATTACGGGTGAAGAAGAAGTCTTCTCTCATACAGATCTTTACGACTTCCGTGCCAATATTGAAGGGGCTGAAAAGATCTTCTCTCTCTTTAAACCCTTGATTGAGAAAAAAGATGCTAAATTGGTTAAAACCTTGGAAGCAGAGTTCAAGAATGTTAATGCTTTATTGGACAAACACATGACAGATGATTCAAACTATAAGTCTTACACAGATTTATCCAAGGAAGATACCAAGGAATTGGCTGAAGCTGTGACCAAACTTGGTGAACCTTTGTCTCAAATGGGTGTGATTTTAGATGGGAAATAAGAAAAATGGCTGACGAAAAATTTTTAGATAAAAAAATGGACCGTCGTGAATTTCTTAAAAAAGCAGGTATTGGAGGGGCTGGTCTAGCGCTAGGTCTCTCTGGTGCATCTGCTTTTTTCGCTAAACAAGAAAGTTCCAGCAAAAAAGCTTATGATGGGGATGAAGACATCTCCTTTTATGGCAAGCACCAAGCAGGGATTACGACGGCCATGCAGAAGGCTTGCTACTTGGTGGTGTTAGACCTTCACACGACGGACAAAAAAGAAGTCATCCAGCTCTTTAAAGACTGGACTGATTATAGTAGTAAATTAGTCGAAGGAGAGTTGGTCAAAAAAGATGGGTCCAATGCCCTCTTGCCACCAACAGATACTGGTGAAACAGTAGGACTTAACCCCTATCGCTTGAGCCTGACGTTTGGGGTTTCGGCTTCCTTTCTAAAGAAACTGGGCTTGGAGTCCAAGCGTCCGAAACTCTTTCGTGATTTGCCTCCATTTCCAAAGGAGCAGTTGCAGGACAAATACACTGGTGGTGATATCGTCATTCAAGCCTGTGCAGATGATGAGCAAGTAGCCTTTCATGCGGTGCGAAATCTGATTCGTAAGGGTCGCAATACCATTACCATGAAGTGGAGCAAATCAGGCTTTGCAGCTATTGGTGACCGAAAAGAAACGCCGCGCAACCTCTTTGGTTTCAAGGATGGAACAGCAAATGTCACGACTGAGAAGGATTTTGACAAGGTCGTCTGGACTGACAGCAAGGACTGGATGAAGGGTGGTTCCTATATGGCTCTTCGCCTAGTGCAAATGCACTTGGAAACTTGGGATCGAACCAATTTGCAGGAACAGGAAAATACCTTTGGTCGCTACAAGGAGTCCGGTGCTCCCTTTGGTAAAACCAACGAATTTGATGAAGTAGATTTATCTAAACTACCAGTTGATTCACATGTCCGTTTGGCCAAAGAAGTCGATCGACCGATTTTACGCCGGTCATATTCCTATTCGGATGGCATCAATGAACAAACCGGGCAATTTGATGCAGGCTTGATCTTTATCGCCTTTCAAAAGGATCCGAACAGCTTTGTCAAAATCCAAACCAACTTGGGCGCAGTAGACAAAATGAACGAGTATATCACTCATATCGGAAGTGGACTCTTTGCTTGCTTTGCAGGCGTTGAGAAAGGAGGGTATCTTGGTCAAGCACTCTTTGAATAAACTCTTGATCCTTTTAGGCCTTCTTGCCTTGTTCTGGACTCATCCAGTGGCTGCGGAGTCTTATAGCGATCTCTTTATCAAGATCACGGATGCAACAACCGCTGTACAAAATAAGGACCAGAAAAAGGCCAAGGCATTAATCGCTGAGATTCAGGCTGATTTTGAATCCAAAGATCACCATGATTCCAAGGCAGGGAAAAAAGTTAACCAAGCCCTGGCTATAAAAGGGGAGGTAACCAAAGACGATCTTACCAAGATCTCATCAGCCTTGCTGGCTTTTGAAAAAGAGCAAAATCCGGTCGATTTAGAGGCGGAAAAAGACAAACTCGTGAGTCGGCTCGCACCTTATTTTAAGAACCTACAAGAGGCCATTACAGCTAAGGATCTGGATAAAACCCGTCAAACCTATGCTGATCTCAATAACACCTGGACGCGAAACGAAGCGGTGGTAAGAGATCACAGCACAGCCTACTATGGCAAAATCGAGACGGCCATTTCGCTCTTGCGCAGTAGTATTGAAACAGAGCCTACTGATTTCACTAACATCCAGTCCTCTTATAATGACCTCAAAATTGGGATTGATGCCTTTGTAAAAGGAGAAGCCATTAGCAGTGCCAGTACGGATTTGACGTTGAAAGATGGGATCAAGCTTTTGGAGAAGGCGCAAAGCCAATTTCAATCCGGCGACGATAAATCTGCTGCAGCGACTATGAAGCAGTTCATCACGATCTGGCCAACCATCGAGGGAGATGTTAGCACGACCAATCCCAGTCTCTACACGCGCGTAGAGAGCGAATCCCCGGTCATTATGGTCAAGGGGAAAGAAAAGGCCTATCAAGAGAAATTACAAGCCTTGATCAAGGACCTGTCTGCGATCGATACGACAGCTTCTTACAACGTCTTTGACGCCATGTTAATTCTTCTGCGTGAAGGAGTAGAAGCTCTTCTGATCGTCATGGCGCTTGTAACGACCCTTAAAGCCACTAAGATGAGGAAAGGCCTCAAATGGGTTTACGGTGGAGCTATAGCTGGTGTTCTTGCCAGTGCAGCGATTGCTCTTGTTCTGCAAGTAGCATTTCCAGCCGTTACTTCGGGGTCTAATCGGGAAATCATTGAAGGTGGGGTTGGGATTTTCGCTGTGGTCATGATGATCCTCATCGGAATTTGGCTCCACAGCAAGTCCTCTGTCAAACAGTGGAATGCCTTTATGGACCGTCAAATGAAGACAGTGACGGCTACAGGAAGCTTTGTATCGATGTTTGCTCTCAGTTTCTTAGCAGTCTTTCGTGAAGGGGCTGAGACCATTCTCTTTTATGTCGGGATCATTCCGCGGATTACAACTGCGAATTTCTTACTGGGAATCGGGCTTGCTATAGCCGTTCTCATCATCATTGCAGTGGCCATGACCAAGGCCAGTCAAGCTATCCAACCTCATCGAATCTTTTTCATTCTGACGTGGTTGATTTACGCTTTGGCCTTCAAGATGCTCGGTGTCAGCATTCACGCCCTGCAGTTGACCAATATCCTACCTAGTCATTTGGTCAATGGACTTCCAACCATCGATTGGGCGGGGATCTATCCAAGCTGGGAAGTTCTTCTTCCTCAAGGTATCTTTGTGGCCTTGATCGCACTCGTTACGGTGAGACAACATGGCAAAGAGTAGAGCAGATGAAATGACTATTGTTGAACATTTGGTCGAATTTCGAAAACGATTGATCGCAGTGGTCTTGTGCTATATTATCGTCTTCATCCTAGCATTTGTATTTGGAGGAGAAATCTATCAAGCCTTGACGGCTAGCCTGCATCAAAAACTGCTGGTACTGGGACCGAATGATATTCTCTGGATCTATGTATCGCTGGCCAATCTCACATCCTTTAGCCTGACCTTGCCCTTTATTGTCTACCAGATTTGGCAATTTGTAAGGCCGGCTTTGAGGGAGAAGGAGGCGCGTGCAGTCTTTGCCTACATCCCAGCTAGCTTTATTTGCTTTGTACTGGGGCTTGCATTTGGTTATTTCTTTGTCAGTCCAGCTATTTTAGAGGTCCTGATGCGATTGGGAGAAGGGCTGTTTGATACCCAATTAACAGCACAAAATTATCTAACCTTCTTATGGCACACTACCTTGCCTTTAGGGGTCTTGTTCGAGTTACCAGTTTTGGTCGCTTTTCTGACCTCGATTGGACTTTTGACACCACAGTTTTTAATAACCTACCGACGTTATGCTTACTTTGTTCTGCTGGTCTTAGCCGTCGTGCTAACCCCTGCAGACTTTATCAGTGACTTGGCCATGACACTCCCTTTGATCCTCTTATTTGAAGTCAGTGTCGCCTTCAGTAAAGTCATCTATTCAAGAAAAAGGAGAAACTAATGGGAATTTTACGTGATATTGGAGCACCAGGTTTGATCATCATCATCCTGGGCGCCCTCTTGATTTTTGGACCAAAACGCCTGCCTGAGTTGGGCCAGTCCATCGGCAAAATGTTTGCTGAATTTAAGACAGCTGTCAATAAAGGCAGTGAAGAAGCAGATCAAGACGCCAAAGAAGAAAAAGAAGAAAAAGAATAATCAGACAATTTTCAAAATTCTATTGAGTTCGATTGCATAAAAAGGTATAATAAGACAAGTACTTGCAATCGACGAAGGAGGAAACCATGATTATTACGATTTTGTCACTCATTTTCTATTTTAGCTATATCGGATTCTTATGCTGGTTGGTCGTAAAAATTGTCGAAAAATTGTTCAATTTCTTGTTGAACCGTTAATGAAGAAACAATCCATTTCACCCCGAGTGAGTGGATTTTTTGTGTCCAATTCAGTTAGAAAGATTCAAACAAAGAGGTTTTAACGGTCTCAGATTGAAGATAAAGTCATATAAAAAACTTTCCTTAAGTGAGTACGGACGTCAGCGAACTTATTAGAAGTTCCATGACTAAATCAAAATACAAAGGGCGTCTGCGGATAAAGTCAAAAGAGGAAATTAGAAAGCAAGTGAAACAACACAACAAAACCATCGTTTTACTGACTGTTTTGTTTATTGCTATGCTTTCCATTTAAATGTTTTTATATCTTTCAACTTCTAGTATTTCTTGTTACTAGTGATGGACTATATCGTTTGTTTTTCTTATTTATTTTATAAGAATGTTAAGCTTAATAGAAATACAGTAATTACAAGATTGTAATATATTCTGTTATAGCTTTATGTGGCATGGGTATAAATTGATATGACTTTTATTATCTATGGTATAATGAGATAAATTTGGAGTTGTAGAGGCGAGCATTTGGAAGAACATAGACCTGATTTTAGAGATATAAAATCATTTGAAGAATTTAACAGATACTACTGGTATCGAGAAGAGCTTTCACAAATTTGTAAGTACCTTGGATTAGAATACAGATGTACAAAAAAAGAATTAAATCATATTATAGAACAATATTTTAGGGGAAATAGAGTAGAAAAAGTTTTGAGGAAAAGAAACAAAAATCAAACCGAAATAATAACCCTAAATACATCATTACTTGAATGTGGGTTTTCCTTTAATCAGAAATTTCGTGATTATTTTTCAGCTGTAACAGGTGTTAATCCGTTTAAGTTTAATGCTGATATGGCAACTGCTTGGAGAAAAGTAAAACGGGACAACAACATAAATTTTACAATCCAAGATATGATTAAAATATACTATGGAGAGTCAGACTACGCCAAGTATGATAATTCAGCTTGCCAATGGAATCAATTTCTAAAAGACTTTTGTGCCGATGAATTTAGCAATCATTACTCCAACAAGTTAAAAGTTGCGGCTATCCTTTGGAATGAAGTTAGAGATTCAAAAAATAAAAAAATTTATTCACGGGGACTTCTAAAAGAATATAGCTACAAAATAGAGGAGTACTGTAAGTAAACAACTTCAAGTTTGTCGAACGGAATATAAAGTATTAAAGACGATAGCACTCTGTTTTTGCAGAGTGCTTTTTTGTTTTATAGAATATAAGAGAATGTGGGATACTTGCTTTCTCTGCTAGATGATCGAGCAGAGAAAGATTTATTAGATATGACATCAGTCAGCTAAACCCTTTTAGCTGGCTTTTTTGTTAGCGACTCGGTCATTAACTTGCTTGTCAAAATATAATTCGGTATCATAGATATATAATGTTTGGTAAGTAAGTCCTATTGTCAGTTCGGAACAAGTAGATAGGAGAAGGGGAGAAAAAACTAGTGAATAAAGACCAATTGATAGAGAAACCAGAAATAAATATTGTTGGGGTTATTGCAAATCATCAGTTTAACTGGTATATTTGTTCAAACGAAATGTGGACAATGGATATCGATAAATATATTCAGGCATACCAGGAAGCAGGTCTGGATGTTGATTTCTCCTATTTACCTGAGATTCAGCAGAATCTTCATGTGATTACAAAAAGCAATCTTGAGAGCTACTTAGAAATGTATAAAGATGATTGGCTGAAGGTGACGGTTGAAGAATTGATCTCAATGATCAAACGTTCAATGGAAGAGGAGAACTTGAATTCAGAGATTATTCTGGAAGGAAAAGCCCTGCTTCCGGATCTTTTCATCGATTTTGATAAAGAAGAATTTTATTCAAACCATCTGGGGATGAAAAACTACGAAAGATATGTGCCAAACGGATGGAAGTTTTTTTCAGGACGTTTTGATCATTTGATCCCCAAAGAGGAGCAATATTGGATTGAAGAGACCAAGAAAACTGAAGGAACTAGTCTTCTATTCATATAAAAATAATACAGTTTAAAAGTATTTCATGAGACTGTGAAATGCTTTAAAATTTCGCCACATTTCAAATCTTTATATTCCGTTTCGTTAGGAATAGCGATGGAAAGCCAACCAAATATGCTATACTGAAGTAGATAGAAGGAGGAGCGACTGATGAGCAGAAAGTGGGTAAAGATCATTGCTATTTTAATTTTCATCCTATCCGGTAGTTACTTTGTCTACAATAAACTAACGAAGCCGAATCTTGGACCGAAAACAACAAAGCTCTATAAGCATGGTTTTCTTTTGCTAGAAGAACAAATCGGAACCTACATCAAAGAACACTATACTGGGATTGAGAAGATTGAGTTCTCCCCAATCTACGTTACTGAAGAAGGGTCAACATTCTCAAATGCCTATGTGCGTCCGACGATCTATGACAAGTATGGAAATAAAGCTACTCTGGGAGATAAAATAAAGAAATTTATTCCATTAAGTTATGGATTGATTTCAGACATTGTTCTTGATTTTGATGGAGGTGGCAATGAAGTCATTGAGTTACTGGACTCAAATGGCAAACCTGTAGACGTTTCAAATGAGGAGCATTTGCCTAAGAGAGCTATACTCACAGAGGCAAGTAGTACAGATGAAAATATTGAATTATTAGTAGAAGATGGTCAGTTAATAGGAGTCGTAAAGGATGATAAAGGAAGCCCTGGTGCAGAAATTGTTTATAATACGGAACTCCATAAAGGAGACGCGAGAGAGTAGCGCTAACCAATGAAATAGAATGAAAAAGAAAGGACAAAACACATGCAGTATTATTTTATTGGTGGCCTAGGTGGTAATAGCTACCATCTGGCTCCACTTATTGAAAAACTAGGCTTTCCTGTGACCTTTCTAGATCCCTATAGGAAGATGATTCAGACAGAAAACGATCTTCGTGCTTGGTTTCAAGAGCAGATCGGCCAGGTGGAAGAGATCTGTTTATTTGGGCATTCCTTGGGTGGAGATTTGGCTCGTTATCTGTCTGCTGAGTTTCCTCAGATCCAGGCTTTGATTCTCCTTGATGGGGGTTATCTGGATATGGAAAAGATCCTGCCTCTTGAAGAAGAGCTAGAAGGAACTTCGTCCTTCATGCAGCAGCAAGTCTTTGCGACTTTAGAAGAAGCTGTGTTAGCAGAATTCGGTGAGGAAGCAGATCCTACGCCTATAGCGCGAAAAGCAGTAGAGGCTAGCTATCGCTGGAATCCAGCGAGTGAACAATATGAATTAAATCTGGATCTCGAAAAGGTCATGGCTTTATTGCGTCTACGGCGTCAGATCCAGACTTACCAGATTCCACTGGCCGACCTGCCTGCCCTTTTTATTGGACCTCGGTACCAAGAAGAACCGGAATGGAGAAAAGACGCTCTGAAGCAGATAGATCCCCAGATCGAGCAAGTCTTGCTAGATGGTTTGGGGCACGAACTGTATACAGAGGCGCCTGAAATTGTAGCTAGAGAAGTGAACAATTGGCTCCAAAATGTTCATAAATAAAACCTGTTTCTCTTTTTGAAACGGGTTTTTGTCTTGTAATTTCCGAACGTTATTTCCTATAAAATCATTCCCATTGCATTAGGTCCGTATCTTTGGTATAATCTATCAAGGAAACGTCAAGAGACGTAGCGATGCGCTTGCGCATAGGTAGGTCAGTTTTTAGAAAAGAGATTTTTCAATCTATGTTAAATGAATTTCCTATTTTCGACTATGAAGATATTCAGTTGATTCCCAACAAATGTATCATCAATAGCCGGTCAGAAGCAGATACAACCGTCCAATTTGGAAAGCATACCTTCAAGCTTCCAGTCGTTCCTGCCAATATGCAGACGATTTTAGATGAGAATGTCGCAGAGCAGTTGGCGCGTGGTGGTTACTTCTACATCATGCACCGTTTTGATGAAGCGGGTCGGATTCCTTTTGTCAAACGCATGCATGATCAAGGTTTGATCGCTTCCATTTCGGTTGGTGTTAAGGAATACGAATACGACTTTGTGAGTCAATTAAAGGCAGATGCGCCTGAGTACATCACTATTGATATCGCACACGGTCATGCGGATAGTGTCATTCGGATGATTCAACACATCAAGAAAGAATTACCAGATACCTTTGTCATTGCTGGAAATGTTGGAACTCCTGAAGCTGTTCGTGAATTGGAAAATGCGGGAGCTGATGCGACTAAGGTCGGAATCGGCCCTGGTAAGGTTTGTATCACCAAAGTGAAGACTGGATTTGGTACAGGTGGTTGGCAATTGGCTGCTCTTCGCTGGTGCTCAAAAGCAGCGCGTAAGCCAATCATTGCGGATGGTGGTATTCGGACTCATGGTGATATTGCCAAATCGATTCGTTTCGGGGCATCTATGGTCATGATCGGTTCTCTCTTTGCAGGACATATTGAAAGTCCTGGTAAAACAGTAGAGATTGATGGAGAGTCTTTCAAAGAGTACTATGGATCTGCTTCAGAGTACCAAAAAGGTGCTTATAAAAACGTCGAAGGTAAGAAGATTTTATTGCCTGCCAAGGGTCATTTGCAAGATACCTTGACAGAAATGGAACAAGATTTGCAAAGTTCGATCTCTTATGCAGGAGGCCGAAAATTAGCAGATTTGAAACATGTTGACTATGTGATCGTTAAGAATTCTATCTGGAATGGCGATGCACACTAATTGAATTACTTATTTATTTCACGAATAGGCGTGATGTTTCTACAAGGTGCCGGAACACCTAACAATAAGTAAGTCGGGATTATTTCTCTTTCTAGAGAGATTTCAAGGCTTGCTTAGCAGGCCTTTTTGTATTTTGTGAATGAAGTAGAGGATTTTTTAAAAAAGTAGGAGGAAGTATGAAATTACTTGAAGAGCGCATCTTAAAAGATGGCAATGTTTTAGGTGAGAATATCCTCAAGGTGGACTCCTTTTTGACCCACCAAGTGGATTTCAAATTGATGAAAGAAATTGGTCAGACTTTTGCGGACCGGTTCAAAGATGCTGGCGTGACCAAAGTCGTGACCATTGAAGCATCTGGGATTGCACCTGCCCTTTATGTAGCTGAAGCACTGGATGTTCCCATGATCTTTGCTAAAAAGGCGAAAAACATCACGATGAATGAGGGCATCTTGACGGCTGAGGTTTATTCCTTTACCAAGCAAGTCACCAGCACAGTTTCGATTGCTGGTAAATTCTTGGATCCATCAGATAAGGTTTTGATCATTGACGATTTCCTTGCAAATGGGCAAGCAGCCAAAGGCTTGATTCAAATCATCGAACAAGCCGGGGCTCAAGTCGAAGCGATTGGGATCGTGATTGAAAAATCCTTCCAAGATGGACGGGGATTGTTAGAAGAGTTGGGATATCCAGTTGTATCCCTCGCACGTTTGGACCGTTTTGAAAATGGTCAGGTTGTATTCAAGGAGGCAGACATCTAATGCAAAAACAAGAAAGCCATTCACAGGCGGCCATTCTAGGCTTGCAACATCTTTTGGCCATGTATTCGGGATCTATTTTGGTGCCGATCATGATCGCAGGAGCTTTGGGCTATAACGCTCATCAACTAACCTACCTCATCTCTACAGATATCTTCATGTGTGGGGTCGCAACTTTCCTTCAAGTGCAGCTCAATAAATACTTTGGGATCGGTCTTCCGGTAGTCCTTGGGGTTGCCTTCCAGTCGGTAGCACCTCTTAGCATGATCGGAGCTAGCCATGGTAGTGGGGCTATGTTTGGTGCCTTGATTGTCTCAGGGATTTATGTCATCCTTGTCTCTGGTTTCTTCTCTAAGATTGCTAATCTCTTCCCATCTATTGTAACGGGATCTGTTATTACAACCATTGGTTTGACTTTGATTCCAGTAGCGATTGGAAATATGGGAAATAATGCGCCAAAACCAACCGTTCAAAGCTTGATTTTGGCTGTGGTGACTATTCTCATCATTTTAGTTGTTAATATCTATACGACTGGTTTTATTAAATCCATTTCAATTTTGATTGGTTTGATCACAGGTACTGCCATTGCGGCTTCTATGGGCTTGGTGGATTTCACACCTGTATCGCAAGCACCAGTGATTCACGTTCCAACGCCATTCTTCTTTGGAGCTCCTAAGTTTGAAATCACCTCCATCTTAATGATGTGTATCATCGCAACAGTTTCTATGGTGGAATCAACAGGTGTCTATCTTGCTCTTTCTGATATTACTAAAGATCCAATTAATAGCACGCGCCTTCGCAATGGTTATCGCGCTGAAGGGTTGGCCGTCCTTCTCGGCGGTATCTTCAACACCTTCCCTTACACCGGATTCTCACAAAACGTTGGCTTGGTGAAATTGTCTGGTATCAAGACTCGTCTTCCAATCTACTATGCGGCTGGTTTCCTTGTTCTTCTTGGTCTCCTTCCTAAGTTTGGTGCTTTGGCACAAATCATTCCAAGTCCAGTTCTTGGGGGAGCGATGCTAGTCATGTTTGGTTTTGTATCGATTCAAGGGATGCAGATCCTTGCGCGTGTTGATTTTGAACACAATGAGAACAATTTCTTGATCGCTGCTGTATCGATTGCTGCAGGGGTTGGTTTGAACAACAGCACTCTCTTCAACGGCCTTCCAACAGGATTCCAAATGTTCTTTGCGAACGGAATTGTCGTTGCCAGTGTCTTGGCGATCGTTCTCAATGCTATTTTAAACCGTAACAAACACTAATCTCACATGAACCGGAGGTCCTTGGATCTTCGGTTTTTTTGACTTTTAAAGAAACATATAGTAGAGTGGAAGAGGAGAAAATCTTATTTGATGAGAAGAGAGTTAGAATCATGTATGTAACCTATCACTTTAAAGAGCGCTTACGCTTGTTTTTGAGTCTATTTTTGCCGATTTTGATCTATCAATTGGCCAATTATTCGGCCAGCTTTGTCGATACAGCCATGACTGGTCAGTACCGGACCCTTGATTTGGCTGGTGTTTCTACAGCTACCAGTCTGTGGAATCCATTTTTTACTTTTCTGACAGGGATTGTCTCTGCGCTGACACCGATTGTTGGGCATCATTTAGGAAAGGGAAATAAAGAACGGATTGCTGGCGATTTTTACCAATTCCTCTATCTGTCATTTGGTATGGCCATTCTCTTAATAGGCTTTGTTTGGGGGATTGCACCCATGATTCTCAAGCAGATCGGCTTAGAAAATGTTGTTGCTCAAATAGCCATTCGCTACTTATATTTCCTTTCTCTAGGAATCTTACCCTTGTTGCTCTTTAGTATCGTGCGGACCTTCCTTGATACGTTGGGAATGACGCGACTATCGATGTACTTGATGCTCTTGCTCTTGCCTTTGAATGCTTGTTTTAACTATATCTTGATCTATGGGGTATTTGGTTTTCCTGAGATGGGAGGAGCGGGAGCAGGTCTTGGAACCTCTCTGGCCTACTGGGTCTTGCTGGCTATTGCAGTTTTGATCTTGTGCAAGCACCCTAAGGTAGCATCTTTCCAATTGTGGAAGCCACAACCTTATGATTTTAAAGGGATGAAAGAAATATTGCGCCTTGGGCTTCCAATCGGTGGAATTGTTTTTGCAGAAGTCATCATCTTCTCGCTGGTTGGTCTGTTAATGGCAAAATTCCCATCACTTACCATTGCGAGTCACCAATCGGCCATGAATTTTTCTACCCTGATGTATGCTTTCCCGGTTAGTATCTCCAGTACCATGGCGATTATCGTATCTTATGAACTGGGAGCAGGAAGACCAGAAGTGGTCAAACAATATTGCCGTTTGGGCCGGCTGACAGCCTTTGGCTTTGCCATTATCACCCTGGTCTTTCTCTATACATTCCGCTTCCAACTAGCAGGGCTATATGGCAAGGATCCAGTCTTTATCCAACAAACAGCTATTTTCATGACCTATAGTCTCTTTTTCCAAGTAGCCGATACCTTCGCAGCACCCCTACAAGGGATTTTGCGGGGCTATAAGGATACAACGGTTCCGTTCTTATTAGGTGTCTTTAGTTATTGGTGTATCTCTATCCCACTAGGGATTTTCCTTGATCATGTGATCAACCTTGGTCCATATGCTTATTGGATCGGCCTTATTTCTAGCCTTGTCGTAAGTGGAATTTGTTACCAACTTCGGCTCTGGCAGATCGAAAGAAAGCAAACAAACTAGAATGAAGTCTGGGAAACCAGGCTTTTTGTCTACCGTAAATTTCATAAATTTTCTGAAAGTTCTTGACAATTGATATCAAAGTGGTAAGATTAGGAGGTAGAAATGAAGAACTAGAAGGAGAACAAGATGAGAAGTGATATGATCAAAATGGGGATCGACCGAGCACCAGCGCGTGGTCTCCTCTATGCAACAGGGCAAGTAAAATCAGCAAAGGATATGCAAAAGCCCTTTATTGCCATTTGTAACTCCTATATTGATATCGTTCCAGGCCATGTTCACCTGCGTGAATTAGCAGATGTTGCTAAGGAAGCTATTCGCGAGGCTGGTGGGATTCCTTTTGAATTTAATACCATCGGGGTCGATGATGGAATTGCTATGGGACATATCGGGATGCGTTATAGTTTGCCATCACGCGAGTTGATCGCAGATGCTGCTGAAACAGTCATCAATGCCCACTGGTTTGATGGTGTTTTCTATATTCCCAACTGTGATAAGATTACACCAGGTATGATTTTGGCAGCCATGCGGACCAATGTGCCTGCCGTATTTTGTTCTGGTGGACCCATGAAGGGTGGCGTTGACATGACAGGGCATCAGGCGACGCTCTCAAGTTTGTTTGAAGCTGTCGGTACTTATCAAGCTGGTGATATGGGCATGGATGAACTGGATTTCTTGGAAAAAAATGCCTGTCCAACCTGTGGCTCTTGCTCTGGTATGTTTACTGCCAATTCCATGAACTGTTTGATGGAAGTATTAGGCCTTGCTCTTCCTGGAAATGGTACCATCCTAGCTGTCTCAGATGAACGCCGGGAATTGGTTCGCCAAGCGGCCAAACAATTGGTAGAGAATATTAAAAAGGATATCCGCCCACGGGATATTGTGACCAAAGAAGCCATCGACGATGCCTTTGCGCTCGATATGGCCATGGGTGGTTCTACCAATACTGTGCTTCATACACTCGCTATTGCGCGTGAAGCAGGGATTGACTATGATCTCAAAGATATCAACGAAATTGCCAAGAAGACACCTTATCTTTCTAAAATTGCCCCTTCAAGTATTTATACTATGCATGATGTGCATGAAGCTGGTGGTGTTCCAGCCATTATCAATCAGTTGATCAAAAAAGGTGCCATTAAGGGTGATCGTATCACAGTTACTGGTAAAACCTTGAAAGAAAATGTAGCTGGTGCTGAAATCAAAAATGAAGAAATTATCCATCCAATCGAGCATCCTATTTCACCTGTAGGTGGTTTGTCGATCCTCTACGGAAATATTGCTCAGGATGGAGCTGTTATCAAGGTCGGTGGGGTCGATCCGTCTGTGACCACTTTCCGTGGTAAAGCTATTTGTTGCGATTCACAAGATCAAGCCCTTGAGTTGATTGACAATGGAACAGTCAAGAAGGGACATGTCGTTGTCATTCGTTACGAGGGTCCTCAGGGTGGTCCTGGTATGCCAGAGATGTTGGCACCAACTTCTAAGATTGTCGGACGCGGTCTTGGTAAGGATGTGGCACTGATTACGGATGGTCGTTTCTCAGGAGCTACTCGTGGGATTGCTATTGGTCATGTTTCTCCAGAAGCGGCAGAAGGTGGTAATATCGCCCTAATCAAAGATGGGGATGAAATCGTGATCGATCTTCCAAATCGTACTATTGATTTGCTTGTCGATGATGCCACTCTTTCAGAACGTCGCAAACATTTGAAACCTTTCAAATCAAAAATCTCCAGCGGTTGGTTGCGTCGTTATACAGCCTTTGCCAAATCAGCCAATGTCGGCGGAACCTTGATGAGTGACGAAGAATTCGAAGAACGGAAAGCAGAACGTCAAGCCCAAGAAAAATAAGAAAAAGCCTTTCCTGCTATGTGATATCACAAGCAAGAAAGGCTTTTTTAGTGGAACCATTATTTGGTGCGCATTTCACCTTGAGGGAAGTAGGTTCCTTCAGGCATATCGTTAATGATGACGTGAACTGCTGACTGAGGAGCACCAGTATTGCGAACAACAGCTTCGGTTACTTCCTTGGCCAAGGCTTTCTTTTGTTCCAAGGTGCGTCCTTCAAATAGGTCAATTCGTACAAATGGCATATGGCCACCTCCTAAATTTTTTATAGGACTATTTTATCACATTTTGGGATACAAAGCTTAGCGAAATTATGGTAAAATGATAATGAAACACATTTTAGAGAGAACAAAAGGAAAATGGCACAATTATATTATAAATATGGGACCATGAACTCGGGGAAAACCATTGAGATCTTGAAGGTGGCCCATAATTATGAAGAGCAAGGAAAGAGCGTCGTCATCATGACCTCGGCAATCGATACACGAGATGGAGTAGGAGTGGTTTCTAGTCGGATCGGTATGAAACGAGAAGCCGTTGCAATTGAAGACGATACGGATATCTTTGGCTTTATTAAAAACCAAACAATCAAACCTTACTGTGTCTTAATCGATGAAGCTCAGTTTTTGAAACGCCACCATGTCTATGATTTGGCAAGAGTCGTGGATGAACTGGATGTGCCGGTGATGGCTTTTGGCCTCAAAAATGATTTCCGAAATGAACTCTTTGAAGGTTCCAAACACCTCCTCTTGTTAGCCGACAAGATCGAGGAGATCAAAACCATCTGCCAATACTGTTCCCGCAAGGCAACCATGGTCTTGCGTACCCAAGCAGGTAAACCTGTCTATGATGGAGAGCAGATCCAGATCGGTGGACACGAGACCTATATCTCCGTTTGCCGCAAGCATTATTTTAATCCAGACATTCCAACTGAAAGCGTCTAGAACGTTTTAGAGAGGATAATAATGTCTATTTGTTTAAAAGATATTATAATAGAGAATTATTTTGACGTTTTAAATCTAGAAGTTCATCCAAACCAAAGGAATTTTATTGCATCCAATTCCATTAGCTTAGCTGAAGCCTATGTATATGATAAAAATGGTGATTTTATAGCTCCCTTAGCAGTTTATGATAAGGAAGTATTAGTTGGTTTTGTTATGATTGCCTATGACCAGAAAATTGGAATCAGCAAGGGGAACTACTTGTTATTTCGTTTTATGATCGATAAACGATTTCAAGGTTTAGGCTATTTTAAACCGACTATGGATGCAGTCATTGACTTTGTTCGAACAGAGCCAGCTGGAAAAGCAAGAAGTCTTTGGTTATCTTATGAACCGGAAAATAATCAAGCGAGATCTTGCTATCTCCATTATGGATTTAAAGAAACTGGCGAAGTCATAGAAGACGAAATTGTAGCAATCTATGATCTAACAACCAAGAATTAAGGAGCAAACATGAATATCTATGATCAACTACAAGCTGTAGAAGACCGATACGAAGAGTTAGGAGAATTATTGAGTGACCCAGATGTGGTCTCTGATACCAAACGCTTTATGGAGCTTTCAAAAGAAGAGGCTTCCACTCGTGATACGGTGACAGCCTACCGTGAGTACAAGCAAGTCCTTCAAAACATCGTTGACGCTGAGGAAATGATTAAGGAAGCAGGCGGCGATGCGGACTTGGAAGAAATGGCCAAGCAAGAGCTAAAAGATGCTAAGGCTGAAAAAGAAGAGTACGAAGAAAAACTGAAGATTTTACTTCTTCCAAAAGATCCAAACGATGACAAGAACATTATCTTGGAAATCCGTGGAGCAGCAGGAGGAGACGAAGCCCAATTGTTTGCTGGCGACCTTTTACAAATGTACCAAAAATACGCGGAAAGCCAAGGTTGGCGTTTTGAAGTCATGGAAGCTTCCTACAATGGTGTTGGTGGGATCAAAGAAGTCGTAGCCATGGTTTCTGGTCAATCGGTTTATTCAAAACTCAAGTATGAATCTGGTGCCCACCGGGTGCAACGGGTTCCTGTGACAGAAAGCCAAGGTCGTGTCCATACCTCAACTGCCACAGTTCTGGTCATGCCAGAAATCGAAGAAGTCGAGTACGACATCGATCCAAAAGACCTTCGGATTGACATCTACCACGCATCTGGTGCGGGTGGACAGAACGTCAACAAGGTCGCTACAGCCGTTCGTATCGTCCACTTGCCAACCAATATCAAGGTCGAGATGCAGGAAGAACGGACCCAACAGAAGAACCGTGAAAAAGCCATGAAGATCATCCGTGCGCGTGTGGCTGACCACTTTGCTCAGATTGCCCAAGACGAGCAAGACGCTGAGCGGAAGTCTACTATCGGTACTGGTGACCGTTCAGAGCGGATCCGGACTTACAACTTCCCTCAAAACCGTGTGACTGATCACCGGATTGGCTTGACCCTTCAAAAATTGGACACCATCTTATCTGGTAAATTAGATGAAGTGGTCGATGCTTTGGTCTTGTATGATCAAACACAAAAACTAGAAGAGTTGAATAAATAATGTTGTTGGGACCATTATTAGCCCAGTATGAAGAAGAATTAATAGCCGTTGGAGAGGAAGCAGAAAGCCTCTCCTTCGCGTATCGAGCTTTAAAAAACTGGACCTTTACAGACTTTGTCCTGGCCTTGCAAAAAGAAGTGGAAGTAGAGGATCAGGCCTTGCTTCTATCCATCTTTGAGCAGCTGAAACATCACGTCCCTGCCCAGTATATTATTGGTAGTGCAGAATTCTGTGGCCATGTTTTTACAGTTGATGAGCGCGTGCTGATTCCACGACCAGAAACTGAGGAGTTGGTCGCTCTCATACTTGAGGAAAACGATGGGGAAGCCTTAAGAGTTCTGGATATTGGAACAGGAAGTGGTGCCATTGCCATTAGCCTAGCCCTTGCTAGACCTAACTGGCAGATTCAAGCTAGTGATGTGTCAGAGGAGGCCTTAGCCCTAGCTCAAAAAAATGCCCAGCAGTTAGAAGCAGTCGTTTCCTTTAAATCTTCGGATGTACTAGATGATCTAAAAAGTCCTTACGACTTGATTGTTTCCAATCCACCCTATATCTCGCGTGATGATCTAGAAGAAGTTGGAGCTAATGTATTAGCCTCTGAACCTCACTTAGCTCTCTTTGCAGACCGTGATGGATATGCTATCTACGAAAAGATTGCCCGGCAAGCACCAAGTGTTTTAACACCAAAAGGAAAGATCTATCTAGAAATTGGCTATAAGCAAGGAAGCAAGGTAAAAGAGCTTTTTCAAGAGGCATTTCCCGACAAACGCATTCGCGTTCTGAAAGACCAATTTGGACAAGATAGAATGGTAGTAGTAGACAATGGATCACATTGAGAAAGAATTAGAAGCAGGACGTGCGGTTATTCTGCCAACTGAAACAGTCTATGGTATTTTTGCCAAAGCTTTGGATCAAGAGGCAGTTGATTATATTTACGAATTAAAACGTAGACCCAGAGAGAAAGCCCTGAACTTGAATGTAGCAGACGAAGAAGATATTCGAATTTATTCGAAAAATCAACCTAGCTATTTAACAAAACTGATTGAATCATTTTTACCTGGGCCTTTAACTATTATTCTTCAGGCTAATGAAAAGGTGCCAGAATGGATTCATTCAGGGATGTCTACGGTTGGCTTTCGGATGCCAGCCCATCCGAAAACATTGGAATTAATTCGTAAATATGGTCCTTTAGTTGGTCCTTCTGCAAATCTATCTGGACATGCAAGTGGAACAAAGTATAAGTCTATTGTAAAAGAATTTGATCAGGTAATTCCTGGCTTTGAGGACGATGCTTTCCTTACTGGCCAAGATTCGACTATCCTAGATATTTCTGGGACCAAAGCAAGGATTTTACGACAAGGGTCGATTACGAAAGCTGATTTGCTTCAACAAGTGCCCGAGCTTTCTTTTGAGGAAGATGACCTTCCTCTGTCATAATGTATATAAAAAATTATTTAATAAGGAGTAGACCTATGATTTTTGATAAAGAAGACTACAAAGCCTATGATGCAGACCTATGGAATGCTATTTCCAAAGAAGAGGAACGCCAACAAAACAATATCGAGTTGATTGCTTCTGAAAATGTCGTCTCTAAGGCAGTGATGGCTGCTCAAGGGTCTATTCTGACAAATAAATATGCTGAAGGCTACCCTGGTCGTCGTTACTATGGCGGGACAGATGTGGTTGATGTGGTCGAAAGTCTCGCGATCGAACGGGCCAAAGAAATCTTTGGGGCTAAATTTGCCAACGTTCAACCGCATTCAGGAAGTCAGGCAAACTGTGCTGCTTATATGGCCTTGATTGAGCCTGGTGATACTGTTATGGGGATGGATTTAGCTGCCGGTGGTCATTTGACGCACGGAGCTTCTGTGAGCTTCTCTGGTCAAACCTATAACTTTGTGTCTTATAGTGTAGATCCTGAAACAGAGCTCTTGGATTTTGACGCCATCTTAAAACAAGCTCAAGAAGTCAAACCAAAACTCATTGTTGCTGGTGCCTCAGCCTACTCTCATATTATTGATTTCTCAAAATTCCGTGAGATTGCAGATGCAGTAGGAGCTAAGCTCATGGTTGATATGGCCCATATCGCTGGTCTCGTGGCAGCAGGTCTTCATCCAAGTCCAGTTCCTTATGCCCATATCACGACCACGACCACTCACAAGACCCTTCGTGGACCTCGTGGAGGCCTAATCTTGACCAATGATGAGGAATTGGCTAAGAAAATTAACTCTGCTATTTTCCCTGGTATTCAAGGAGGACCGTTGGAGCATGTCATTGCAGCCAAAGCTGTCGCCTTCAAAGAAGCGCTGGATCCTGCCTTTAAAGAGTATGCAGCTAACGTGATTAAGAACAGTCAGGCCATGGCTGATGTCTTCTTGCAAGATCCAGATTTCCGAGTTATTTCAGGAGGAACAGAGAACCACCTTTTCCTTGTCGACGTCACTAAAGTCGTTGAAAATGGGAAAGTGGCGCAAAACTTGTTGGATGAAGTTAATATCACTCTCAACAAGAACTCTATTCCTTATGAAACCTTGTCTCCATTTAAGACCAGTGGGATTCGGATTGGTGCAGCAGCTATCACCGCTCGTGGTTTTGGTGAAAAAGAAAGTCGCACCGTTGCTAAACTCATGATCAAAGCGCTAAAGAATGCGGATAATCAAGAAGTATTAGATGAAGTGCGTAGCCAAGTCAAAGCCTTGACAGACGCCTTTCCACTTTACGAGGACTAAACCATCTTATGGATATTTACGTAAAAAAAGCCATCATTCATCAATTTAGCCCAGACGATACCGATCTCTATCTAGCGGACAAATTCCTGAATATCACCCCAAAAATTGAGGAATACTTGCGCAAAAAGATTGAACGGGTCTATTCTGATGAAGCTAGGACCGGTATTTTCGAAGAGGACAATCCTTTTCTTGAGCTGATCTCAGACGACCTACTAGAAAGTTCAGTAGCCGTAGCCAATCGCTGGAAGGAAGAATTTGTCGTCTCTGAGAATCAAAAAACCAACGATTTGATTTTTGTTGATTTTTCAAAAGAAGGGGTGGACCACTTTGCTTTTCTTCGGATTGCCTTACGGGAAACCTTGACGCATCTTGGCGGTGAAGTGGACAATCCGATTAAGTTGACACAAAATAATCTACCTGGTTTTGGGACTGGTGCTGATGAGGCTTTGGTCATTAATCTTCAAAGCCGCAAATACCACTTGATTGAAAAAAGAATCAAGTACAATGGGACGTTCTTAAATTATTTTTCTGAGAATTTGTTGCAGGCGCAACCTAAGATCTCGCCTAAAAAGTCGATCAAAGCACTAGAAAAAACAGCCCAGCGTATTGCGGAAAGCTTTAACACGGATGATTTTCAATTTCAATCAAAGGTTAAATCAGCTATTTTCAACCATATTGAGGAAGAAAATAAACTCTCTCCTGAGAAATTAGCGGATGATCTCTTCGACGACAATCTGACTGCCCGGCTTAGTTTTATTGACCAAGTTAAAGAAGCTGTACCAGAGCCTGTCACCTTTGAAGAGATTGATGCAAGTCGCCAGTTGAAGAAGTTCGAAAATCAGAAATTGTCATTGTCAAATGGAATTGAACTGATCGTTCCGAATAATGTCTATGAAGATGCAGAGTCTGTTGAATTCATTCTAAACGAGAACGGGACCTATTCTATTTTGATCAAAAATATTGAGGATATACAGAGTAAATAATGATTAAACGCATAGTGAAGATCTTTTTTATCATCTTACTGTTATTTGGAATCTACAAGGGAATTCAAATTCACCATGATGTTAAGCAAGTCATGCAGTACCGCTCCCTGGTTAGAGAAGTCCTTGCTGAGGAGGATACCACAGCCAATGAAAACCTCATTCTGGCTATGATCTATACAGAGACCAAAGGTCGTGAGGACGATGTCATGCAGGCGAGTGAGAGTGCAAGTGGTGAGACCAATACTATTAGTGATAATAAGGCCAGTATTCGCCAAGGAATTCAAACTCTTTCAGATGAGTTAAAAGAAGCCAAGAAAAAAGGCGTTGATAGCTGGACTGCGGTTCAAGCCTATAATTTTGGGAAAGACTACATCGATTACGTCGCAAAACACGGTGGAACAAATTCCCTAGAGTTGGCCCGCGCTTATTCACGGGATGTAGTAGCGCCAAGTCTTGGCAATGTAACCGGTGAGACTTATCTTTACCTCCACCCTATCTCTCTTTTAAACGGGATGGAACTCTACATTAATGGGGGCAATATTTATTATTCCCGTTTGGTAGAAACCAATATGACGATTATGAAGTTATTTTCATGGTTTTAATCATTTTCCAGAGAGCCGATTGGCTCTTTTTAAAGTTGATCAATTCTGCCTCCGATTTTTAGGGAAAATAAAAATGTCATGCATTCTTAAAAAAACTGTAAGCTAGTTTTAAGAAATCAACTGTATAATGAAAATCGAAGTGGGTAAACTCTTTATTTACTTCTTTTTTCATCCCTAGTGAGGTGAGAAAAGTAATAAGAGATTCCAGATTTGATTTGAATTAGAAAGAAGAAAAAGATGAAATTAAAGAAGATTGCATTGTTTGTAATAACGACTTTGGCCTTGTTTACCGCTGTCCCTCGGGTTTCTGCAGATAGCAATGTGCAGAAAGTCATCGACGAAACCTATGTCAAACCAGACTATGTTTTGGGCTATTCGCTGGACCAAAGTCAAATCGAACAAACCTTGAGTCTCTTGAACTACGATAGTTCAAAAGATAAAGAAGAGTGGAAGACCATGACACCAGAGGTTTATTCTTCGATTATGAACGTTGCGAACGATGATAGTTTGGAACTTTATTCCTCTGTTAAAATTCAAAAATTAGGTAAAAATAAGCCACTAGAAGTGAATATCGTGACACCTCAAAACATCACCAAGGTCACTGCAGATATGTATCGTAATGCAGCCGTTACACTTGGATTAGAGCATGCTCAAATTACAGTAGCTTCCCCTATCCAAGTGACCGGAGAAAGTGCCTTGGCTGGGATCTATTACTCGCTTGAGAAAAATGGTGCCAAAGTTTCTCAAGAAAGCAAAGATCTGGCCCAAGAAGAGTTAAAGACTCTATCCGGGATCAATGAAGAGAACGCTAGTAAGAAAAACTTCGATGCGGATAAGTTAAACGTAGCATTGACCGACATAAAAACGGCAGTAGCCAATGCCAAACAGAACAATCAGGATTTAAGCAAGGATGATATTCGAAAGATCGTCGAAGAAACTCTGAAAAATTATAAGCTGGATACAACTGTAACAGGTGATCAGATTAATTTGATCGTGAATTTCGCAGTCAACCTCTCAAAGAGTAGCGTCATCAGTAGCAAAAGCTTTACGAAGACCTTGTCGGACTTGAAAGATAGTATCGTAGACAAGGCAGGCGATACCTTTAATAATATCAATCTCAATTTTGATACAAATGCTATTCTAAAAGACAGTGGAAACTTCTTCACAAATGCGTGGAATGCCATTGCTGGCTTCTTCGGAGCCATCTGGAATGCCATTGTCAAATTCTTTAGTGGTTTAGTTGGCTAAAAATAGCACGAAAGCACTGCAGACAATAAGTCAGAGTGCTTTTTGTGTGTGATTTCCTATTTTTATACTTAATTAGATATTTTATGTTATGCTCGTGAATCAAGGTCCCCCGGACCTTAAACTCGCTTTTCTATTTCTTGGCTCGTGAAAAAAAGGTCCCCCGGACCTTTTTTTTATTCCCACTCTACAGTTGCAGGTGGTTTACTTGTGATATCGTAGACGATGCGGTTGACGTGGTCAACTTCGTTTACGATACGGACTGAGATTTTTTGGAGTACTTCCCATGGAATCTTCGCGAAGTCAGCTGTCATTCCATCGATAGAAGTGATAGCACGGATGGCAATAGTGTAGTCGTAGGTACGGCCGTCACCCATAACCCCTACTGAACGAACGCCTGTGTTGACAGTGAAGTATTGCCAGATATCGCGGTCAAGACCAGCTTTGGCGATTTCTTCACGGAGGATAGCGTCTGATTCACGAACGGTTTCGAGTTTTTCTTCAGTGATTTCTCCCATAACACGGATGGCAAGACCTGGTCCTGGGAATGGTTGGCGCCATACGATGTGGTCTGGCATACCAAGCTCAGTACCAAGCGCACGAACTTCATCTTTATAAAGAGTATTCAGTGGCTCGATCAGTTCAAACTGCATGTCTTCTGGAAGTCCACCCACATTGTGGTGAGACTTGATGGTTTGAGCAGTATCGGTACCAGACTCGATCACGTCAGTGTAGAGTGTTCCTTGAGCAAGGAATTTCACGTCTTTCAATTTGCTTGCTTCGTCATCAAAGACATAAACAAACTCGTTACCGATGATCTTGCGTTTTTGTTCTGGATCAGACACACCAGCTAACTTATCAAGGAAACGTTTTGCAGCGTCTGCTTTAACAATGTTCAAACCAAACTTACCACCAAGCATCTCCATCACTTGATCTGCTTCCCCTTTACGAAGAAGACCGTGGTCTACAAAGATACAGATCAATTGATCGCCGATGGCTTTTTGAAGGAGAACCCCAACAACAGAAGAGTCAACACCACCTGAAAGACCAAGAAGGACACGTTTGTCTCCGACGGTTTCACGGATTTTTTTGATCTGCATGTCAATGAAGTTGTCCATGGTCCAGTCACCTTTAGCCCCACAGATGTTCAAGGCAAAGTTACGCAAGATGTCATAACCGTGAACAGAGTGACGAACCTCAGGGTGAAATTGGATTCCGTAGATTTTCTTGTCTGGATTTTCAATGGATGCAAATGGACAGTCAGCAGAAGTACCAGTGCGGATAAAGTCAGCCGGAATTTCTGTAACAGCATCTCCATGGCTCATCAAAACCAATTGTTTGTCTGGTGTGCCGGCAAAAAGAGCAGAAGATTCTGTCAAAGTCAATTCAGATTGACCATATTCGCGGTTACCAGCATCACCTGCAGGAACGACCTTCCCACCCAATTTATGGGTCAACAATTGCATTCCGTAACAGATTCCAAGGATTGGAATACCAAGTTCGAAAATTTCAGGATCGATATCAAAAGAACCTTCCTCGTATACAGAGTTTGGTCCGCCTGAAAGAACGATCCCGACTGGATTGATTGCACGAACTTCATCAGCAGAAATCTTGTGGCTCTTCAACTCTGAGAAGACACCAATTTCACGAATACGCCGTGAAATAAGCTGATTGTATTGGCTACCGTAGTCAAGCACGATGATTTTTTCAACATCATGCAAATCAGTTGATAGGTTTGTCATCTTATCCCCTTCTTAAAGAAATTTACTTTCCTCTATTCTAACACAAAAGCCTTGTCTTTACCAATCTCTGATTGAAGAATTAGGAATTTTACGCTACAATAGAGATAACACAGAGAAAGAGCAAGGTTATGATTCCAGCTTACATTCAAATTCATGATCAGATTAAGTCTGAGATTGATCAAAAAATATGGAAAATCGGGGAGCGTCTTCCCAGCGAACGCGATCTAGCTGAGAAATTTCAAGTGAGTCGGATGACGCTTCGTCAGGCCATTACGCTTCTGGTTGAAGAAGGAGTGCTTGAAAGACGAGTAGGAAGTGGCACATTTATCACTAGCACGCGCGTCCAAGAAAAAATGCGAGGCACAACCAGTTTTACAGAAATTATGAAATCGCAAGGCAAGGAACCTTCTAGCCAAGTGATTTCTTACCGTAAAACCATTCCTAGCCTCCAAGAAGTGGACAAATTGGGCATTGATAAGACAGAAACCATCATTCGGATGGAGCGGGTCCGGTATGCCGATGGGATCCCTGTTGTTTATGAAGTGGCCTCTATTCCAGAGAAATTTATTAAGAATTTCAATCGTGAAGAGGTTACCAGCCATTTCTTCCAAACCTTGGAGCGTCATGGCTATAAGATTGGAAAGTCGCACCAGACCATCTATGCGCGATTGGCCAAGGATAAGATTGCGGAGTACTTACAGATTTCAAAAGGGCAGGCTATTTTAGGTCTGACACAGGTTTCCTATTTTGAAGATGGGACGGCTTTTGAGTATGTAAAAAGTCAGTATGTCGGCGAGCGGTTCGAATTTTATTTAGAAAATAACTAAGCTCGCAAATCGTAAAAATAGAAAACTCTTCAAATGTGTGAGAGGCTCACTCTCTTTGGCATTTGGGAGCTTTTTTAGGTTGAAATCATTCTTTCTAAATAGTGATAGTAAAGGCAACATTGAAAATTTTTAAAAATTTTTAAAAAAAATTTTATTTTTTCTTCAATTTTTGATTTTTTTTACGAATTAATAGATAGAAACTAGTTTTAGATCTAAAAAAAGATATAAGGCAGGAAAAAATGAAAAAAATTAAAATCGATGTGGTAGCTGTTCCCTTGAGTGGGCATCTGTACCCAACTTTAAATCTCGTTAAACCCTTATTAGATGATCCAACTATGGAAATCCGAGTTTTCACGGGTCCTCAGAAAAAAGCCGTCGCAGAAAGTCTCGGCTTCACGGTCGTTCCGATTCTAGAGGACAAAGTAGAAGAATTTGAACGCGCGGCGAATAACGATAAAAAACACAATCTCTTTTCAGCTTATCGGCAATTGTCTAGGAGTCTTGATTTGATTAATCATGTATCGGATCAATTGCTAGAGGAGTGGCGTGTCAACCGTCCAGATATTGTCATTGCTGACTTTATCACTCTATCAGCAGGCTTTGTGGCAGAAGAGTTGGAAATTCCTTGGATTACCACCATGGCAACCCAATTTGCAATCGAAACTCCTTATGGTCCTCCTTGCTTCTTCGGAGGGATGGGAATCGCGCGCACGAAGAAGGAAGAGAAGATCCAAGCACTATGCCGTAAACTCACGCGCATTGGAAAATACTGTGGGGCTTTCCTCTTACGCAAACGCTTAAAACGTTACAATTTCAAGTTGTACAATCAAAAAGGAGTGGAGACCATCTACTCTCCTTATGCCATCTTTGGAATTGGGATGATGGAGCTAGAGTTGAAAACACACTTCCCTCATCAATATGCGTGGCTTGGCCCTTTGGGGACTTCTCTTGAAAAAGCTGAAGATTATCCTTTAGATCTCAGTCCTTACGAGGACAAGACGAAGGTACTCGTGACATGTGGAACCCAGTTGCCTTGGGCGAAGGAGAATTTGCTAGAACAAACCAAGCAGTTGGCCAAAGAGCATCCAGAATGTCACTTTTTTGTCACTCTTGGAGATGGGGCAAAGGAATTCTCTGAAGAAGAAGTAGCGCCAAATGTGACGGTTGTCTCTTATCTGCCCTACAAAGAATATATTCCGCAGATGGACTATGTCATTCATCATGGAGGAGCTGGAATCTTTTATCAGTGTATTGAATTTAAGAAACCAGCCTTGATCTTGCCTCATGATTATGACCAATTTGACTATGCGACTCGAGGAGTAGAAGCAGGAATTGCCTTTCAAGCTCATCGCAATCGCACCGAAGAGATTCAAGCAGGTTTTAATGCCCTATTAGAAAAAGAATCTTGGGAAAAGTTAGAAAGACTAAACAAACTTTCAAAAACCTACAAGCCGTTGGATACCTTGGAGTTTGAAATTCAACGATTATTAAGACGTGGAACGGATGGGAAACTATGAAAATTCTTGTAACAGGCGCGACTGGCTTCCTTGGAAAATATGTGATCGATGAGTTGTTGGCTCACGATTATACCATTGTAGCCTTTGGCCGAAACGAAAAAATTGGGAAGGCTCTGGAAGGTGAGCGCGTCCAATTTATCAAAGGGGATTTGAGCTCTATTGAGGAATTAAGACAAGCCTTTCAGTCTGTTGATGCTGTGGTTCACGCTGGAGCTTTATCTTCAGCTTGGGGACCTTGGAAGGCCTTCTATCAGGCGAATGTAGTTGGCACTCAAAATGTCCTTGAATTGTGCCGTGAATATGCGGTAAAACGCTTGGTTTACGTATCTTCTCCTAGTATTTACGCAGCTGGAAAAGACCAATTAAACATCATGGAAAGTGATGCTCCAAAAGAAAATCACCTCAACAATTATATCCGAAGCAAATTGGCGTCCGAAAAACTTTTTTCTGACTATCCAGATGTGCCAAGTATCATCTTGCGTCCTAGAGGATTATTTGGTGTGGGGGATACCAGTATTTTGCCTCGTGTCTTACGCCTCAGTCGAAAAATTGGAATTCCTTTGATTCGAGGGGGAGAGCAGCTCATGGATATGACCTGTGTGGAAAATGTTGCCCTAGCCATTCGCTTGGCTCTGGAATCAAAAGAAGCACACGGACAAGTATATAATATTACAAATGGGGAACCAAAGACCTTTAAGTATTTGATCGAAACAACATTAAAGGGATTGGGAGAGCCGATCCGCTATCGGAAAATTCCGGCAGGTCTTGTAGCAGGTGCGGCCTATAGCCTGGAAGGAGTATATCGATTCTTTCATCTGAAAGCCGAACCCCCATTGACTCGCTATACCTATTATCTCCTTCGATATAGCCAAACTCTCGATATTCAAAAGGCCCAAACCGAACTTGGCTACTATCCAAAAATGACCATTGAAGAAGGGATTGACAACTATGTCCAACATGATCAAGCGCATTGATTATTTTCCAGCAGGCTATTGTAGCAGTCATTCCGGTCTCTTATTCAAAGGGATTCCGAATGAAAAAATGCAATTTCCAGCAGGTGTCTTTTTGATTCACCACCGTGAAAAAGGTTATATTTTGTACGATACCGGCTATCACTACGAGATTAAGAAAAAAGCTCGGTATTTTTGGTACCGTCTAGCCACCCCAATGCAGATGAAAAAAGAAGACCAGATCAATTATTTATTGCAAGAGCGTGGGATTGATCCAGCAGAAATTACTTATGTGATTCTTTCGCATTTGCACCCTGATCATCTCGGTGGAGCAGCCCTTTTCCCAAATGCTCATTTCTTTGTTACCCAGGAAGTCTATGAGGTGTACCAAAAACCGAAATTTAAAGATCTAATTTTTAAAGAGTTTTTGCCAGCTGATTTCAAAGATCGGGTGACTTGTCTCAAAGCAGATCAAAGGCATCCTGCTTTCCCCTATCGCCCGACTGCGGATCTTTTTGGTGATGGGAGCATTCTTGTTTCGTCCATCGATGGGCATGCGAGAGGGCAAGGCTGTCTTTATCTGGATGAGCTCAAGCTCTTTATTGGAGCAGATCTTTCTTGGGGAGTAGAGCTCTTGCCTTACACAGGGCAAATGCGACTGATTCCTTCCTTGGTTCAGGATGATAAGAAGGCTTATTTAAAAGGAGCTGATTTGCTGGAAACACTCTTGCAAGATGGCATTCAAGTTGTGGTCAGCCACGACCCGCAAGATCGGATTGAAAGGATTTTAAATGAAAAAAACAGTCTTTCTGAAAACCTTTATTGAAACCAGATGGTGCCATCGATTCCGTTCTAAGGAGGCCTTGAAGCGATACCAAGATAAACAATTGGCACGCTACCTTGCATTTATCACTTCTCAATCCCCCTATTTTCAAACCCATTCTCCCGAATCCTTTGGAACCATGGATAAAACCTTCATGATGACACATTTCAATGAACTCAATACCCTGGGAGTGGATCGAGATCAGGCTTTAGAGATGGCGATTCGCGGAGAACAAACACGAGATTTTACTGAGATGAATGGAGAAGTAGCAGTGGGCTTGTCTTCGGGGACTTCCGGCCACCGAGGAGTCTTTGTCACCACAGAAAAAGAAAGAAGTATGTGGGCTGCAGCGATTCTAGCCAAGATGCTACCGAAAGGAAAACTGTTTGGTCATCGCATTGCCTTTTTCTTACGAGCGGACAATGAACTCTATCAAACCATTAATTCAGGCCTTATTCGCTTGGAATATTTTGATATTTTCAAGGATAGCAAGGAGCATTTAGAGCGACTCAAAGACTATCAACCAACCATTGTGGTCGCACCAGCTTCAACCTTGATTGAGTTAGCCAACTATGTCAGCAATCAGCAACTTGCGATCCAACCTGTCAAGGTTGTTTCTGTTGCAGAGATTCTAGAAGATCGAGATGCTCAGACCATCGCCAAAGCTTTTCAACTAGACAAGGTTGATCAGGTCTACCAAGCGACAGAGGGATTTTTAGCTTGTACCTGTTCAGAAGGCAATCTACATCTCAACGAAGATATTTTGTATGTCGAAAAAGAGTATCTTGATGATAGCCGCTTTTATCCGATTATTACGGATTTCAAACGAACCAGTCAACCCATCTATCGCTACCGCCTCAATGATATTTTGGTGGAAGAAAAGTCCCCTTGCCCTTGTGGTTCCGTCTTTACTCGAATAGCAAAGATCGAAGGACGATCGGACGATATTTTCTATTTCAAAAAAGAAGATGGCAGTAGCCAGATGATCTATCCAGATTTTATTCGACGGTGCATTCTCTTTGTCGAAAATATTCAGGACTATCAAGTGACTCAGTTGGCAGATGGATCCATTACCATTGCCTTGAGTTACCGGACAGAGTCTATAGAGCATGCGATCTTTGCTCAATTTGAACTCTTAGCTCAGCAAAAACAATTCATTCTCCCAAGTATTCAATTTATCGATTACCAATGGGACCCAACACGTAAATTAAAACGTATTCAACGACTTCAATAAAAGGAGAATCCTATGACTACTGTAAAAAGACATTTGCAAATTAAAGGCTATGGAACAGCGCTTCCAGCTCATACCGTGACTTTTAAAGACCAAACTCGTTACCGCGTGAAAGAAGGAGAAGAAACACAGATTGATCTTGCAGCGCGTGCGATTGAAGCGGCTTTAAACCATGCGGGGCTTGAAATGGCAGACATCGACTGCCTTGTTTCGGCTAGTGCGGTTGGCGTTCAGCCCATTCCTTGTACAGCAGCTCTGATCCATGAGCGCGTGGCCAAGGGACTAACGATTCCTGCTATGGATATCAATACTACTTGTACCAGTTTTGTATCAGCTTTAAGCACTGTTTCTTATCTGATTGAAGGTGGAGAATACCAACGGGTGCTGATTGTATCTAGTGAAGTAGGGAGCCTAGGGCTGAATCCTAAACAAAAAGAAAGCTTTGAACTGTTTAGCGATGGAGCTGCAGCCTTTATCTTTGAAGCAACAAAGGAAGATAAAGGAATCATTGCTAGCATGCAACGTACCTGGTCTGAGGGAGCCCATGATACCGAAATTCGTGGTGGTTTGACAGCTTATCATCCGAAATTATACTCTGAAGCAACCAAGACCGATTTCATGTTTGACATGAAAGGGAAGAAGATTCTTTTGCTTTCTGCCCGTGTTATTCCAGAAATGTTCCAAGAATTCCAAGAGAAATCAGGCATTTCTAAAGATGCTGTAGACTATATTATTCCTCACCAAGCAAGTCGCGCCTTACCACTCGTCATGGACAAATTGGGAGTCGGCAAAGACAAGTACCTCAATATTGTCAGTGATTATGGAAATATGGTTTCAGTAGCCGTACCTTTCGGCCTAGCCTATGCATTGGATCATGGCTATGTGAAGGAAGGAGATACCATCTTCTTGATGGGAACTGCAGCAGGGATGACGGTCAATATGTTGGCACTGAAACTTTAATGATGAATCCTCTCATTTCAAGCTCAAAAAGCATCAAGTCCCGCTAGTCTTTAGCGGGCTTTTTTGATATAATGAAAGGTATGGAAATTGAGAAAACCAACCGAATGAATGCGCTCTTTGAGTTTTATGCAGCGCTCTTGACGGACAAGCAGATGAACTACATCGAGCTCTATTACGCAGATGACTACAGCTTGGCTGAGATTGCAGAAGAGTTTGGAGTGAGCCGTCAAGCGGTCTATGACAATATTAAACGTACAGAAAAAATTTTGGAAGACTACGAAATGAAACTCCATATGTATTCCGATTACATTGTACGCAGCCAGATTTTTGATCAGATTTTAGAACGCTATCCGGAAGATACTTTTCTACAAGAGCAGGTTGAAATTTTATCAAGCATTGACAATCGGGAGTGATTATGGGCAGTCTCGTCATTTATCAAGGAATACCTTGCAAACTATTAGTCGCAGAGGAAGTATTTCCTACTCGACTACAGATTATCTCGCCCAATGATATCTCCAAAGCTATGCAAATAGGTTTTAACTGTTGGGGATATCCAAATGAAATCATGAAAGAAGTCACACCCGAGGAACTAGAATGTTTGCAACATTTCGGACGATTTCCACTGAATTGAAAAAATAGGAGAAAATAATGGCATTTGAAAGTTTAACCGAACGTTTACAGAACGTCTTTAAAAATCTTCGTAAGAAAGGGAAAATCTCTGAAGCGGATGTCCAAGAGGCAACCAAAGAAATTCGTCTAGCCCTCTTAGAGGCCGACGTTGCCCTTCCTGTTGTAAAAGACTTTATCAAACGTGTCCGCGAGCGGGCTGTTGGTCATGAAGTCATTGAAACCTTGAACCCTGCCCAACAGATTGTGAAGATTGTCGATGAAGAATTGACAGCGATTTTGGGTTCTGAGACAGCAGACATTATCAAATCTCCAAAGATTCCAACCATTATCATGATGGTCGGTCTTCAAGGGGCTGGTAAAACAACCTTTGCGGGTAAATTGGCCAACAAATTGGTCAAGGAAGAAAATGCACGTCCTTTGATGATTGCGGCCGATATCTATCGTCCAGCAGCCATTGACCAGTTGAAGACCCTCGGTCAACAGATCAATGTCCCTGTCTTCTCACTTGGTACAGAAGTCCCTGCAGTAGAGATCGTTCGTCAAGGTTTGGAGCAGGCGAGAGCCAACCACAATGACTATGTCTTGATCGATACGGCTGGTCGTCTGCAAATCGATGAAAAACTCATGGGTGAGTTGCGCGACGTCAAAGCCCTTGCTGAGCCGAATGAAATCCTCTTGGTTGTGGATGCCATGATCGGTCAAGAAGCGGCCAATGTGGCGCGTGAGTTTAACGAACAACTCGAAGTGACCGGGGTGATCTTGACCAAGATTGATGGGGATACCCGTGGTGGTGCAGCCCTTTCTGTCCGTCAGATTACTGGGAAGCCAATCAAATTCACTGGTACTGGTGAAAAAATCACTGATATCGAAACCTTCCACCCAGACCGCATGTCTGGTCGGATCCTCGGTATGGGGGATATGCTGACGCTGATCGAGAAGGCTTCTCAAGAATACGACGAGAAACGCTCTCTTGAACTCGCTGAAAAGATGCGGGAAAACACCTTTGACTTCAACGATTTCATCGATCAGTTAGACCAGGTTCAAAACATGGGTCCAATGGAAGATCTGCTCAAGATGCTTCCAGGTATGGCCAATAACCCTGCCATGAAGAACCTTAAGGTCGATGAACGAGAAATTGCTCGCAAACGGGCGATCGTATCATCCATGACACCAGCTGAACGGGAAAATCCAGATTTGTTGAATCCAAGCCGTCGTCGTCGGATTGCTGCTGGATCAGGAAATAGCTTTGTCGAAGTCAATAAATTCATCAAGGACTTTAACCAAGCCAAACAGATGATGCAAGGCGTCCTCTCTGGCGACATGAACAAGATGATGAAACAAATGGGGCTCAATCCAAATAACATGCCGAAGAATATGCCTGGTGGAATGCCTGATATGTCTGCCCTCGAAGGTATGATGGGACAAAGTGGCATGCCTGACTTGTCAGCTCTTGGTGGAGGCGCTGGAATGCCTGATATGAGCCAAATGTTTGGTGGTGGTCTCAAAGGAAAAGCCGGAGAATTTATGATGAAACGGGCGATGAACAAAATGGCCAAACAAATGCGCAAAAATAAGAAAAAACGGAAATAATCCTTTCTAATAAAGGCCTGGAACACACTGTTCTGGGTTCTTTTAGAAACTACTACTAGAGGAAACATGTTAAAAAAACTATTTCAACAACTCATTCGTTTCTTTATAAGACTGTTTTCTTCGCACAGAAAGCCCTTTGAATTTCCTAAAGGGTCGAAGAAACCACCGATCAGACCGATCATCTTTGTACCTGGAAGTTCAGCTAGTATTCAGCGTTTCAATGGAACAATTCGTATGCTCCATCGCTTTTCTAGAAAAAAACAGAGTCTCTTAAAAATTAAAGTCAATAAAGATGATTCTATAGAGATGGAAGGAAGACTCAATACGAAAGAGCCGAATCCAATGATTGTGATTGGCTTTGAGAACAATCGAGACGGCTACAGCAATATCAAGCAGCAAATCGAATCCCTTAAGCTGGCTTTAACCTACCTTCTTGATCACTATTATTTCACAGAATTTAAGGCAGTAGGGCACTCCAACGGAGGACTAGTTTTGACTGGTTTACTAGAAAGTGGCTTTTTAGAAAAGAAAAAACTGACCGTAAGCAAGCTCGCTATTATTGGTAGCCCTTATCAATTCAATCAAGAGATGTATGATAATTTTCAAAGATGGAAACATCGCTTAGAAAAAGAAGTAGAGGTCCTTAACTTTGTCGGTAACTTTACTGGAAAATCAGACGGCATTGTTCCACTTACTAGTGCACAAGCAGCACAATCTATTTTTGAGAAACAAGCCTATACAGAAGTCAATTTAAAAGGACGCAAGGCTCATCATTCTGCATTACCCACTAATCCAGATCTAGTGAAACAATTAAGTCTATTTTTGAATCTATAAGTAAATTACATAATTTCGGTTATGTATTTTTTATTTGTCTCTTGCAATCCTTAAGTAAATATGGTACATTTTTGGTAGCGATTACACATACTTAAGGAGGATTTTATGAAAGATCCCAAATTATTAGAAACAATGAAAGATTACAAGGGACGGGATGAGGTTCCCGCAGATTTTGATGCTTTTTGGGATCAAGCTCTAGCAAAGATGACTCAACTTCCTGAATACAAGCTTGAAGAACGAGATTTCAGTATTCCAAATGTGATTTGTTATGAATTAACATTTAAAGGAACCAGAAAAGGCCTTGTCTATTCAAGAATGATTCTTCCAAAAACGGATCAAAAGATTCCAGTAATTTTCCATTTTCATGGCTATATGGGCCGTTGTTGGGATTGGGCTGATATGCTGGCTTATACAGTAGCCGGCTATGGTGTTGTGTCTATGGACGTAAGAGGTCAGTCAGGCTTTTCAACCGATGGAGATCGTTCACCACTTGGAAATACGGTAAAAGGACAGATTATCCGTGGCGCCGTGGAAGGTCCAGATGAGCTCTTTTATAAGGATATCTACTTAGATCTTTACCAGTTAATTGAAATTGTAGCCAGCCTTCCTCAAGTCGACGACAGCAAACTTGCCAGCTATGGAGCCTCACAAGGTGGTGCCTTGGCCCTGGTTGCTGCTGGATTGAATCCTCGTATACAACGAACGGTAGCCATTTATCCATTCTTATCAGATTTCAGACGAGTATTGGAGATTGGGAACACCAGCGAGGCTTATGACGAGCTTTTCCGTTATTTCAAGTTCCATGATCCATTCCACGAAACCGAAGATCGTTTGATGCAGACATTGGCCTATATTGATGTGAAAAATTTTGCCCACCGCATCAAAGGACAGGTTCACATGATTACCGGACTAGATGATGATGTCTGTTATCCTGAAACGCAGTTTGCCATTTATAATCGATTAGAATGTCCAAAAGAGCATTTAATCATGCCAGAATATGCCCACGAAGCTATGAATGTTCAAGTCAATGATCGAGCTTATAATTGGCTCTGTGGTAGCAAGATTCCATTTCAATATGTAGAAAAATAAGTTACAGAAGAAAACAATCAGTAAATCCATGAGATTTGCTGATTTTATTGTGTTTAAAAGGGATCTAGTATAGAAAGGGATACAAAACAGTCCTATAGATACCCTATGACATTTTTCCGAAAAACTATAATTTTCTTGAAAAATATATCCGGCTATGCTATACTACTAGTATAGAAAGATTTGGAGAAAAACATGAAACGCGAGATCTTATTAGAACGGATTGATAAACTCAAACAAGTCATGCCCTGGTATGTATTGGAATATTACCAATCGAAACTAGCCGTTCCCTACAGTTTTACAACCTTGTACGAATACTTAAAGGAATACGATCGATTTTTCACCTGGGTCTTGGAATCTGGTATATCGGATGCTGACACCATAGCCGAGATCCCTTTAGACGTTCTGGAGCACATGACCAAGAAAGACATGGAATCCTTTATTCTTTACTTACGTGAACGTCCTCTGCTCAATGCCAATACGACGAAAAATGGGGTTTCTCAAACAACTATTAACCGTACCCTTTCTGCACTTTCTAGTCTTTATAAGTATTTGACTGAGGAAGTTGAAAACGAGCAAGGGGAACCTTATTTCTACCGTAATGTCATGAAGAAGGTTGCAACCAAGAAAAAGAAAGAAACCTTAGCTGCTCGAGCTGAAAATATCAAGCAAAAGCTCTTTTTAGGTGATGAGACAGAAGGTTTCTTGAACTATATCGACCAGGAATACCCTAAAACACTTTCAAATCGAGCCTTATCTTCCTTTAATAAGAATAAAGAGCGAGATTTAGCCATTATCGCACTTCTTCTTGCCTCTGGTGTCCGTCTCTCTGAAGCAGTTAACCTAGATCTTCGAGATCTCAACCTTAAGATGATGGTGATTGACGTTACTCGAAAAGGTGGAAAACGAGACTCTGTCAATGTTGCTGCCTTTGCTAAACCCTATTTAGAGCAATATCTCGCTATTCGGGATAAACGCTATAAGACAGAAAAAACCGATACAGCCCTCTTCTTAACCTTATATCGAGGTGTTCCGAACCGGATTGATGCTTCTAGTGTCGAAAAGATGGTGGCCAAGTATTCAGAAGACTTCAAAGTCCGTGTGACACCCCACAAGCTTCGCCATACCCTAGCAACTCGTCTCTATGATGCAACCAAATCCCAAGTTTTGGTCAGCCATCAGCTAGGACATGCCAGCACTCAGGTAACGGACTTGTATACGCATATCGTAAATGACGAACAGAAAAATGCCTTGGATAGTTTATGAGATACATAATATAAATTATGTAATATATTTAGTGTTAGAAAAAGAGCGTAGATCTTTGATAGAATCTTACGCTCTTTAATTATTTATTTTCTTTAACTTCATTTATTTGTATGATTTCTTACTCCAATTGTAAAATCATTTTTCCAATTATTCATGAATTTGATTTTGAAGCAATCTTTAGAATTCTTTGTTTTCAAACAGTTTAATAGCAATATAAAAAATTACGATTGAATAAATAACAGTTAAAAGTAGTTGAATGGTGTAGCTAATTATCGAAACATTCCTTGTAATAGGGTTTAAAATATTCAATACTCCTAATGGGCTAAAGGATAATAATAAGTTATTTTTGTTTAATAAACTTCTTGAAATCACTTCTCCTAAACCTTTTAACAAAACAACTCCAACTAGGGCACCCGATAAAGAATTTGTTATCAAAAATAAACAAATAATTGTTGTGCTATAAAAAATAGTTGTAAAAAACGTTGTAATAATTTGAATGAATCCGGCTGTAAAAGTAAGCATAGTATCTGCAGATGAAGAGTAAGCTCCTATTGTAAAAAATCCAAATAATAATGTTGTCGTTATAAAAGATGTTAGAAATAAAACAGCTAAAATTATGAATGAGACAAAAATAGATGCAAACAATTTAGAAAACAAAATTTCTACTCGTTTAACTGGCGTGACTAACAATGATTTAATTGTTTTTTGCTGGATTTCTTGATAAAAAGGTACTAATGCTACTATAACTCCTACTATCATAGCAAATATCGAAAATGTATCGCTAGAGGTTTTAAAAACATTCCCAAATGAAGATTCTGGTGCAACCATTCTTAGATACAGTATCAATAGAGAAATGACACAAATAAACCCTCCAAAAACATAGATAATCTTTTTTGCAGCAAATAATTTGAACAACTCAATCTTTATTAATTTAAGCATATCAAACCTCCATCTCTCTCTGCATTTTGATAAAAATATCTTCAAAATTATTTTGTTTCTCAGAAAAATTTATGATGGAGATATCCTGACGTAATAACTCTGTGAGTAGTTTCTCCTTTACCTCTTTCATTGATTCTATATCTAAAGATAACTCAAGTTGCTCTATTCCCTCAGAAAAAACAATGTTTAAGTTATTTAAGATAGACTTTGTAAGTTCTAAGTTATCAGTTTTCAACAACCAAATATTCTTAATAGATCCAAGTGATAAAAACTCTGTCTTTTCCCCTTGGAAAATTACTTTCCCTTGATTGATAATTGTAACTGTATCCACTAACTTACTTAATTCTTCCAATGAATGACTCGAAATTACAATCCCAACTCCTTTTTTAGACAATTCAATGAGCAAATCTCTAAACTCTTTTATTCCTATGGGATCTAATCCATTGAATGGTTCATCTAATAATAAGATAGTTGGCTGATGGATTAAGGCTTGAGCAAGTCCCAAACGTTGTTTCATACCTAACGAAAAACTGGATACTTTACAATCCACACTATTGTCTAAACCTACTAAATGCAGATAGTTTAAAAGATCTTCTTTTGATAAGTTTACTTCATTATAAAGACTAGAAATAAGCATTAAATTCTGTCTAGCTGTTAAAGATTCATAAAATGTAGGATATTCAATAATCGTACCAATAGTATTCAAATAGTCCTTTGATTTCCCTTCAATTAGTTTCCCATTGATTTTAATTTCACCAGATTCTTTTTTTACTAAACCTAAAATCGTCTTGAATATTGTAGTTTTCCCAGAACCATTTTGTCCAATGAGTCCCATTATTTCCCCACTCTGCAACTCAAATGACAAATCCTCAATGACTTTCTTTTTGTTATACGATTTATTTAGACCAATAATTTGTAATAGTGCCATTTCGTCTTCCTTTCTTTATTTTGAATCACTCAGCACTTCTGCTGTCATTGGTTCGGTATTCCGTACACTCCTTTGTTTTTACAATGACTGTTGTTGATGAAGAGAAAGTTACTTTACGAGAGATGGAAGAAATTATTTGGCTTTCTTTTTGTGTCTCTGTATAGCCAGATAAACAAAGAAAAGTCAGAAATACAATGAATAGATAAACTTTTTCATGTTTTTTCGCCTTAAAAATTTTGTTTGACCGAATCTTTCTTCATCAGCCTATACCTCATGAATAGCTAGCTATAAAAGATGATATAGAAGATCCTACCATTCTTCAGCCATGGATTAGTTGAGCTTTACCACTTCGTCAGCTTTCTCCCAAATCACTGGATTATGGGTTGCAATAATGATTATACGCTCTTGATTCTTTAACATTAAGAGCAAGTCCATGACCTCTTGTGAGGTTTCTGGATCCAGTGCTGCAGTTAGTTCATCTGCCAAAATTAAAGGTGGATCTTTTAAAATAACTTTAGCTAATGCGACACGTTGCGCCTCTCCCCCCGATAATTCATAAATCTTTTGATCCAAAGCAAGGTAAGCCAATCCTACTTTTTTGAGCACTTCTTCTTCTTGCTGCTTCTTCTCTTTTTTCGTTAATTTTTGCCCAATCAATCCCAAATCTAAATTTGTAGCGATAGTCTCGTTTTCAAGCAGGCCAAAGTTTTGAAAGAGATAACCTAATTCATGCTTAAAGAAGTGATGCTGTTTGATTTGTTTCAGTTCTTGCCCTTGATAGCTTATACTCCCTTTTTCATAAGGTTCTATCTTCGCCAAGATATTAAGCAAGGTTGTTTTACCACACCCACTATTTCCGATCAGAGCATAGACCTTACCTTCTGTAAATTGCAAGCTCAAATCTTGAAAGACCGTTCGTTGGCCAAATGATTTGGTTAAATGTTCTACGCTAATCATATTAGGCTCCTTTCAGTACAGTGGCTAACAAGTGGTCTTCTTTATGAGACCGGTACAGGAGAATGAACCAAGCATTAGTAATAAATAGCAAGAGAGTGACAAGAGCAATCCACCATTCCGAAGTGAGAATGAATACCAAGAGGCTTCCTAATAGCAAGAGGCTACTTTCTGAGAGCAAAATCATTTGGTGAATGTTTACAAATCCCAGACCTGCAATCTTCTTCAAGAAGATTTGTTTTCTAAACTCTTCAAAATATAGGAAATTCATAGTGTTAAAAAGAAGAACAGAGGTTGCTATACCAAAGACTCCTCCTGCAATCGCCATGAGATTTTCTATTTGTATGTTTTGGGCCATTTGCTGGTAAACGTCCACTGCATAGTCGTACTGACTAACACTTTTTTCAAGATTATACTTAGCGACTAGCTTCTTACTATTCTGAAGCCCATTAAAATAAAGGTAGGAATTTAGTTGGGTGAAATATGGATTCTCATAGCCTCCAAAACTTTCAGGTTGTATAACCACTAAAACAGGATCTGTAAAGAATTGCTTATAGCTGATTGGTGTGTTGTTGTAGATAAAGCGTTTTTGATGATTCGGAATATACGTTACCTGCGCCTTCATTGATAAGGTGATATTTCCTTGATCATCTCGAGGAGATAGATAATCTTCATATCGTTTGATCATCTCCTCTTCTCGACCTTTTAATTTTTCCGGAAGTAAGAGACCAAATTCTCCTGCTTGTAAGTGATTTAAGTGATCTTTTTCTTCAGGAGAAACTGGAACACCTTGGATTTCGAGGTAATTTGGAGTTACATAGAGAGTTCGTGCAAGAGGATCGTAATCTGTGATGGAAAACTCTTTACCTGTACTAGGATCCGTCATAACTCCTTTTGAACTAAAAGATACGAGATTATGATAAGCTAAAAGACCACCATTTTCGATGCCAGACTCGATGAGCTTAGACCATTTTGCACTGTTCTCAATTTGCGTCTCTTTGTTTGTTTTCTGTGAAAAATCCTCCCGACTTGTACTAATTTGGACCCAATTCGACTGTTTTAACCAAGCCTCACTTCCCTCTTGGTGAGTTTGCCAGACTGATCCATAAATACTGATTCGATGAATCGCAAGTCCAATTAATGCCACAGCGAGAAATTGACAAATAAAGAGGAAAACCAAAATGCGCTTTAATGGAACCTTTCCTTTTAAAAGGGGGACTAAATGAATCGTTTGAATACTATATGCAAAGAGGAAGGATAAGACAGCAGATAAAATCAGTAAAATCCCATTGTAAATAATACTACTTGAAATGATGATGGAATAGGAAAAAGGTGTCAATTGAAGACAATAAATCAGAAACGCACCCATTGTACTTGCCCCTATACATCCCAAAAGCAACTCTATACTATCAGCTTTTAAAGAATGTCCGAAAAGTTGCAAGCGTCTCATTCCTGAGATATATCGAATCCCAGCGCTTCTCATTTCAAGTGTTTTTTGTATAATCGTCAAAGCGCTAAAACTAATGATAAAAATGACTAAGGCAAGTGATTGTGAACCTGAACCAAAAAAGGCAATAAAGGTCTGCAGAGGATTTGGTTTCTCAATAAAAGTTTGTGAGAAACCAAGAGTATGAAGCGTTTGATCCAGCTTTTCAGTTTCCAATTCACCTGTTAATACATAATAATTCGTTAGCAGGCTTTCTTTGGCAGCCAGTTCTTTCTTCTCTCTTTTAATCCCAAGAGGAAGTTTTCCCTCTCCGTAGATATCATAGGTGAAAACAACCTGCCCCTTAGAGTCTGTTCTTTGTATCTGACTGGCAATTATACTATGATTTTCCTTTGCCAAGCGGTCTAAACTGGAAGATAACTCTTCATATGTGACGCTCTTTTCTTGTCTCTGCACACCTACTACCGGAAGACTGCTGTGGACAACCGTATTTGGAGAAATAAAGGCAATCCAAATCAAAAAGCTAGAGATGAAAAGGTTTGATAAAATAATAAAGACACGTTTCATATCATCACACTTTCTAAAGCAGAAAAGGAAAGTAATACCTAGCTAGTCAATCAATTTCGTTGTTTAAGAATTACTGAATTTTACAAATTACAGTTACATTCTTTGTAAGCGAATACACTTTTCCACCTTTACTATACTACAAAATCCTTAGTAAAACAATAATTTTTATGTGAAACTAGTTTCAAAAAAAGAGGCTGGGACAAAAGTCCTAGCCTCTCAATTGTCTTTGTATTGTCGAGCAAGACGCAGTGGTTGACTGGGCTCTACTACGCTGAATTCATCAGCTTTTACAGCCCTACTCAACTGTGCGGAGGTGGGACTACGAAATCGAATTCTAACGAATTACCGATTTCTGTCCCACTCTCTTATGACTTTATTCCACCACTGCTTCAGCAATTTCTTCTGCAGTGATTCCTGCGAAGTAACGACCTAGGTTAATGGTTTGTAGGGCTTTAAGAACGTCTTCGCGTTCGTATTTGACACCACGAAGGACATCTTCTACTGCCGCTACGTCTTCGATACCAAAGAAGTCACCGTAAATCTTGATATCTTGAATTTTTGATTCAATGACGTTTGCGAAGATTTCCACCTTACCGCTAGGGAATTTAGTGCCACGACGGACATTGTATTCAGGAGACTTTCCATAGTTCCAATCCCAGGTACCAAACTTGGTTTCCTTGATACGATTGATTTCAGCCAATTCTTCATCCGAGAAGACATATTCTGTCATCTCAGGGTATTCTTTCTTCATGTAGTCCAAAAGTAGATCCCGGAACTCTTCAACCGTGATTTTTTCTGGCAACTCATCGATAATATTAGTTACTCGAGCACGGACTGATTTAACCCCTTTTGATTCAAACTTATCTTTAGACACTTTAAGTGCATTAGCTAGGACTGACAAATCCACGTCAAAGAGAAGACAACCATGGTGCATGATCCGTCCATTGATATAGGCTTGGGCATTGCCACAGAATTTCTTACCGTCGATTTCCAAGTCGTTACGGCCTGTAAATTCAGCTTTAACACCAAGTTCAGCTAAAGTATTGATAACTGGAGTAGAGAAGCTCTTGAAGTCAAAGGCCTTGTTTTCATCTTCTTTTGAAATGATGGTATAGTTTAGGTTGTTCAAATCATGATAAACAGCTCCACCACCACTGATTCGACGGACTACTTCAATTCCATTTTCACGAACATAGTCACGGTTAATTTCCTCGATGGTATTTTGGTGACGACCTACAATGATAGATGGTTTGTTAATCCAAAGAAGGAAGATTTGATCCTCGTCCAAAAGGTGTTTAAAAGCATATTCCTCTAAAGCAATATTAAAAGCAGTGTCATTTGAATAATTAATAATGTATTTCATAGTAATTCCAAAAAATTCGTTTTATAAATCCTACTCATAGCAGAATGAGCATTAGACAAAATAGTTAAATTTCACTTAATTTTCTGAAGTAGTAAAAAGAAATGTAACGAGTTATCGTTACATTTCTCGGAAAAATTGAGACAAGTGGCTCAATTTTTAGGCATGGAACTCTATGAGAGGTCGCTGCCGTCCGTACTACTTAAAGAAAATTTAGTTGAAAGAATAATATTATTTCTTCTTAGGTGAGTGAACTGCCAATCCAAGTACGTCCGCAAAGGCTTCGTACATCACTTCTGAGAAGGTTGGGTGCCCATGGATGGTCTTGAGCATTTCTTCTACAGTGATTTCCATCTCAATGATAGTTGAAGCTTCGTTGATCAATTCAGCTGCTGCTGGACCAATGATGTGAACCCCAAGAACTTCACCATATTTCTTGTCTGCAATGACCTTAACAAAACCTTGAGCCGCATCTGATGCAATGGCACGTCCGTTTGCGGCAAAATTGAATTTACCGATTTGGACATCATATTTCTCACGAGCTTGTTCTTCTGTCAAACCAACAGCCGCAACTTCTGGAAGTGTGTAGATAGCTGCAGGAGTTAAGTTCAATTTGGCAACAGCGTGATTTCCTTTAAGGGCGTTTTCAGCCGCTACTTCACCCATACGGAAGGCAGCGTGAGCCAACATCTTCGTACCGTTGATATCACCTGGTGCATAGATACCTGGAACAGAAGTTTCCATGTATTCATTGACCTTGATACGACCACGATCCAATTCAAACTCGACTTCACCGATTCCTTCAAGATCTGGAACACGACCGATTGAAAGAAGGGCTTTATTGGCGATGATATCGTCTTTTCCTTCAACCTTGATACGAAGTTTGCCATCTTCTTCAATGATTTCTTGGAGTTTCGTATCGGTCAAGATTGTCATACCTTTACGTTCAAGGATTAAACGAAGGTTCTTAGATACTTCAGCATCCATAGCTGGAACGATACGGTCCATCATTTCGATAACTGTAACTTTTGAACCGAAGGTCATGAAGGCTTGACCAAGCTCGATACCGACAACCCCACCACCAATGATTACGAGACTTTCAGGTACTTCATTCATTTCAAGAATATCATCACTGGTCATGACAAGGGATGATTCCATACCTGGAACGTTAATCTTGCTGACTTTTGAACCACCAGCAAGGATGATCTTCTTCGTTTCAAGCAATTCAGAACCATTGACCAAGACATTCTTATCTTTCGTAATGGTACCGATCCCCTTGTGAACATCCACTCCGTAGCTGCGAAGAAGACCCGCAACACCACCGACGAGGGTATTTACGACCTTGTTCTTGGTTTCAAGAACCTTATCCATATCTACTGAGAAACTTGGATTTTCAATGATAATACCACGGTTGGCCGCATGTCCGATATTTTCGATAATTTCAGCGTTGTGGAGGTAAGTCTTAGTTGGGATACATCCGCGGTTCAAGCACGTTCCACCAAGTTCAGATTTCTCAACAAGAGCAACCTTACCACCTAATTGAGCTGCTTTAATAGCAGATACGTAACCAGCAGGACCACCACCAATCACTACGATATCATAAGCGTCATCGCTCTTATTGTCATCGTTTGAAGCACTTGCTGCAGCTGGTGCTGGGCTTGCTTCTGGTGCTACTGCTCCAGCTGTAGGGATATTTTCCCCTTCTTCACCAAGATAACCGATTACTTCTGTTACAGGAACAGTTTCTCCATCCCCTTTCAGGATAGCGATCAAGTAACCGTCTTCTTCCGCTTCCAACTCCATGCTGACTTTGTCTGTCATGATTTCAAGGAGAACTTCTCCTTCTTTTACAAATTCGCCGACTTTCTTATTCCACTGAACGATTTGTCCTTCGGTCATATCTACGCCGGCTTTTGGCATAATTACTTCTAAGGCCATTTTATTTCCCTCTTTTTCTTGTTTCTATTCTCTCTCGTTGATTAGACCAACATTGAAATCGGGTCTTCAATCAAGGCTTTCAAGTCTTTCATGAATTTGGCACCAGCCATTCCATCGACAACGCGGTGGTCAATGGTCAAGCCCAAGCTCATGATTGGACGAATGACAATTTCACCATTCACAACAACTGGTTTTTCAACCGTTGCGCTAACTCCAAGGATAGCAGAGTTTGGTTGGTTGATAATCGGTCCAAATGATTGAACGCCAAACATCCCCAAGTTACTGATGGTGAAGGTTGAGTTTTGCAATTCACTTGGAGCAAGTTTACCATCCAAGGTACGTCCGATAACATCCTTGAAGGATACAACTAACTCTGACAAGGTCATCTTTTCAGCATTGTAGACAACTGGAGTCATGAGTCCATTGTCCATCCCAACTGCCATTGCCAAATTGACATAGTTGTGAGTGATGATGGTTTTGCCATCTTCCGTCAATGACGCATTGATGTATGGGTGTTTCATCAAGGTCTTAACCACTGCTAGAGAAAGCAAATCTGTTACAGTGACTTTTTTGCCAGTTGCTTCCATGATTGGATCCAATACTTTCTTACGAAGGGCCAACATTTGAGACATATCAACGTCATAGTTCAAAGTAAAGGTTGGTGCTGTCAAGTAAGATTCCACCATCCGTTGAGCGATCACCTTGCGCATTGGTGTCATCGGAATCCGCTCGATCTCACCATAAGGTGTCACATTATCTGGAGCTTCCTCCACCTTCTCGATTTCAGCAGGTGACTTAATGGTCTCATTCTCAATATTTTCAGGAAGGAAAGCAAGAACGTCCTTCTTCATGATCTTACCACGATGACCAGTTCCTTGAATCTCTTGCCAAGCAATATTGTGTTCTAAAGCAATTCGTTTTGCAAGTGGTGAAATGCGAACCACATTTGTGTCTTTATAGGTTTCCACGTCTTCTTTGTGGACACGACCGTTTGCGCCTGAACCAGAAACATCATAGAGGTTGATCCCAAGATCATCCGCTAATTTTCTAGCCGCAGGAGTCGCTCTTAGCTTATCATCAGCCATGACCTCTCCTATTCTATTTATGATGCAAAGGGCGTTTAAAAGCGACCGAAAAATAGGAAATCAACGCAGACTTCGATGAAGTCAAGGAGATTTATCTTTTTTCCGAGCTTTTAGCCCGTGATCTAATCTAAGATATTAAGGACGCAGAGAACTTTGTACCTAAAAAGATACAAAGTTTCCTCGTCTAATTTAAATGACATTACATAATTTATGTTATGTATTATTCTTTGTTATATGTTTTACGAATGGCATCTTTGATGCTTTCAACTGTTGGAATCATTGCATTTTCAAGGTTTTGTGCGTAAGGCATTGGCACATCTTCCCCCGCACAACGGCGGATTGGTGCATCCAAGTAATCAAATGCTTCTGATTCAGAAATGATAGCTGAAATTTCACCGATATAGCCACTTGTTTTATGAGCATCATTGACAAGGACTACTTTTCCTGTCTTCTTGACAGAATTAATGATGATCTCTTTATCGAGTGGGACCAAGGTCCGTGGGTCTACTACTTCTACTGAGATGCCTTCTTCTGCCAATTCTTCAGCTGCTTGCATCACGCGACGAAGCATTTTCCCGTAGGTTACGACAGTGACGTCAGTTCCTTCGCGTTTGATTTCTCCGACACCAAGTGGAATCGTGTAGTCTGGATCAACTGGCACTTCCCCTTTTTGGTTGAATTCTGATTTGTATTCAAGAATGATAACGGGGTTGTTATCACGGATAGATGACTTGAGCAGTCCCTTCATATCCGCTGGCGTACCAGGAGCAACAACTTTCAAACCAGGAATATGAGTAAACCATGATTCCAATGATTGTGAGTGTTGAGCCGCAGAACCTACTCCGTTCCCAGCAGCACAGCGAATGGTCATCGGCACTTGACCTTTACCACCAAACATGTAACGAGTTTTAGCGGCTTGGTTGACGATAGCATCCATGGCAATAACAGAGAAATCCATGAAGGTCATATCAACGATTGGACGTAGCCCTGTCATAGCAGCACCAGCTGCTGCACCTGAAATTGCAGCCTCAGAAATAGGACAGTCACGTACACGTTCTGGTCCAAATTCTTCAAGCATCCCTACAGATGTACCAAAGTCTCCACCGAAAACTCCGACATCTTCCCCCATCAACAATACATTTTCGTCGCGACGCATTTCCTCAGACATAGCAAGGATAATGGTATCGCGGAAAGACATTAATTTAGTTTCCATAATTCTCTACTCCCCCTTAGTCTGCGTAAATATCTTCGAAAGCTGATTCGAGTGGAGGGAATGGGCTTTCTTCCGCAAATTTCACTGAAGCTTCAACTGCTTCTTTCACTTCTTCTTGGATCTGATCCAATTCTTCTGCGCTCGCAATCTCATTTTCAAGGAGATACTTGCGAAGGTTTTCGATTGGATCTTTCTTCTTCCACTCTTCTACTTCTTCACGGGTCCGGTATTTACCAGGGTCAGAAGATGAGTGACCAAGCCAACGATAGGTGACACTTTCAATCAAGACAGGTCCTTTACCAGAGCGGACGTGTTCAACAGCTTTTTGGAATCCTTCATAGACATCGATAACGTTATTTCCATCAGGAATAAACATTCCAGGAATGCCGTAAGCAGCACTACGTTCGTGGATATGCTGGATATTGGTCATTTTCTTGATGTCAGCAGAGATTCCATAACCGTTATTGATACAGTAGAAAATTACCGGAAGATTCCAAATAGAAGCCATATTCACCGCTTCGTGGAAAACACCTTCGTTGGTTGCTCCGTCCCCAAAGAAGCAGACGACAATCTTACCAGTCTTTTTCATTTGTTGAGTAAGGGCAGCCCCTACAGCAATCCCCATACCACCACCAACGATCCCGTTGGCACCAAGGTTACCAGCATCCAGGTCAGCGATATGCATAGAGCCTCCCTTCCCTTTACAAGTACCAGTATACTTGCCTAGGATTTCAGCCATCATGCCATTCAGGTCGATACCTTTAGCGATCGCTTGACCGTGACCACGGTGGTTAGATGTCAGCAAATCGTCATCATTTAAAGCCAGCATCGCTCCAACGTTTGCTGCTTCTTCCCCAACAGAAAAGTGCGTCATTCCTGGCACTTTCCCTTTTTTTACTAACTGTGCAATTTTTAAGTCCATGCGACGGATTTCTTCCATTTTACGGAACATTTCCAATAAGAGACTTTTATCTAATGTTGCCATTATTTCGCCTTTCTTAGCATTTATTCATTCTCTTTAATTCTAGCCAAAAATGAAAGCACTGTCAAAAATAATGCTCAAATGATTTCACAAACTTTATACCTTGGAGGGAGGTTTTATAAGCTTTTTCAACTTCAAACAAAACATTTCACAAACTTTTCTTTCATGGGATTGCATTAAATTATAAAAAACCGATAGGATCCTATCCTACCGGTCGTTATCTTATGATTGGCGTTGACCAAAGTCATGAATCATTTGTTCCATTACTTCACGACTAGGTGTTGTAAGCATATAGAGGAAATCTCCCTGAAGTTCCGCAAAGGCCGCTGGCATGTCTTTTTTCACACGGAATTGATCATGGTATTTAGCCAAAACTTCATCCTCTGAAAGGACATAGGCTGCATTGGCACGGCGAGAAGTCGCCAAGCAATAAAGGGGCTCAAACTCAGAAGCTGGGAAAGGCTCTCCTGCTACGATGGCAGCATAACCACGGTACAAATCAATGGAGTGAGCATAATTGTAGACATCGATCGTAAAGCCACCTGCTGGACGATTATTGTACTCGATTGCAATATAGTCATCCCCATCGCGGAAGAACTCGATATGGAAGAAACGTTCTTTCATGCCAAAGGCTTTGACAATCGCTTCCCCGTATTGACGCAATTTTGGATCCATCTCTTTGAGGACATAATAAGAGTTATCCATCTTGTAGAGCATCAAATCGAGTGGCGTATAAGCATAGTCAAAAGTCGTTGAGAAGACAATATTGCCATCACGATCGACCAGACCATCAAAGGTACAAATCTCGCTAGAAGTGACGAATTTCTCAAAGAAGTACTCCGTATGTCCATCCCAATCTGCTTTAAAATGGTCGACATCTTCTGGTGTTTCAAGTTTAAAGGTCGCTGCTGCACCTACTCCATTATCAGGCTTGGCAATCAATGGCAACCCAATCTTCTTCACGGCCTTATCAATGTCTTTTTCTGTTTTAACCACGGCACCAGGAACGACTGGGACTCCAGCCTTCTTGAAGAGTTTCTTCATTTCGGATTTGAACTTAGTTTTCTTCAGATCTTTTGGCTTAGCTCCGAAGACATTGAATTGCTCCCGAAGCGCCGCATCCAATTCCAACCAGTACTCATTATGGGACTCAATACGATCAATTGGTCCGTGTTTATAGAACAGAAAGGCTACCGCACGCTTCACTTCGTCCAGATTTTCCAAATTTTCAACTCGGAAATACTCTGTCAAACTATTGCGCAAAGGCTCATCTAACTGTTCGTACGGCTCTTGACCAATTCCCAAGACTGTGATTCCCTTGTTAGCTAGTTCAATGGTAAATTGTTGGAAATTTTGTGGATAATAAGGTGAAATAACAAGATAATTCATAGAGGTCTCCTCCCTTTTTACTTATAGATGCATTTGGCCTAGGAAATAAGGCATTTGTTTGCGCCACCATTCCCAATCGTGGGCTACATCATGTCCCCATTCAGCGAACCATGCAGGAATATTTTTGTGATCAAAGGCTTCTTTCAGTTTGTAGAAAGATGGAAGCCCATCTTGTTCCCAAGCCCCTAAACCAGTACAAACAACGATTTCCGCCTGACGGTAACGATCGATAAACCAGCCATCATTTTGGTTCCAAATATAATCAGATGGCGAGTTTTGATAAATGGCTTCATCGCCTCCAAAATCACCAACAAAGAAACGAGCGTCATAGACACCACTCAAGGCAATCACTTTATTAAAGACATCTGGATGTTGCAAGAAGAAATTAAGGGCGTGGTAAGCCCCCATAGAGCAACCCGTTGTCATCATCGGATCAAACCAGCCTGTTTTGTGTTTGATAAAAGGAATGGCTTCTTCAATCACATAGCGTTCATAAGCACGGTGCATTTCGGCACGATCATGAGGATTTTTCCAATCACAAAGCCAGCTTTCACTATCGACACTCGAAAGGGTGAAGAATTGAACCCGACCTTCTTCGATAAACTGAGCACAAGCATCAATCATACCAAAGTCATAGTACTCGTTATGGCTCCCACCTGATGAAGCAAAGACCACAACAGGAATACCAGCGTGTCCATAGCGGTTCAAATACATTTCACGGTTGAGTTGGCCACTCCAGTGGCTTAAATGTTCAATATTCATAAGTTTCCTCTTTCTCTATATTGATTTGTTCTGAGTCCATTAATCCCAATTTTCGGTCAAAAAGCGAAGGCACTCAGGTAAATGTTCGGCCCAAGCTTCTTCATGGTGAATAGCGCCGGATTGAATCCGAATGTCGATATTCTCTAAAGCCACCCCTTGTTGAATGACGTCGTGATAATAACGAAGGGATGAATCAATATAGGCTTGCTTGATATTTCCCGCCATCAGCGTTTTATCTGTATCATCCGCCTCTTCAGTACCTACATAGATGTAGATCCGTTGATCTGCATATAATTTTTTGCGTTCGATATAATGATTGAAGGCATCTTGGTGTAGCCAGTTAGCAGATGAAAAGACACCTAAACAACCAATTTGATCTTGGTACTCTAAGCCCAAGAATTGGGTAATATTCCCACCCAAGGAAGATCCAATCATGGCCGTATGTTCTCGATCAGCAAGAGTCCGGTATTCTTGGTCGATAAAAGGTTTCACCACCTCCATGACAAATTCGCCGTACTCAACTCCCTTGCCACCAAATTGCATGCCAGGAATATTGGATTCCTTGTACTTCCAGGCAGAGTATTCATTCATGCGTTGGAAACCATCATTATCGATCGCAACAACAATCATGCGACTAATATCTGGATTCCGCTTAATGGCTGGAATAACTTTCCAGGAATGACCCGCATAAGCTTCCTTGCTGTACAAAACGTTTTGCCCATCGTGGAAATAAACCACAGGGTAACGTCTATCTGTATCCGTTTCATAATTCTTAGGTAATAAGACTCGCACACGACGGAGTTTTCCGGTATAAGGCACTTTCAACTCGTGTGTCTTCATATCTAAATAAAAATAGGATTTGTTCATTGTCAGAAAACTCTCTATATTCTAAATTTTATTCATTATACCATTTTTAGAAGAAAAAGTCTGGATTTTCTCCAAACTTTTTTCTTTCTTGGGTTATTTTTCCATAAACTGAGCCAAATCTTGTAAAGAACGTTCGGCAATTTTCTCATAACGTTCCTTTTTATCCCGAATACGTGGGCCTTCTAGCTCCTTGATAATCCCGAAGTTGACATTCATGGGTTGGAAATGCTTGCTGTCAGCATGGGTGATATAGTGAGCCAGGCTTCCGATAGCTGTCGTTTCAGGGAAAATCGCTGCTTCTTCTCCTTTGAAAAGGCGAGCTGCATTGATTCCAGCTACCAAACCTGAGGCAGCTGATTCAACATAGCCTTCTACACCTGTCATTTGACCTGCAAAGAAGAGATTAGCTTGTTTCTTAGAACGGTAGGTTTGTTCAAGCAGATTTGGAGAATCCATGTAGGAATTGCGGTGCATGACACCATATCTCACAAATTCCGCGTTTTCCAAACCTGGGATCATTTGGAAGACCCGTTTTTGTTCGCCCCATTTAAGGTGAGTTTGGAAACCAACAATATTGTAGAGGCTGGCAGCCGCATTGTCTTGGCGCAACTGAACGACTGCGTAAGGTGTCTTAAACTCCCCATCACGTGGCCCTTTGTAATCATCTGGATACTCGAGCCCAACTGGCTTCATAGGGCCATAGAGCATGGTTTTGATGCCTCGTTTGGCCATGATTTCAATGGGCATACAACCTTCAAAATACTTTTCTTTTTCAAAAGAGTTGAGCGGGGCTTCTTCTGCATTGACCAAGGCCTCGTGGAAATCCATAAATTCTTGTTTGGTCATGGGGCAGTTGAGATAGGCTGCTTCTCCCTTGTCATAGCGTGACTTGAGATAGACCTTGTTCATATCAACGGTATTGACATCGATAATCGGAGCTGCTGCATCATAGAAATAGAAACCGTCGCCACCATTGAGAGCATGGATCTTTTCTGCCAAGGCATCACTGGTTAGAGGGCCTGTTGCGACCACTGTGATGGCATCTGTCGGCAATTCCGTAATTTCATCGCGAATCACTTCAATGAGCGGATGTTGGGACACCTTCTCCGTCACCCGGCTAGCAAACCCTTCCCGGTCCACTGCCAGCGCTCCACCAGCCGGCACGCGAGTCGCTTCCGCTGCTTCAAGGATGACAGAACCCAGACGGCGCATTTCTTCTTTGAGGAGCCCGACAGCATTGGTGAGAGAATCCCCACGAAGAGAGTTGGAACACACTAACTCAGCAAAGTTGTCTGTTTTATGTTGCGGAGTGGATTTGACCCCACGCATTTCGTAAAGCTTGACCGGAATACCCTGTTGGGCAATCTGGTAAGCTGCTTCCGAGCCAGCAAGACCCGCACCGATAACATTGATATAAGATTGAGACATGACACTAATACCTCTTTGGGTATCAAAACACCCTTCTGGACTGTTTGACACCCACAAATCTTTCTAATTTTCTACTTGGTTCATTATACCAAAAAGCCAAGTAAAAAGACAGGGAGGCTAATCTTTCCTGTCCAGACTTAAGTCTATAATTTGTTTCCTTATAAACACAACCAGGCTGCTAAGAGGGCAGAGAGGATACTGAATAAGGACCCAATCAAATAATACTCCGCAAAGGCAGGATTCTCCGAAATTTTATTATAGCGGGCGATAGATTTGGCTGTAAATACTAGGCCGATCGAAGCAAATTGCCCATAGAGGAGACAGACACCGATCACCAAACGCTCTAAAAAGCCAATCATGGAACCAGCCCCAGTGATCGTATCCATTTTCTTCTTGCTGGTGGGTTGATACTTGGCAAACAGAATTTTAAAGGCGATATTGCTTGGTTTCCCAACTAGGAGGACATAAAAGATTAGATTTAAAATGTCCAAGGGTAGATAGGTCGTGCCATTCTTCGCTCCCATAAGGACCAGACAAGTTAGGATACCAATATGCAAGACTTGATCCAATGCAAAAATCCAGGCTTTTGGTAATTTCAATCCCTTCTGCACGATCGGTTTCAAGAAATCTATTCCAGCATGTGTCAGTAAAATGACCAAGCAAATCCACCACAAGGCTAGATGAAAGAGCGAAACAATGAACAAAGGCAAAGCCACATATAGAATGTGAAGCCCGAGCACCTTCTTATCCTGATCCTTGCGATCCGCCATCTTTTGACTTTGAAAATAATAATCCGATAACAAATGACAAATCAACAAGAGGATCAAGTATGGATTCATTACGATACTAGACAATCCGCTCATGGGCCTCTCCTTTCTCTAAGTTTTGAATACAAGCTAGTGCTGCTGCTCGCCCCCGTAAATAAACACGAATACTGCTACTCTTTAATCGCTTGGACAGTGCACTAGGGTTGAGCTCTAGCGCTTGGGCCAATTCCTGTTGGCTAAAGCTTTCACTATAGACAGATCTCTTTAGCAGATTGAGCAGAATCTCTTCCTGACTCTCTCGCCAACCCGAACGTATGGCTTCTCCGGAAGCGATGAGCGCATTCACCACTAAGTCCTGGCTGTCATTACCGCTCAAAAAATAGATCTGGGTGTTACCATAATCATTTTTCTGATGGACCAGATTAATAGCTGCGCGTGCATTCCAATAGGCTGGTCCATCTGCACCGATACTTTGCAGGGGATCGATATCCGTTACAATCTCCCCGAGGCCAATGCCGAAACGAAGTTGAGTCGGTTTTAGTTCTGAACGCAAGGTATCGATAATTTGAAAAACGGGAGCCTCTACTTTCAAAAGGGCCTGAAACTCATCGCCCAAAGTTAAGGTAAAAGCCGATGCTAGGCAGTCTTTAAAAAGCTCATTGATCTTTTGAAGCGTTTTTTCTAACTGTTTTTGCAGGTCAAAACGTTCTTGTACGATTTTGGAATCAATCACATCTGCAATCAAAGCAAGATACATAAGCCCACCTCCTTGTGTCTATTATAACGAAAAAAACAAAAAATGTCTATTATAACAGACATTTATAAAAATTGCCGTTATAATAGACATTGAATCGTTTGAAAGCTTATTTCACTTTTTCTTCTTCGTAGTCGCCATTGCTACATACGACTTGTTTGCCGCCACCACGAACTTTTTTCTCAACTAAGTAGTGGCCACATTTTGGACAATCCCGACCGATCGGCTTATCCCAAGAGGTAAATTCACACTCTGGGTAGCGATTGCATCCATAGAAGATACGGTTGCGCTTGGTTTTGCGTTCGATGATTTGTCCCTGATGACAGTCAGGACACTCCACGCCGATTTCTTTGACAATGGCCTGGGTATGACGACAATCTGGGAAATTGCTACAAGCATAGAACTTTCCAAAACGTCCTAATTTAATCACCATCGGGCTTCCACAAACTTCACAATCAAAACCAGCTGGTTCGTCTTTAATTTGGATTTTTTCCATCTCTTCTTCAGCCTTTGCGACCTCTTTAGAAAATGGTTTGTAGAAAGCATCGATGACCTTTTGCCACTCTTCCTTTCCAAGTTCGACATCATCGAGTTTCCCTTCCATCTCCGCTGTGAAGGTCACGTTGACAATATCTGGGAAGAATTCAACGATCAGTTTATTGACGATCTCCCCTAATTCTGTTGGTTCAAAGCGTTTGGCTACCAGCTTCACATAATAACGTTTTTGAATGGTCTCAATCGTCGGTGCATAGGTTGAAGGACGGCCAACACCGTTCTCTTCCAAGGTCTTAATCAAAGTCGCTTCAGAATATCGAGCAGGTGGTTGGGTAAAGTGTTGCTCAGGCTTGCTATTGACTTGCTTAACAATATCGCCTTCTACCATATCCGGCAACATCTTGTTCTTATCTGAGTCGTTATAAATAGCCAAATAACCATCAAACTTCACCTGGCTCCCATTTGCCGTATACTGAACCCCATTTTGACCTAAACGGACATTCATGGTATCAAAGACAGCTGCTGTCATTTGACTAGCTACAAAGCGGTTCCAAATCAATGTGTAGAGTTTTAATTGATCTTTGTCCAAGTATTTAGCAATGCTTTCAGGTGTATTGAAGACGCTGGATGGACGGATCGCCTCGTGGGCATCTTGGGCACCAGAAGCATTCTTCACACGGCTTCCATGCTTGGAATATTTCTCACCAAAGCGATCCACGATAAAGTTAGCCGCCTCATTTTGCGCAACTGGACTGATCCGTGTAGAATCAGTACGCATATAGGTAATCAAACCTTGAACACCAGAACCAATATTGATTCCTTCATACAACTGCTGGGCGACCATCATGGTCTTACGTGTACGGAAGTTGATCTTATTGGCAGCATCCATCTGCATGGAAGAGGTGGTGTATGGAAGTGGCGCATTCCGACGACGTTCTTTCTTTTCAACTTTTTCAACGGTAAAATCTTTGCCATCTAAGTGTTCAAGAACAGCTTTCACCTCTTCATTGGTGTTGAGCTTCATCTTCTTGCCATCAATCCCATAGAAGCTAGCTTGGAATTGCTTGGTCCCTTTTTTAAAGACACCATCAATGGTCCAGTATTCTTCCGGCTTGAAATCATTAATCTCATTTTCACGATCAATGATTAACTTGAGGGCAACTGATTGCACGCGCCCTGCAGAAAGTCCTTTTTTAACCTTTTTCCAAAGAATAGGCGAAATGGAATACCCTACAATCCGGTCCAAGACCCGACGTGCTTGTTGGGCATCGACCAAGTCCATATCGATTTGGCGCGGTTCTTTAAAGGCATTTTTAACAGCATCCTTGGTGATTTCGTTAAAGACCACACGGTTTTTTTCTTTGGCATCCAAGTTCAAAATATGCGCTAAATGCCAAGAAATAGCTTCTCCCTCGCGGTCCGGGTCACTTGCGAGAAAGACTTGTTTGGCTTTTTTAGCTTCTTTTTTCAAATCATTGATCAAGGGACCTTTTCCGCGAATATTGATATACTCCGGTTCATAGTTATTGTCGAAGTCGATCGACATCGTAGATTTTTTCAGGTCCCGAATGTGGCCAACACTGGCCATGACTTTGTAGTTACGACCAAGGTATTTCTCGATTGTTTTGGCCTTCGCAGGAGACTCCACAATCACCAAATTTTTCTTGGTTGTACTGCTTTTCTTTTTTGTTACCACGTTTTATCCCTCTGTATTGTATAAATCTCATTGAGTTTAATACATTTTAAGAAAGATGTCAACTAGGAACTTCTCCTATAGGAAAATCACAATTTGTATTTCAATTCATCAAGAATGTCCTGGCCTGAGGTGACAAGTTTTGCGCCTTCTTGAATCAGGTGATGGCAGCCTGCAGATTTACCATCTAAAATATTTCCTGGAATAGCAAAAACGTCTCGGCCTTCTTCCATAGCACGCTCACAAGTAATCAAACTCCCTGAACGGAGTCGAGCCTCTGCTACAATCACTGCCTGACAGAGACCTGCAATGATGCGATTTCTCTCAGGAAAATGAAACTTAAGAGGGGCCTGCCCTGGTCCATACTCACTCAAGATCAGATGGTGTTCCCCCATATGTGCCTGCAGTCTTTGATTGCTCTTAGGATAAGAGACATCCAGTCCTGTTCCAATCACTCCGATGGTCTTGCCACCATTTCGTATACTGGCATAATGAGCTGTCGCATCAATTCCCTTAGCAAGTCCACTAACGATAACCAACTCATTCCCAAGTTCCTTAATAATCTTCTCTACAGAACGAACCCCTTCTCGCGTGGTCTCGCGAGCTCCAACAACTGCAATCTTCGGTCTGGTTAACAATTCCAAATCTCCCTGGTAAAAAAGGAGTACAGGAGGATTGTAAATCTGTAGCAATTCCTCAGGGTATTCAGGATCAAAAATGGATAGAGATGGGAACCGTTCAAACTCCTCGTGTAAATGGTCTTCATCTAGTTGTCGGTATTTGTCTACAAAATGAAGGATACTGCGACAGCGAGCGATCCTCGCTATCTCTTCTAAGCTTGGTAAGACTTGCTCTTTCCTACAGTAGTCCAAGATTCTCAAGACTTGCTCATTTGATAAACCGGCTTCTTTTAATTTAAAGATTTCAAATTTCTCCATGGTCACCTTCTACTTCCTCTCACTTATTTATTCGAAAAAGAAAAGAAAAAAGCTCTATTTCTAGAACTTTTTTTGATGTGTCGAAGAATAAAAGTAAGTTGCAGCACCAATCAAGTTGCTTTCATTGTGGAAGCGAGCCGCTTGTATGGGCAAGGCCTCAAATTGTTTATGCCCTTTTTGAGAGAGTAGGTCATGGTATTGTCGACTGATCTCATCGATCAATAGTGGTTGACTACTAATGCCCCCGCCAATCGTCACTTTTTCAATCAGGAGCAAAGATTGAAGATTAAAAATCAGAATAGCAATATCGTGGCAATAAGCCTGAAACAAGGATGTCAGCTCATCGTTGCCCCCTTGATCAAGAGCCTTGAAAACAGCTATACCATCTGCCTTTTCTAGGTTTAAGATGTGACTAGCCTTCTCAACAAATTGAACAGCTGAACCGGTGTTTTCCAAAAGATTGGAAATGCCTTGCAAAAAGAGTTCACGATGAAAGCGGCGATTTTCTGGTGTTCTTTCTGCCTTATCAATAGACCGAATGTATTCTGTCAGTTGCCATCCTCTCAATAGGTCACCATTAGAAAGAAGAGCGAGACCTACTCCTGTCCCCAAGACCAAGGTCGCACCACATGGACAATCTTTTAGATTACCAAGCCTTGCTTCTGCTAGACCAGCGGCTTCTCCATCATTGACAACAGTGACGGGTACTTGAAATGTTTGTTCGAGTCTACTTGCTAGAGGAATGCCGCGCAAATATGGAATGAGACCACCTCGAAAGACAAAGCCAAGGCTCTTTTGGATCTCACCGGGGCATGAAATGGCGATTCCCTCGATTTCTTCCCTTACGGGTGTAACGATTTCTTCTAATCCTTGCCAAAACTCCTCAATCGTAGGTGGTGTTGGGATCTTGTCTGTATGAACCAATTGATAGTCTGCGTCCATCAGACCGTACTTTATAAAGGTACCACCGATGTCGATAGTGAATAGCATAACCTAATCCTCACACATTGATTTGACGGGTTCAAACGAACGCCGATGGATAGGGGTCACTCCCAGCTGGTCGAGGCCAGCCAGATGCTTAGCTGTCCCATAGCCAGCGTTCTGTGCAAAATCATAACCCGGATATTTTCGATCAAACTCTTCCATCATCTGATCCCGAGTCACCTTGGCTACGATGGATGCTGCAGCAATGGATAAGGAGTTGGCATCCCCTTTGATGATACTAGTTTGGGAAATAGGAAGATCTAACCTCATGGCATCAATCAAAAGATGCTGGGGTTGAGGCTCTAGCTGACCAATGGCTTCCCTCATGGCTAGCTTCGTAGCTTCATAGATATTAACCTGGTCAATCACTTGATTATCCTTGATGCCGATTCCGATCGCAATGGCGTTTTGGAGCACAGCCTCATAGATTTCCTTGTGTTTTGATTTTGGAATCTTTTTACTATCGTTGAGTCCTGGAATTTTACAAGCTTTCGGCAAGATCACGGCAGCTGCAACAACTGGTCCCGCTAATGGACCACGTCCCACTTCATCCACTCCTGCAATGAGCTGAATCCCTTGAGTATAAAGTTCTTTTTCATAGGCTAGCATTTTTTCCAAACGCAAATCTTCGTCCACTTGTTTTTGGAGTTCGCGTTTTCGTTTGCTGATAGCCGCTTGAACGCCTGCTCGACCATCAAGGATCAACTCTTCAAATAAGGGATGATCTAGCTCGTCAATCATTGCCAAACGCTCTTTAACTTCTTTAATCGTTGACATCTATTTCACCTACGCGATCCAGCGTATACCGTCCCAATTTCCCATCGCGAACATCTTTGACAAAGAGTTGGTAAAAACGGTCGTAATCCTCTCGAAAGCCTAATTTCTGGGTCATCTCCATAATGATTTCAGGAGCTTCTTGTTCCAGATCCATTTGTTTAAAACGTTCTTGCAAAACAGCTGGATAATGCTCTTTAAAATAGTTAAGGCCAAAAATGGTCACTTCATCCATTGGAAGCAACTGATCCTTGATGGCGCCTGTTAAAGCAAGTTTTAAGGCCACTTCTTCATCTTCAAACTTGGGCCAGAGAATCCCTGGGGTATCCAAGATTTCAAGGTCTTTATTGGTTTTCAACCATTGTTGCCCCTTGGTCACCCCTGGTTTATTTCCAACAACAGCAATCTTTTTCCCCGCTAAGCGGTTCATCAGAGTTGATTTCCCGGCATTAGGAATCCCGATAATCATGGTCCGAAGGGTTTCAATCTGAATACCTCGTTCCTTCTGACGGGCAATTTTATCGGCCATCAAAGACTTAGCAGCATCTGTGACCTTCTTAACCGTAGATTGCTCTTTGGAGTTGATAGCCAAGGTTTTGATGCCTTGAGACTCAAAATAGTCCTGCCATTCTTTTGTTGCCACAGGATCTGCCAAGTCTACCTTGTTCAAAATCATTAATTTAGGCTTATCACCAACAATTTTGGTTAACATAGGATTTTGGCTTGATAGGGGCAAACGAGCATCTACCAGAACCGTCACAAAATCCACGAATTTTAAATTTTCTTGTACTTGTCTTCTAGCTTTGGACATGTGTCCAGGAAACCATTGAATAGTTGCCATGTTCTCCATTCCTTTCCAGTTCAATCTCTTCTATTATACCATGTTTTCTTGAATTCTCAGCCTTAAACGAGAATACAAAAAATGAAGCTACCTAGGTAACTTCATTTTTCTTCTATTCTGTCCAATTTATCAACGATTTCAATTGATTGTCCATTGTATAAGTATAGGTGTCGATATTTCTAGTAAAGTAGTTCTTCAAGTCATTCTCATCAGACATGCTTTGGAAATCGTACTTCTTAGCATTTTTCTCAAAGGTTTGAATGGTTTTTCCAGGTTTTTTATGAACGTTGGCTTTTCCATGGTTTTCGACCTGTTCAATAACCGCTATCTTGGAAATGACAAAATAACTTGTTTTTGATTTACCATAAGATGTATCGGTAATAGAGTATACATAGACCAATTGAGGGATTTTGGAATCAAATGTACCTCCCCAATCAACTCCATCTTTGATTGCCGCAAAAGCCATCCCTTCAAATTTTGGAAGGTCTTTATAATTGCGGTCAGCTGCATAAGCCTTTGCTGCATCCTCTACATTCTTAGAGATGGCTTCTTGTGTATCCTTATCCACTTTTGACAAGGAAGTCACATAAGCCCCTTCCTCAAAATCAGCCAAGGTGACCTTGTATTTCTTACTGTCTTTTCCTTTCTCAACAGTTTTACCTTGTTCTTTCAATGCATTTTTACCACTTTCATTGAGACGAATCTCAATTTCATCTCCAACTGCAATAGGATCATTACTTGATACTTCTTTACCGTTCAGATAATAATCAAATGGGAAGCCATAGTTAGCGGTTGCTTTTGCAATAATTTCTAGATCTTTTCCTTCAAATTGAGATGGTTTTGATAAACTTCCATTTGGAGAAATGCCCTTGATCTTTGGATAAAACCCTTTAAAGGGATCAATACCTACAAGCGGGATAAGATCCGCCTCCTTAGTTACAGATGTACCAGTAAAGTGAAGGCCAGGTATCATGTCTTCAAGATCATTTTTATCGTAAAGTAATTTGACCGTAATTTTATCATGATTATTTAGGTTCTTGCGATCTTTTACATCGATCAGTTCATCCCCTTTATAAACACTAAATTCTACTTTTGAAACTAGCTGATCGATATTGTAGTTTGAACTCTCAGTATTCAAGCCTTCCGCTTCTAACTTCTTCTTGATATCCCGGTCTAATTTTTCCTTGTTCAAACTAGGCGACTTCTCAACAATAGATCCTTCACCATCAGTTCCTTTAATTTCCAGATTCACATAATCTTCTAAATTAATGGTGTCACTGCTACCACGATTTAATAAGAAATAACTTGCAAGAGAAATTACAGTAAGAAGGGCAAAAATCCCTAGTAAAATTCCTATCATGTTTCTTTTGTTTTTTTTAGGTGCTGGGGATTGAGTTGGACTTGGCCCTAATTGCACTGTCTTTGGTTGAAACGCAACAGCTTTTGGTTCAGCTTGGGTAGCTACTTGAACTTTAGCTCCACACTTAGAACAAAATGCATCACCGGCATTAATAGGTGCCTGGCAATTGGTACAGTTTTTCATAAATCATCTCCTTATTGTTTATCGAGCGTCCTTACGGACAGAAGTCAATACGAGGGAAGTTGCGACTATAAATAGAGCGGCAAAAGCAAGCAAGGCTCCCCAATTTCCAAGAATCGCAAGTAGATCATAAGCATAGGTTCCTACCCCATCTTTTTGATAAACTTGCCAGTCAGTATGACCTTGAGACGGGACCATATTGTTCATGTTTGCAATCCGAAAGAAGGCAGTTGTTCCCCATCTCGTAATGGTCGCGTGTGAGATCCACACTAAAAATGGAATTTTTTCATCCAAGGATTGGAGAAAATTTGAAAACAGCAATTGAACCATCAATACTAGCGGCATGGCTGTCATCGCTTGAGATGATTTTTTTACAAAAGCTGAAATCAATAAGGCCAACATATCCGAAGTAAAGATGACTAAAAACAATGTGATCCCCAAAAGGAATATCTGGCTACCGTTTCCTTGGATACGTGGATAGCGCACAACAATGGTTCCAATCATTAAGATCGCTTCCGCAAAACAGAGAACCAACTCTGTCAGCACGCGCGCCGTCACATAGGAAGGCAAGGACAAGCCTTTAATTTGGTACTCAAACTTGATGACTTTACGCTCGTTACAAATACTGGTCACTGAATTAAAGAGACCAATCCAGAGTGCTGCAGAAATAAACATAATGGAAGAAGTTCTCGTAATATGGTATTTATCAAAAACTTCATTGGCATTAAAAGCGATCGAAATGATGAAAGGAAGAAGAATCGCTTCTAACACAAAAAACAGAGATTTTTTATTGAGAAGGAGTCGAAGGAATTTTCTAAAATAAATCGAGACTTGCTTCTTATCCAGCATGGCCACCTCTCCTTTCATTTTCAAACCATTGAACATATTGGTCAACAAGAGCTGCATTTTCAGCACCTGAAATTTTATGGACGATTTCTTCCAAACTCTGAGCAGCAAAAACTTTCAGCGCATTGTCTACGGAGCCAAAGTAACACAGTCTCCCACAGCCTTCCGAGCTCTTTCCGACCACCATGACCTTGTCAAAGAGATGACGAATACGATCGGGCGTATGCGTGATGACACATAAGATCTTTCCTTCATCTGTAATCTCTCTCAATGTGGTCATGACCTCCATGACCATGCTCCCATCAACACCGGAATCCGGTTCATCCATAAAGAGGATTTCAGGGCGCGTGATGTATTCCATGGCAATCGTGAGTTTTTTCTTTTGTCCGCCAGATAGAGAAGAACACTTGGATCCTTTGACAGATTCTAAATCCAGCTTTTTCAGAACAGATAGCACTTCTTCTTTACGAAGTTCAGGATTGTCTGCTAATTCAGATGGACCGTAGAGCTTTGCTGCATCTTCTAGATTCTTATAGACCGTGTCTTCCATTCGGTAATGCTCGTCAGGGGATTGAGGAGCCAGGGTGATGACCCCTTGTTTCTTCCCATCGTTTAACAAATCAACCCCATTAAAATAAGCACTGGTATTTGAATGAACAAGTCCTGTCACTGCTTCCATAAAGGTAGATTTTCCAGCACCTGATCCACCCAGAATTAAGATCATTTCCTTGGGTTTAAATTCCACCTGAATATCCTTGAGGATGGTTTTACGGTTTAAGAGAGTTCCGACTGTTACATCTTGAATAGCAATCGTTAGTGATGAATGAGAAAAGTTCTGACGATCCCTCGGTGAAACGGATGGGTCTGCAGTTGCTGCCTGAAGATCTTGGTAAATAATCTGATCTCCTAATTGGACAACCAACTGATTCGATAAGACTGCACAATCAATCCTAGCAAGCGAGGATAGATCCATCGGAAAAGCATCTTTTGCAATGGTCTTCCATTCTAGAGATTTCATTTCAACAATGATGAATTTTGAGCGAAAAACATGGCCGTCGGCGTCACAAAGATGGATAATGGAACGATGATTTAATATAACACGTTGATTTTTCGGATAGGTGACACCATCCACCTCGATCATCCCAGACAAACATTCAAGAAACCATTGACCGTTTAAAAAATGGAAAACAGCTTTAGAAGGGGACTGAAAATCATCAGCCAGATGCAAATCTGCCTGACTTCCTTGAGAAATACCATCAACGCTCAATCCATCAAAAAGTGGAATAGCTGTAAAATCCTGATTGAGATAGGTATAGATGGTTGGGTTTTGCATACATGTAAACCTTTCGAAATAAACTAATTGGCTAGACAGTCAAAACCACCCTATAAGGGTGGTTCAAAACGATAGCTCTACCTAGCGAGCACTACTCTAGCTTAGCGAATTTGCTCAAAATGCAAATGCACGGCGATGTGATCACCATAGCCGCTCCGTTCCAAATCACGTTGCAAGCGATAAGAAATGTAGTGTTCTGCAATGGTAATATAACCAGCACCAAGTAAGCGGTGCTCAACCATTGACTGGATCATGCTGATCGTCGCACGTTCCACTTTAGCTTCTTCCAAATCCATGGCAACTTTCTTGGTCACTTGCGCCAAGTTTTGGCGAAGATCATCCGTCAAGACATAAACTGTTTGTGCTGCCTTCAAAACAGCTTGATAGATTTTATCTGGGTCAAATTCTACAACTTCACCACTACGTTTAATGACTTCCATCTTATTCTCCTTGATTATCAATATACTTCTATTATCTTAATAAATAGGGGATTTGTCAAGAATCTAAGACATCAATAATCCGGGCGAAGAACTCCCGTAATGATCTCTTTAGTAGCATGGTAATCCCCATCTACTACAACCTTGATAATGCGCTTCGCTTCTTCTGCCGGTGCTGGCACCAATGGCAAACGGGTTGGCCCTGCTTCAAAGCCCATATAGTTTAAGACAGCTTTGACAGGAGCTGGACTCGGATATGAGAAGAGAGCGTTGACTTTAGGGATAAATTGACGTTGGATGGCTGCAGCCTTTTTAATATCATTGTGTTCAATGGCTTGGAACATCTCATGCATTTCATCTCCATTTGTATGAGAAGCCACTGAGATCACTCCATCTGCCCCAAGGTTCATCGCGTGGAAAGCATCCCCATCTTCCCCTGTATAGACGAGAAATTCTTCTGGCTTGTGTTCAATCAAATAGGCCATATTAGCCAGGGTTGTACACTCTTTGACCCCAATGATATTTGGGTGTTCTGCCAAACGAAGCATGGTTTCAGGCGTCATTTCCACAACCACGCGTCCAGGAATATTGTAGATAATAATCGGAAGATTAGATGCATCCGCAATCGCTTTAAAGTGTTGATACATTCCTTCTTGGGATGGTTTATTGTAGTAAGGGACGATAGCCAATCCTGCTGCAAAGCCACCAAAAGCATCCACTTCTTTAACGAACTCAATCGAGTCGCGGGTTTCATTGGTTCCGACACCAGCGATCAAAGGGACCCGTCCATTGACAATCTTTTGAACAGCCGCAAAGAGTTGTAATTCCTCATCGTGGGTCAGAGTTGGACTTTCTGCAGTCGTTCCAGCTAAGAGAATCCCATCTGTATGATGTGCCAAGAGGTGCTCGATCAAGGCAGGAAGAGCGTCAAAATTAATGGTTCCATCTTCATGGAAGGGAGTGATAAATGCAGTGATGATTTTACAATCTTTTAAATCATTATAAGACATAGAAAAACCTTTCTCTATATAAGAAAGAGGCTGGGGCATGCTTGCCTTTGCCTCATGATCTGTTCATAAAACAAGTTGATTCGCTAAAAAGATGAGAAAGAAATCAAACTCTTCGAGTTACTGATTTCTGTTTCGCTCTCTACTTCAACTCAAATTTCAATTCAGCTGTTGGACGTACGAGTCCACGTTCGTGAAGGGTTTCTGCGATTTGGACTGAGTTCCAAGCAGCTCCTTTAAGGAGGTTATCTGAAACAACCCACATGTGGATTCCTTTTTCAGCATCCAAGTCTTTACGAATCCGCCCAACGAAAGTATCGCGTGAACCGACCGCATTAACGGCTTGTGGGTAGATTTGGTGAGCAACATCGTCTTCAAGGACTGCACCTGGGAATTCTGCAATAGCAGCTTTCACTTCGTCAATTGGTGCCACTTCTTTTGTTTCAATGTAGACTGACTCTGAGTGAGCTGACAAGACTGGAATCCGCACACAAGTTGCTGAAACGGCAATGCTATCATTTTCCATGATTTTCTTAGTCTCGTTCGTCATCTTCATTTCTTCATAAGTATAGTCATTTTCTGTGAAGACGTCGATTTGTGGAAGAGCGTTGAAGGCGATTGGATAGTGTTTCTTATCTCCACCTGAAGGTAAGATTTCTGCTTTAACATCACGTGGATTAACTCCATCATTTAAGACTTCTTTCAACTCACGTTGGGTTTCAAGAATAGCTCCCATACCAGCACCTGAAACAGCTTGGTAAGTAGATACGATGATACGGTCCAAGCCCCATTTTTGACGGACTGGTTCAAGAGCTACCATCATTTGAATGGTTGAACAGTTTGGACAAGAGATGATTCCGTTATGAGCATCAAGAGCATGTGCATTCACTTCAGGAACAACCAATGGGACATCCGGATTTTGACGGAAATAAGAAGTGTTATCAACCACTACTGCGCCTGCTTTTACCGCATAAGGTGCATATTTGGCAGATGTTGAACCACCAGCTGAGAAGAGAGCAATATCAACCCCTTCAAAAGCATCTTCAGTCGTTTCTTCGATGGTCACGTCTTGCCCTTTAAATTGCAAGACTTTTCCTGCAGAACGTGCAGACGCAAGGTAGCGAATCTTATCGATTGGAAGAGTAGATTCTTCCAACATTATGATCATTTGAGCACCAACGGCACCTGTAGCACCGACAACAGCAACTGTGTATCCCATAGTAAATCCTCTTTCAAAATTTTCTAAAAATTGAGTATTTGTACTATTATACAATTTTTTGGCATAAATGAAAAGTACCAACAGTAGGAAAAAATCCTGATTCTAAGACCAGGATTTTTAATGGTTATTTATCATAAAAGATCTTTAATTCAGGTCATAGTTCAAATCACTTAAATCTTTCTTACCTTGTGTTTCTTCAGCAAGAAATGGAACTTGATGGATCCCCTTTACACCTGCTACGATAGACGCTGGAAAGGAAACAATTTCTTGATTGATGTGGCTGACATTACTGTTAACAATTCGCTTCGCTGCAGCAAGATCTTCATTTTCGTCAGCAATTTCCTTTTGTAAGGTCAAGAATTGGTTAGAAGACAAGAGCTCTGGATAGTTTTCACCGACTGCACGAATTTGTGCCAAGACATCATTTTGATTGGTAATAACTTGGTTGGATTCTTGGATAGATGCTCCTTGACGTAAAGCAACTAAATCAGTGAAAATCTGTTGTTCATGTTTGGCATAGGCTTTGGCTACTTTTAGCATTTCCGAAATGGTATCATAGCGTTTTACAAGGACGATATCAACGGTTCTCTTTGATTCTTCAATGGTCACTAGATAGCGATTGAGACGATTTCCTACACTAATAAACCAAATAGCCAATAGGGCAACAAATATGATTAAGCCGATAATGAGATTCATGATGCTTCTCCTTCAAAAATTGCTGTTATTTCTTTAATTAAAGCTAGTTCTCTGCATAATTTATGATATTCAGATACCAAAGATAGTTGATCAATATCTTCCGGTTTTTGGGGCGTCGGAAAGATATAGCGATCGGTATACAAAGAAATAAATAGTTTCTTGTCTTTCAAAAATACACACATGGCATTTTGAGAAATTTGTCGATCAAACCATTCTAACATCTTAGGGGTGAGAAATTTTCGGGCAGACAGTTCATCCGTGCAGTAAATATTGTAATTCTCGTTATTGCGAATATCCTCTGTTTCAATCTGCACCTCATTTCCTCTGGCTCCTGGATAATCCCCATTTATCTCTCTATTAAAAAGAAATGATTTCTTCGTCGGAACGACACGAAGATGACCTGAGAAATGAATTGGTAGGTTTAAAAAGAATACTTGTCCGCAGAAATCTGTGACTTCCACATGTTCCGTTCTCGTATGTCCATTGGATGTCCGTTGACGAGTCTCAGTATGATGAGCATAGAGATTTGACACTGTCAGCTCTTTGTCATCATGAAATGATAGCTGTTTGAAACATAGAAAATCAGTCGACCGAGGACATAAATGCGTGAGAGCTTCAGAGGGGATGGAACCATCCTCTTTTATCGAAGCCTGAGGAAAAACTTCCTTTAATACAGGCGACAGGATATCATCTAGATAGATCTCATCGTTCGATCGAATTCGATCCCCAAACAAGGCTTTTCGTTTTTTATATTGTGGCCAATAATACAAACCAACAACTAAAAGGATCAAAGGAATAGCTGCAAAACGCAATAAAACGAGAGACAATATGGCACAAATAATACCAAAAGATCGGAAAACATTCCATTGTAGATTGTTCTTCATCTGTTCTCGGATTAATCCGATTGCATCCTGAAATTGTTTGGAGTTTTCAAGCTCCTCAATTTTTTGCGAATGGTCTGTAGATACAGGACCATTAGAATGATAGATATCTCCCAAAATCCTCCAATCCTTTCAGACGCAATAAACTTTACTATATTATAACACCAATATTTTTACATGGCAACTGTATTATAATAGTTTTAAAAATAATTTAGTGTCTTTCAAGGTATTAAAAAATCCTGATCCGAAGATCAGGATTCGAGGCACCTTTCGGTGAGAACAGCCGGTTCACACAACTGTTCAAGGTCCGCTCCTGCGTTACAATTGAATGTAGACCTCCTCAGCGCAAAAGGCTCCTAAGAGCCAATCGACTCATCGCATGAATCTAGTTTACCATGAACATCCACAAACTGTCAAGAAGGTAGGTACTTGCTTCCTTCTCGAATGCTCAAAGGAGATAACTGCTCTTGATAGCGGTCGATAAAGGCCCCTACCCAATCTGGATTAACCTTGGAATAATTGCGTAAACTCCATCCGATTGCCTTATTTATAAAGAACTCGCTTTGACCTAGATTATTGAGGATCACTTTTTCTAACAAATCCGTATCTGTTTTTTCTTTCCTCATAAGCTGGTGATCAATGGCAATCCGCCTCAACCAAAAGTCCTGATCCTTACTCCAATCCAGCATAACCTGCTTGGTTTGTGGATAGTGAAAAGTAATCTCTCCGATGATACAGTCCAATTGATCAATACTATCCCACCATGATTTGGTTTGAGCCAATTTCTTTAGCTTTGGAAAATCTTCAGGTCTAAGCTCTTTCTTCTTTTTATTCAGATAATCCATAGCAATGTATTGAAACTCACGGTAGGGTTGCTGCCAACACTCTTCTACAAAAGTCCAATCAATTGGATCCTTTATAAAAGGCTTAAAATACTCTCTTTCGATCTTTTTGAGAATTGGTTTTTGAACGCCAAGAAAGCTGAATTTATTTTTCATATAGGCTTCCATGGGTGGTACTTTAGCTGGATCAGCTTGGTCTTCTAACTGTTTCAAAAGAATTTTTGCATCCATATGAACACTCCTATATTACATCAAAGGTCCAATCAGAGAAAAGAGATAGCCACCTAGACGATGAGCCATAGGTATTTTAGACAGACTTTCCAGAGTGACTTCCTCTGAGAGTGCCTGGGTTTTCTCAAAATCTTGTTCAATGTTAAACACTTCCAGATTTTTATAGAGATAGACCCCATCTTCAAAATTTTGATAGTGGCTCCGGTAATCAGTGTTAATGGTACCTACCACAGCTTGTTTGGCGTCAGAAACATAAACTTTAGCATGGATAAAGCCTGGGGTATAACGGAAAATACGGACGCCAGCATCCAAGAGCACTTTAAAATAGGTAGTCGCAATATCAAAGGCATACTGCTTATCTGGAATCCCTGGCATAATGATACGAACATCTACACCTCGTCTAGCAGCAAAGGTCATAGATTGAACCAATTCATCATCCAAAATCAGATAAGGTGTCATGATATAGACATAATCGGTAGATGTATTCAGAAGATGTAAATAAACATTTTCTGCAACCTTGTGGTAGGTAAAAGGTGAATTGGCATAAGGGAGAACCAAACCCTGACTCTTGCTTTTTTGAGGTTTTTCTTGTAGATAGTGCTCCATATCTGTCTTGTCTTCTACTCCAGTCACCGTCCACATGGTCAAAAAGAGAGCTTTTAGCGTTTGAACTGCTGAACCATCTAGGCGAAGGGCTGTATCCTTCCAATGACCAAAGCGTTCTCGTTTATTGACATACTCATCAGCGATATTTATACCACCAGTATAAGCAACTTGACCATCAATCACAGTAATCTTCCGATGGTCTCGGTAATTGTAATAGGTTGATAGGATGGGCTTGACTGGTGAGAAGGCTTGAGCTTTAATACCCATCTTGTGTAGTCGCTCAATATAATCGTAGGACAAGGTGGTTATCTCAATCATCCCATCAAACATGACACGAACGTCCAGACCTTCCTTGGCCTTTTCCTCCAAAATGGCTAAAATCTCGCCCCACATGATCCCTTCGTCAATAATGAAATATTCCATGAAGATATAACGTTCCGCCTTTTTCAAATCCTCCAACAAGGCTGGAAGCATGTCATCTCCAAGTGGAAAATAGGTAACCTCTGTGTTTCTGTAGATAGGAAACTGGGCTGGACTATGCTCCAAAAAATAAGCTAATTTCTGTAATTGACGATCACTTTGGGATAAATAATCAGCAACTCCTGGATCGGTGCTTAGATAGTCGGATGCCTGCACTGTAGCATCCTCAAGCTGCTTCTTCAAGCGTCTTACACCCAAATCAGCTAACGAAAAATAGAGCAGAGCCGTCCCAAAAATTGGAAAGAGGGCAATGATAATTATCCAGGACAGTTTGGAACGAGAATCCATGGAACAATTGAGCAAGTAAAAGAAGGTAAAGACACTCAACAAGTGTTCCCATAAGATAATGGATGGGAAATGCTCTTGTAGGCTGAGATATGAAAAGACAAGAAAGGCCAATTCCAGTAAGAAGAACAGGAGAATGGGAACCTTTCGGTTAAGTAGAATTTTGGCCCATCTGGAGGGCTTTTGAGGTAGCAGTCTAGCACTTTGTTCTTGGGTCATATAGGATCCTTTCATGTAGGGGAGACCATCACAACTTTCTGGTCTCTTTCAATAATTTTATTAGTATCATTTTAGCATAAGCAAAAGGCAGGGATAATTAGCTATTGCGATTTACAAATGTCGTGATTTCTACTGAATTTTCCTAACAGTACCGTCTATGGTCTTTTGCATCCAGACGATATCATGCCATTTGTTAAACTTATAGCCAATCTTTGGGAAATGAGCCACTTGGACATAGCCCCGCTTTTCATGCATGGAAATGCTCGCTTCGTTCGGAACTGCGATACAAGCCAGAAAGCGTAAGTAGCCTCGTGCTTGCAACTCCTCTTCTAAGGCCGTATAAAGGGCTGATCCAATCCCTTGTCCACGCGCCTCTTTGGCTACATAAATAGACAATTCAGTGGTCCAATCATAGGCGGCGCGTGCATAATAGGTCGAGGCATAGGCATACCCCACAACTTTCCCATCCACTTCTGCGACCAAATAAGGGAATTGAGTCAACGTTTTTGTGATGCGGCTTTCAAACTCCTGGACAGTCGGCACATCAACCTCAAAGGTAATGGCTGTCTCTGTTACATAAGGTTGGTAAATCGCTCGGATAGCTACTGCATCGCTAAGCTGAACGGGTCGAATCATCATGGTGGCCTCCTCATTAGATTATACCTAGTATACCGATAAGCCTTCTCACTGTCAATGAAGGACCAGCAAGCAAAAAATCCTGGAATTATATCCAGGATTTCCATCCTTCTTAAACCGTTTGACGTAACCCCATCATCCGGTAAAGGAATAAAGCACTCGGAGCCTTTAAAAAGCTCTTTTGCTTGGAATTTGTTGGTTTTAGAACATAGTTAGGTTTGACTGTTTTAGTGATTGTCTTTGCTTGTTTAAGATTCAGACCGGTTTGTTTTTTAGACGGTTGAACTTTCGATGGTTGAAGGGAAGCTTTCACTGCGCTTACTTGAAGGGGTTTTTCTTTCACTTTCAAGGCTTGTCCAGCTGATTTTGAAGTAGAGGCAGATAATCCTGCTTGAGCTGGATGAGAGAGTTGACTCATGGTTTGATTGTTACTGACTTCGACATGGTTTAGGATACCTCCATTTGGATTGAGGTGATCAGTCACACCTGTATCAAATGGCGCTACAAATACATTGTCCTCAATGGTGACATTTTTAATATCTCCATAGCGCGTTTCAACATCAATCGATCCACGATGCTTGTTGTAGATATCGCTCTTCGTCCCTGTACGCTCCAAGAGATTGTGGTGAACCCGAATTCCTTCTTCATTCAGATCAAAGTTATGACCCTTAAAGACAGTCGTCAAGCGAATTCCGGCATCCCCGATATTGTCTTTAATCCGATTGTAGGCAATCTCATGGCCTTTTCCACCAAAGATCCCAACACCACCAGCACGCCAACCAAGTTCAATCGTATTGTGCAAGAATTTATTGTTTTCTGCTACTGCTGATTCTGTTCCATCCGCAATACTTGACCAGCTGGCTAGTCCGTCATCTCCATTTCCACGAATACTAGAATTGCGGACAATCGAATTCTTAGTCCCTTGGGCAAAGTTGACTCCGTCAGCCAGGTTGTTTCGCAAACGGACATTTTCTACTACTAGACCATCTGTGTACTTCATATCATTTTTGCTAGCATAATCGCCAATCCACATGCCGACTTCAAAATGTTCAGCCCAAATATCGTGAATATGAGAATTCTTCCCTGGCGTTCCAGAAATGGCCTTGTACTGAGCGTTTTCACCATAGCGTGAACGAAGGTTGGAGGACAGATAGACATCGCTAAATTCAACATGGTTGTCTTGGTGAAGGAAGTCAAATCCACCGCCACCAGCTTGGTCACTAGTAAAATGCAGTTGGGTATGCCAGATACCAGCCCCTGAAATCTTCATATCGGAAGCATCGATACCGACTTTTCGATTGAGATTAAATCGCCCAGCTGGGATATAGACATTCTTTCCGGTTTGTTTAGCTTCATAAATCGCATCATAGAGGGCCTGGCTGTCATCAGTATCGTCGTTTGGCGTAGCTCCTTTAGAAACAATATTGATAGCGTTATCCCCTTGAGCAATCAGGTCTGGAGCTTGCTCAAATTCCACAAAGTCAAGACCATAATGGACGTCGTCTGACCTGTTTTTCACCAGTGAAACCACATCTCCTTTTTGAAGCTGAAGTCCTGGAAGGAGGCTGTGTACTTCATCAAATTGGAACCGAGCGCGTGTATCCGCCTGAGCACTATCATAAACACCTTTGTCATTCAAATACTGCCAGTTAGACGTAGATGAAAGATCCAATTGTTGAACACTGTGACCATTCACCTGAACATCGAGTTGTCCACTGGCTCCATCTGGTACCGTGTAGCGTACGGTTAAAGCATTGGCTGGTTCATTTACCTTAAAGGAGACACCATCTCCTTTTTCTTTTAAAGCGACATAAGTCTGATCAGAAGCTTCAATAGCTGTTGAGTGACTGTCTTGAGACTGCTCTACCTCTGCCTTTCCAAGGAGGTTCCCTTTGTCTGCCTCATAACGGGTGTAAGGCATAGATGCTCCATATTGGCTGGTATCTACTTGAGAGCTTGCGGGATCAGAAGTTGTCGCTTCTTGCCCTTGTGTTTGGACTTGTGCCTGCTCTCCAACTTGATCAGCTGCCACAGATTGTCCAGTTAAAAAACAAGCCCCCATGATCGCAATCACGACAGAAAAGACTCCAAGCTTAGACTTACGAATGCCAAAAATGATATCTTTGTTTAAATGATTCATGACACATTTCTCCTTATATTTTTTACAACGATTCTATCCTAATAAAAATTATCATGACAAACAAGGTGAATTGTGTGAATATTCTGTATCAATTTGTTGCAGAAATGTTAACCTTTTTATGTAGTAATAAAAGTGAGTAAGAAAAAAGAGGCTGAGAATGCTTTCTCAAACCTCTTTTGATGACACGAGCTTATTCCGCTTTTTTATTTGAAAATTGGCTATTGTAGAGCTCATAGTAGAATCCTTTATCTGCTAACAAGGATTGGTGATTTCCTTGCTCGATGATTTGGCCATCTTTGAGGACAAGGATTTTATCTGCTTCTTGAATGGTAGACAGGCGGTGAGCAATGACAAAGCTAGTCCGCCCTTTCATCAAATTCTTCATGGCTTTTTGAATCAAGAGTTCTAAACGCGTATCGACAGAAGACGTCGCTTCATCCAAAATCAAGATTTTAGGATCCGCTAGGAGCGCACGCGCAATGGTTAGGAGCTGCTTTTGCCCTAGAGAAATATTGCTAGACTCCTGGTTCATTTCCATATTGTAACCACCAGGGAGTGTCCGGATAAAGTGATCGACATTGGCTGCCTTGGCAGCTTCCACAATTTCTTCATCCGTTGCCTCGAGATTACCAAAGCGAAGGTTTTCTTTGATGGTTCCTTCATATAACCAAGCATCCTGAAGCACCATTCCGAATTGTTTGCGGTAATCTTGGCGAGATAGATGACGAATATCATGACCATCCACCGTAATCGATCCTGCAGTCACATCGTAAAAGCGCATCAGCAGATTAATCAGGGTTGTTTTCCCAGCTCCAGTCGGTCCGACAATGGCCACCATTTCACCTGGTTTGACTTCTAGGTTGAAATCACGAATCAAGGGTTTGTCCGCTACATATTGGAAATCAACGTTTTTAAAGCTAACTTGACCTGTCAAATCTCCAGAGAGGGTTTCTGTCACATCTGACACTTCATCTGGCTCATCCATAACTTGGAAAATCCGGTCTAGAGACGACTTAGCACTTTGTAGCTGTCCTGCCAATTGGGTCAAGTTTTGAATCGGTTGGTTGATTTGCCAAACATATTGAACGAAGGCCTGCATGTTCCCGACAGTCAAACGACCTGCTAACACTTGTAAGCCACCAAACAAAGCGATAATGAGATAGGTCAAATCTGAAATCCCATTTAATATCGGCATCATTAAGCCAGAAATGAAATTAGCCTTGAATCCTACTTTTTGAAGATGATGGGTAATATCATGAAACTCTTCCTGAGAAGATTTTTCCCGGACGTAGAGCTTAAGGACATTAAAGCCTGTTAAATTTTCTTGCACAAAGCCGTTCATTGCCCCCAAAACATCTGCCTGCTCTTTAAAGTAAGGCTGCGATTTTTTCATGATAAATCGAGCACTGAAATAAGTGATCGGAATGGACAAAATGACCACTAGCCCCAGCTGCATGTTTAAGTACAAGACCATGCTGATGACAAAGAGCAAGGTAAAGATAGCATTAACGATTTGTAAGAAGGACTGTTGCAAGGCATTCGAGACAGTTTCGACATCGCTAGTAAAACGTCCGAGCAAATCTCCGAACTGATGCCGGTCAAAAAAAGAAACGGGAATGTGATTGATTTTATGGGACAAATCATTTCGCATGTCCTGAACGGTCTTTTGAACAGCATTAGTCATGAAATAGTTGGAATAATAAGATCCCAACTCATAGAGGACCCCACGGAATAGATAGAGCGTCATAATGATCGCGATATAGGAGGTGTTAAGACCAGCTCCCGCAAGGCCTTTTGCCATATCCATGAGATTTTTTGTCAACTCAGTAATCGCAAGCCCCAAAACAAAGGGTTCGACAACACTCATGACGACACTCAGGATTTTTAAGAAAATGGACAAGCAAACTTCCAAGCGATAGGCTCTCAAATAAGTCCATAGTCTACTAAAACTGTTTTGTTCTTGTTTCATCTGCTTCTCCTTTCTATTCTTCTGTTAATGATGGACTATCGAGCTGCGAATTAGCAATTTCGCGATAGATCTCATTGCTTTCCATCAATTCATCGTGGGTTCCTCGACCAACGATTTCCCCTTGGTCCAAGACAATAATTTGATCCGCATCCATAATGGTTCCCACACGTTGCGCTACGATCAAGACGGTCGCATCTCCTGTAACTTCTTTGAGACGCTTCCGCAAAGTGGCATCCGTCTTGTAGTCCAAGGCAGAGAAGGAATCATCAAAAATAAAGACATCTGGATCTTTGACAACAGCACGTGCGATGGACAAGCGTTGTTTTTGACCACCTGAAAGATTGCTACCACCTTCTGCTAAATGCGTGTCGAAGCGTTCCTCACGGCTGTCGATAAATTCCTTGGCTTGGGAAATTTCAGCCGCTTGTTCTAGCTCTTGTACAGAGGCATCTTCTTTCCCATAACGAAGGTTTTCAGCAATGGTTCCTGTGAAGAGCAAGGCTTTTTGCGGAATAAAACCAATCTTTTGGCGAAGGGCTTTCAGATTGTAATCTCGTACATCCACACCATCCACCAAAATCTTTCCAAGTGTTACATCATAGAATCGAGGAATCAACTGCACAAGTGAAGATTTCCCAGATCCAGTCGACCCGATAAAGGCAATCGTTTCACCAGGTTTGGCCTGAAAAGAAATGTTGTGGAGAACCGGACTCTCTGTCTCACCTGGATAGGCAAAGGTGACATTGTCAAATTCCAAATAGCCACGAGATGCTGTCTCTGTTACACCATTCTCATTTGGATCAATCGAAATGGGCATGTCCATGATTTCCTTGAGCCGACGGCTAGAAACCGCAGTCCGAGGATATATGGTAAAGAGATTGGCTAAAAAGAGGAAAGATAAAAGCGCGTGGAAGCTATACTCAATAAAGGCAACCAAGTCCCCAATTTTCAAACTACCGTCATGAAGAGGATCCAAAGCAAACCAGACAATCGCCACAATCATAGCAATGATGATCTGCACAAATAGGGGTTCTGTCAAACCAGTTAGTTTGAACAATTTATTCGAGTTCTCTGCGTAGACTTCATTTTCAGCCGCAAATTTATCCTCTTGGAATTCTTCGCGGGCAAAGGCACGAATCACACGAAGTCCAGTCAAATTTTCACGTGCAAATTGATTCAGATGGTCCAGGGTCTTTTGTTGCTTCTCAGAAAGTGGACGTGTCTTGACTGCTACATACCAGACGACGACAGCAAGGAATGGTACAGATACCGCTACAATCCACGCTAAAGAAGGACTGGTTGTCAGAATCAAGAGAACACTGGAAACCATCATCAAGGGTGTGATGACCCCCATCTTTAACATAGAATCCGCAAACTGCATCAAAACAAAGGCATCTGAAGTCAAACGAGTGACCAATGACGATACCCCAATTTGCTCATACTCGCGATGCGAGTACTCCTGTAACTTAGCATAGAGGTCATTGCGCATATCGCGGACCATGGTGGTCGTTAGTTGACCAACCGCGTAAGACAAGATAATCCGTCCCACAATCCCAAGCAAAATAATCGCAAACATGACCCAGCCCCAGAAATACAATCGATCCACATCACGCGGGTTAATCCCCTCATCAATCATGCGAGCTAGAATCGTTGGCAAGCCCAAATTGACAATAACAAACAGGACCGCTGAAAATAGATTCAGGGCTAGCCACTTGGGATACTTTTTCAAGTAAGACCAAATATAAAGCATAGATGATTCTCCTTTTCCATAAATAATAACCTTGATCACACAGAAAAGAGGGAGCGAGACGAAATCATTTTCAAAGAAAATCATTCCTGCCCCAGTCCCATCTGTAGTCTCATTCATTATACCAAACTAGTCATAAAAGTAAAGCAAAAGAGAGTGGGACAGAAATCGGTAATTCGTTAGAATTCGATTTCGTCGTCCCACCTCCGCACAGTTGAGTAGGGCTGTAAAAGCTGATGAAATCAGCGTAGTAGAGCCCACTCAACCACTGCGTCTTGCTCGACAATCCAAAAATAATTGAGAGGCTAAGACTTTTGTCCCAGCCTCTTCAGTCGCTTTATTTTGTGCGTTTGAGTTTAGCATTTTTAAGAATCATAAGATCCCCTTGGTTGCTATTACTTAACTTAGAAAGATCAAATGTCAAATAGTCACCATCGACCTTATATGTAATCTTTTCTCCACTACCATCATTTGACGAGATTGTTTTCTCTTTTTGATTGATTTTGACATCATAAGATCGCTCATTCTTTTGACCAGCGACTTCACCCGCGATGCTGAGGGTTCCTTTAGAATCTTTGATCTTAATAGAAACTTCAAAATTAATAACGTCTCCAATAGACTCTAATTGACTACCTGATAAGCCCTGCTCTTCAAGAATTTTCTTGAGTTCAGTTTTTGTTGGTTTGTAGACATAAGTCCCATTATCACTTTTGGCACCACATGCCACCAAGAGGACTGCTGCAAAAACTGCAACGAAAGCTAAAAGAATACGTTTAATATTTTTCATAATCAATCTCCTAATGTATTTTATAATGAGATTTTACCACTATTTTCATACCGATTCAAGATGTTTTAAAGAAGAAAAAGAGCAGATCCCCTCTGCCCTTCTCTTGTATTATTTTGTACGTTTGAATTTAGCGTTTTTGAACATTTCCAAAGCGGCCTCATGACCTGAACTCTTTTCACCAGATAAATCAAAAGTGAACACATCGCCTGAAACTTTGTATTTAACCTTCTCACCTTCACCTGTTTTAGATTGAAGAGTTTTCTTTTGTTGGTCAACTTTCATATCAAATGATTGGTCAGTCTTTTGTCCCATCATTTCACCTTTAATTTTAAGGCTACCTGTTTTATCTTTAATGGTCACTGAAACTTCCAATTTAACATTGTCGATCAATGCATCTACACTTGAACTTGGAGCACCTTGTTCTTCAAGGATTTCCTTCACTTCAGTTTTTGATGGTTTGTAGACATAAGTCCCGTTATCACTTTTGGCACCGCATGCAACCAAGAGGACTGCTGCAAAAACAGCTACTACAGCCAAAAGAATACGTTTAAAGTTTTTCATAACTTCTCCTTTTTAGTTAGATTAACCCTATTATATCAACAATTCAGGCACACGGCAATGAAATATTACAATTGTAATACTCTTGTAATATATTTATCAACTAATATTAAAACGATTAAAAAGGCAGCATCCGTACCTACCTTCGCAAAATTATTTAACTTTTTTAAACTTAGCCATTTTTATATAGTTTACAAAAATATCAGAACCACTCGAGTTTGATTCTTTCACATCCATAAAGGTTAGCATATGATTAGAAATTTTATACGACATCTTTGTCCCACTGTCATCATTCTTCATTACAAATATTTTGTGTTTTTGGTCAACCTTAAAATCATAGGATTGATTGGTATTTTGAACATTTGATTTTATTTGAACCTTCATAACGCCTTCTTTGTCCTTAATGATAATCGAAACCCTAAATTTATAATCATCTGTAATGATATAAGCAAGTTGACTTGGTAGCATCTCCCTCACTTCTTCTGTTGAGGGTTCGAATGCATAAGTCCCATTATCACTTTTTGGACCACAGGCTACCAAGAGGACTGCTGCAAAAACAGCAACTAAAACCAAAAGAATCTGTTTATAATTTTTCATACCTTCTCCTTAGTTCATCGAATATCCCTATTATAACAACAATCTTGTCGTATCTCAATGAAATATTTGATGATACAGGGCTTGTAAAAATCATAAAAGAAAGAATGCACAAAAAAAAACCGAGGCCTAAACCTCGGTTTTGATTTTGATTGGAAACTCTATTATTTAAGAGTAACTGAAGCTCCAGCTTCTTCCAATTTACCTTTGATTTCTTCAGCTTCAGCAGCTGCAACACCTTCTTTGATGACACCAGGTGCACCATCAACAAGTTCTTTAGCTTCTTTAAGACCAAGACCAGTGATTTCACGTACAACTTTGATAACGCCGACTTTCTTGTCGCCTGCAGATGTCAATTCGATATCGAATGAATCTTTAGCAGCACCTGCGTCAGCAGCACCAGCTGCAGCAACAGCTACAGGAGCAGCTGCAGTTACACCAAATTCTTCTTCGATAGCTTTTACAAGGTCGTTCAATTCAAGGATTGAAGCTTCTTTAATTTCAGCAATAATGTTTTCAATGTTCAATGCCATTGTTATTTCCTCCAAATAAGTTTTAATTTTATGTTTTTATTTTTTTGTAGCTAGGCTACGCTGCGTAGCTTAAGATTAAGCTGCGTCTTCTTTGTTGTCTGCAACCGCTTTGACTGCAAGAGCAACGTTGCGCACTGGCGCTTGAAGTACAGAAAGGAGCATAGAAAGAAGTCCTTCGCGGTTTGGAAGAGTTGCAAGTGCAAGAATCTCTTCTTTAGATGCGACAGCGCCTTCGATTGCACCACCTTTAATTTCAAGTGCTTCAGCGTCTTTTGCAAAATCGTTCAAGATTTTCGCAGGTGCGATAACATCTTCGTTAGAAAATGCTACTGCAGAAGGTCCAACGAATACAGATGCAAGATCTTCAAGACCAGCTTTTTCAGCTGCACGACGCAAGATTGAGTTTTTGATAACTTTAAACTCAACTTCGCTTCCGCGAAGGTTGCGACGGAGAACTGTATCTTGCTCAACTGTCAAACCGCGAGAATCTACAACGACGATTGATGCAGCAGCTTTCATTTTTTCAGCTACCACGTCAACAAGTTCCGCTTTTTTAGCAATAATTGCTTCACTCATTAGTGTGTTCACCTCCGTAATTATTTTGCTTGGGGAATTTTTCCAAAAGAAAAACGCGCCCAAACCTAGACACGAAAGTACAATACGCTTCTTTTAATTGATACGTTTTGTCCTCGGTAGGATCTTTATGAGTCGAGCTCCCCTACTGTCTTAGGCAGTTTTTTCAAACCGTAGATTAGTTTATCATATATAAAAAAAGAATGCAAGTACTTTTGCAAACTTTTTTTATATTTTTTAATCGTTATAAAGACTCTTGATATTATTCAACCAAGCATAGGCTAGTCCCATTAGAACTCCTCCTCCTACCCAGTTGGCAAAGAAAGTCACGCAATAATGTCGTAAAATATTTAAAAACTCAAAATGCGGTAATTGGCTAGATACTGAATTAAAGCTTAATAATGAGAAGGAAGCAAAGTTTGCTGCCAAGTGTTCATTGGTCATAAAGACAAACATATAGATAGCTGAGAGGGCTAAGAGAACCTTGGCTGTTTCATCTTTGAAATATAGATAAGAAAGAATAGCAATATTTACGAAGATATTGGCAATAACTCCTTCAAAGAAAACCACTTGATTGCCTCGTTGGAGTTTATTTTCTGCTACCGTGGCTAGGAAACCTTTTGGATCGATATGTGCAAAGGCAGTTGTTTGATTGAAAAGAAAAGCGACGATTAAAGCACCAATTAAATTAAAGAAGGTACAATAAAGAAGAATTTCCAGCGCTTTCTTCCAATGAATTTTCTTTAGATAGGTACCCGCCGTCAAATACATCATATTTGAGGTGGTTAATTCCGCATTTAAGAATAGGAGATAAACCAAGCCCCAGGCAAAGATGAATGGAAATAGAAAACGACCAGATCCAGGTACAAAGGTATTTAATAAGTCTGCGGCAACTGCTCCGACCGCCGTACTTAAAGTAAGAAATCCTCCAGCAAAAATAGAACGGACTGCATAGCGCGTTTTAGATTTCTGATAGAGATCCTCTTTCTTATTACACGCCGCTCCTACTTTTTGAATGAAATTAGATTCAGACATAATATTCTCCTTATATAATGTTTGTGAATAAAATCATTATATCATAGAGAGAAAAGTTTGAAAAGGTTTTCAGGAAGAATTCTTGAATTTATAATATATACGTTTTAAATCATATACTGAGAAATAATAAAAAAACAGGCATTTGCCTGCTTTTCTTTTTTAATAGTTTAAACGGTTCGCCCAAGCGATATCCAAATTCAAGATTTCTTGTGAAGTGAACTGTTGACGATATGGATTGTATACCGAACCAGTGATACCACCCTGAACATTTGGTGAATCATATTGAGTCAAATTATAGGTTTCAATGATATGATTGAGCTTTGCGTAGTAGCTAGTATCTGTCGCATAAACACCTGTCAAAGCTGCTGTTGCGTCTTGATAACTTGATGTGTTACTCTTCCAAGCACCTGCAAAATGTCCTTGTTTCAAAACTGCTACATAGTCTTGCAATGATTCATAGTAAGATGGGTATGAACGGAAAGCATCATTAATCGTATACGCATTTCCAGCACCATCATCTTCCCAAGTTTGCATCACTGCAGATTGCCCAGCATAACTTCCTTTAATCCCAAAAAGGTTGTAGTGTGGATAGGAAGACAAACCAGACTGCCCTGATCCACTTTCCAAGATCGCTTGTGCAATCATAACTGAAGCATAAAGATCATTCTCTTGACCAAGCTGACGAGCTGACTCACCAATTTGTGAGATGAAAGCTTCAGTTGGGTCTGAGTATGCTTGGTAAGTTCCATCATTAGCACCAACTGATGTTACGTGCTCGCTCATAGCAGCAGCAAATGTCCCCACTGCTAATACAGAAACGAACAAACCAAATAATTTCGTTTTATTCCGTATTTTCTTTTTCATAATACAATTTATCTCCAATTAATTTTTTATCATCTTTTATCTTTATAGAGATTATACCATATAAATAGAAGAAAACAAAGCCACTTATATTACACTTCTATTACAATTGCGAGATAAATCCAAAACAAAAATGACATTTTCATGTCATTTCAATTTATTTCGTAAAACGCATTTTCCAAAATAGCATCCCATGACTTCTCTAGTCCTTCCTTGGTTACCGAAGAAAAGACAATGAAAGTGTCTGATGGATCAAAATCTAGTTTTTTCTTAATGATGGATTCATGTTTATTCCATTTTCCACGTGGAATCTTATCTGCCTTGGTCGCTACTAAGATCACAGGGATCTCATAATATTTTAAGAATTCATACATCTGAACATCATCAGCAGAAGGTTCATGACGAAAATCGACTAGGCTAACGACTGCTTTTAAGTTCTCACGACTGGTGAGGTATTCTTCAATCATCCGTCCCCACTTCTCGCGCTCTTTTTTAGAGACACGTGCATAGCCATAACCAGGTACATCTACCAAACGGAGTTTATCATCGATATTGAAGAAATTTAGCAATTGGGTTTTTCCTGGTTTACCAGATGTTCTGGCCAGGTTCTTTCGATTTAAGAGAGTATTAATAAAAGAAGACTTGCCGACATTTGATCGACCGGCAAGTGCAACTTCTGGAATCTCATCTTGAGGATAATGACTCTTATTTGCAGCGCTTAAGAGGATATCCGCATTATGTGTGTTAATTTCCATATTTTATCTTTCTAGGCTGTTTCAAGAACTGGTTTTTCTGTTCCGTCAACAGCTTCTTTTGTGATTCGGACAAGTTTTACATCTTCTTGACTTGGAATTTCAAACATGACATCCATCATGGTTTCTTCAATAATCGAACGAAGACCACGAGCTCCAGTCTTTCTTTCAATAGCTTTATTCGCAATCTCTTGAAGGGCTTCATCGTCAAATTCCAATTCAACATTATCATAAGAGAGCAAGGTTTGGTATTGTTTTACCAAGGCATTGCGTGGCTCTTTTAGAATACGGACAAGGTCGTCAACAGTCAATTGCTCAAGAGCCGCAAAGACTGGAAGACGTCCAATCAATTCTGGGATAATTCCAAATTTTTGAATATCTTCTGCTACAATTTCTTGCATGTAAGAGCTGGATTCATCGATGGCTTTATTGTTCTTACCGAAACCGATGACTTTTTCACCGAGACGTTGCTTAACAATTTCTTCGATTCCGTCAAAGGCTCCTCCTACGATGAAGAGAATATTCTTGGTATCCACTTGGATCATCTCTTGTTGAGGGTGTTTGCGTCCCCCTTGTGGTGGAACACTAGCGACGGTCCCTTCGATGATCTTCAAGAGAGCTTGTTGCACTCCTTCACCAGAGACGTCACGTGTGATAGAGACATTTTCACTTTTCTTAGCGATCTTATCAATTTCATCGACGTAGATGATGCCTCGTTCTGCACGCTCGATGTTGAAATCAGCTGCTTGAAGAAGTTTTAAGAGAATATTTTCAACATCTTCACCCACATAACCGGCTTCTGTCAAGGCTGTTGCATCAGCAATAGCAAATGGGACATTCAAGCTACGTGCTAAGGTTTGGGCCAAGAAAGTCTTACCTGAACCAGTAGGTCCAATCATGAGGATGTTTGATTTTTGCAATTCAACATCTGTCTCGTCTTCGCGCGTATCGTGGAAGTTAATGCGTTTGTAGTGGTTGTATACCGCTACAGCAAGGGCACGTTTAGCACGATCTTGACCGATGACATAGTGGTTCAAGATATTGAGCAATTCGATTGGTTTTGGAACTTCACTAAGGTCAGCAAGGACTTCTTCAGCAAGCTCCTCCCGGATGATTTCTTGAGCTAACTCTACACATTCATTACAGATAAACGCATTGTTTCCTGCAATGATTTTTTGGACTTCATCTTGACTCTTTCCGCAAAATGAGCAATAAACCATCATATCATTGTTTTGATTCGTTGGCATGTATTTCCTCTTTCTGTCATTTTCTGTTTCTATTTAGTTTAAAATAAGGTCATGTAAAAGGCGTGAATGGAATTCACAAGATTGGTAAAAGCATTTAGTAAGAATAAAATAGCGAGGCCAAACCGTTTTTTACGAAAGGTTTGTAAGGCGCAAATCAAACAGATGACACATAGGACAGCTGTAAAAAAACCAAAGACACTTCGCTCCATTAGTCTAAATCCTTTCTCTTATAATAGTTGACCGTAAAATCATATGGATTTTTCTCATCTTTCAGATGGGGAACTTGACGGACCTTTTCATAACGTTTCTCATCAAATTTTGGTGCCAATGTATCGCCATCAAGCGTTGCATGAATCATGGTCTGGATCAACTCTTCTAACTGATCAGAGAAAAGCCTTAAAATCTGACTGCCTCCAATAATGTAAAGATTCTTCTCTTGGTTCTGATACCACTCTAAGACTTCTTCTTTGCTATGCATGACGAGTACAGCATCATTTTCAGAATCATAAGCCTGATCTTGCGTTAAGATAATGCTAGTCCGACCTGGTAGAACCCGTTTTTTCATACCATCAAAGGTCACTCTTCCCATAAGAATCGCTTGCCCCATGGTCGTTTCTTTGAAATGCTGAAGCTCAGCTGGCAAATGCCAAGGCATGACTTGGTCCTTCCCAATAATGCCATTTTCAGTTTGAGCCCAGATACCAATTATCTTTTTCATTCTCTCATCCTTTACACTGATACTTCTATTTTATCAAATTTTCTTATAAAAGACTGATTTCAACTATCTAGTTTGGAGGATATTTTTTTAAATACAAACAGAAAAAACCGCGAGAATTTCGCGGTTTTTCTTAGCCACAAGTTAGCTTAGTCTTCTTTTTTGCGTTTTGCAAATCCGAATAATGAGAGACCTGCTAAAGCGCTAAAGATTGCAAGACCAGCAGTAGAAGATTCTTTTGTTCCTGTGTTTGGAAGTTGTGCAGTAGGATTTTGTGGATCAATATACTTCACTTCTTCTTTCGTTTCTGGAACGACAGGAATCGTTGGTTCTTCTGGTTTTGGTTGTGGAGTAGGTTGTGGTTGTGGTTCTGGTGTTGGTTGCGGTTGTGGAGTAGGTTGTGGCTGTGGCTCTGGTGTCGGAGTTGGATCCGGCATTGGAGTTGGTGTCACAGTCTTCTTGTAGATATGTTGAGTGTTTCCATCTTTATCTACAACAGTCTTCACGAAGTCATAACCTGGGATATCCTTCTTCGGTTGCTCCCCATCTTCTGTTGGGTTACCTGGGATTGGATCCCCATTTTCGTCTACATATGAAGTTGTAACTTTTTCATAGACGTGTTCAGTATCACCATTAGGCAATTTCTTCGTTTCCACAAAGCGGTAACCTGGAATTTCAGCTTTTGGTTCTTCGCCATCAACTGCAGGATATCCTGGGATTTCCTTACCTTCTTTATCAACAAACTTAGTGATTGGAAGGACAGTTGGTGTGTAAGTTGCAGAAGCTTTGGTTCCGTTCACATCTTCGCGAACCACTGTTACAGCTGGTGCAGTTCCAGTGAATTCAGGTTCTGGTGTGAAGGTTACGGTTCCGTCTGCTGCTACAGTGTATGTACCAACACCTGGAATTGTCTTCGTAGTTGAACCATCTTCAAATGTTGCTGGAACTTTGTCATTCATTGGTACACGGCTATCACCTTCTGTGAAGGTTGGTTTGCCTGTTTGGGTTTGACCCTTCTTACCAATTGAAGTAACTGATTCTGCAGTTGGTGTAACTGGTGTTACTGTTGGTGTGTAAGTAGCGGTTATTGGTGTACCGTTCTTATCAACACGTTTCACGGTTACGCCTGTACCTGTTCCTGTGAATGATTTTTCTGGTACAAAGGTTACGGTTCCGTCTGGAGAAACGGTGTAAGTTCCTTCTCCTGGAATAACTTTAGTAGTTGATCCATCTTCAAAGGTTGCAGGCACATCATCATCCATTGGTACACTTGGGTTACCAGGCGTGAAGCTTGGTTTACCTGTTTGGGTTTGACCTTGGATATCTGTAGATGTTGCAGGATCAGCTGTTGGTGTAACAGGCGTTACGGTTGGTGTGTAAGTTGCGGAAGCTTTTGTTCCGTTCTTATCTTCACGAACCACTGTCACTGCTGGTGCAGTTCCAACAAATGATTTCTCTGGTACAAATGTCACTGTTCCGTCTGGGGCTACTGTGTAAGTACCAACACCTTCAACTGTCTTCGTAGTTGAACCATCGTCAAATGTTGCTGGAACATCGTCGTTCATTGGTACACGGCTGTCGCCTTCAGTAAATACAGGTTTACCTGTTTGAGTTGCACCTTGCACATCAGTAGATACTGCTGGACTTGCAGTTGGTGTAACAGGCGTTACGGTTGGTGTGTAAGTTGCGGAAGCTTTTGTTCCGTTCTTATCTTCACGAACCACAGTTACAGCTGGTGCAGTTCCGACGAATGATTTTTCAGGTACAAATGTCACTGTTCCGTCTGGGGCTACAGTATAAGTACCAACACCTTCAACTGTCTTCGTAGTTGAACCATCGTCAAATGTTGCTGGAACATCATCGTTCATTGGTACACGGCTGTCACCTTCAGTAAATACAGGTTTACCAGTTTGAGTTGCACCTTGCACATCAGTAGATACTGCTGAAGTTGCAGTTGGTGTAACAGGTGTTACAGTTGGTGTGTAAGTTGCAGTAACTGGAGTACCGTTCTTATCAACACGTTTCACTGTTACGCCTGTACCTGTTCCTGTGAATGATTTTTCTGGTACGAAGGTTACGGTTCCGTCCGGAGCAACTGTGTAAGTTCCTTCTCCTGGAATAACTTTTGTTGTTGAACCATCTTCAAAGGTAGCTGGTACATCATCATCCATTGGGATTGCAGGGTTACCAGGTGTGAAGCTTGGTGTACCTGTTTGTGTTTTACCTTGGATATCTGTCGATGTTGCAGGATCAGCAGTTGGTACAACTGGAGTGATCTTCGGTGTGTAAGTTGTCTCAGCAACTGTTCCGTTTGTATCTTTACCTTGAACCTTAACTGGAACAACATCACCTGAGTAAGATTTATCCGTTGGTGTGAAGGTCACAACACCTGTTTCTTTATCAACAGTGAAGGTACCGATCACATCACCTGCTGGTGATTTAGCAACTACAGATTCTGCTGGCTGACCATTTTCGTCTAGAAGAGTAATGGTATCCTTGTCGATTGGTGCAACTGGGTCACCTTCAGTGAAGGTTACAGTTCCAGTTTGAACCACACCTTGAGGAGCTTCTGATTCAGCTGGACTTGCTGTTGGTGTTACCGGTGTCACAGTTGGTGTGTACTTAGCAGTAACTGGAGTACCGTTCTTATCGACACGTTTCACCGTTACGCCTGTACCTTCTCCTGTGAATGATTTTTCTGGAACAAAGGTTACGGTTCCGTCTGGAGCAACAGTGTAAGTTCCTTCACCAGGAATAGTCTTGGTTGTTGAGCCATCTTCAAATGTTGCAGGTGTATCATCATCCATTGGAACATTTGGATTACCTGGTGTGAAGGTTGGTGTACCTGTTTGCGTTTGACCTTGTTTGTCAGTAGATGTTGTATCTTCTGCAGTTGGTGTAACTGGTGTTACGGTTGGTGTATAAGTCGCAGAAGCTTTTGTTCCGTTCTTATCTTCACGAACCACTGTTACGGCTGGTGCAGTTCCAACGAATGATTTTTCTGGTACAAAGGTTACTGTACCGTCTGCTGCTACCGTGTATGTACCAACACCATCTACAGTCTTCGTAGTTGATCCATCATCGAAGGTTGCTGGAACATCATCGTTCATAGGTACACGGCTGTCACCTTCGGTGAATTTAGGTTTACCAGTTTGAGTTGCACCTTGGATATCTGTTGATTCAGCTGGTGTTGCTGTTGGTGTTACTGGTGTCACAGTTGGTGTGTACTTAGCTGTGATTTCAGTACCGTTCTTATCCACGCGTTTCACTGTTACGCCTGTAGCAGTTCCAGTGAATGATTTTTCTGGTACGAAGGTTACGGTTCCATCTGGAGCAACAGTATATGTTCCTTCACCATCTACTGTCTTAGTGGTTGAGCCATCTTCGAAGGTAGCTGGAGTATCTTCATCGATTGGAACATTTGGATTGCCTTCCGTGAAGGTTGGTTTACCAGATTGTGTTTGACCTTGAATATCTGTCGATGTAGCATCTTCAGAAGTTGGAACAACCGGAGTAATCTTCGGTGTATAAGTTGTTTCAACTGTAGTTCCATTTGCATCAGCTGCTTGAACCTTAACTGGGACAACATCCCCTGAATAAGATTTATCTGTTGGTGTGAAAGTAACTACACCTGTATCTTTATCAACTGTGTATGTACCGATCACATCACCTGCTGGTGATTTCGCTTCTACTGATGCTGCTGGTTGACCATTTTCATCAAGAAGAGTAATCGAATCCTTGTTAATTGGAGCTACTTCATCACCTTCAGTGAAGGTTACAGTGCCAGTTTGAACAAGACCTTGAGGTCCAGTAGATTCAGCTGGTGTTGCAGTTGGAGTTACTGGAGTTACAGTTGGTGTGTATGTTGCAGAAGCTTTAGTTCCGTTCTTATCTTCACGAACAACTGTTACGGCTGGTGCTTTACCTGTGAATGATTTTTCAGGAACAAAGGTTACAGTTCCGTCTGCTGCTACTGTGTAAGTACCAACGCCATCAACTGTCTTAGTTGTTGAACCATCATCGAAGGTTGCTGGAACATCATCGTTCATTGGCACACGGCTGTTGCCTTCAGTAAATACAGGCTTACCTGTTTGGGTTTGACCTTGCTTACCTGTTGTTTCAACTGGTGTCGCTGTCGGTGTGACAGGAGTTACAGTTGGTGTATAAGTTGCAGAAGCTTTGGTTCCGTTCTTATCTTCACGAACAACCGTTACGGCAGGTGCTTTACCTGTGAATGATTTTTCAGGAACAAAGGTTACAGTTCCGTCTGTTGCTACTGTGTAAGTACCAACGCCATCAACTGTCTTGGTAGTTGAGCCATCGTCAAATGTTGCTGGAACATCATCGTTCATTGGCACGCGGCTGTCGCCTTCAGTAAATACAGGCTTACCAGTTTGTGTAGCACCTTGGATATCAGTTGTTTCAGCTGGTGTCGCAGTAGGTGTTACTGGAGTTACAGTTGGTGTGTACGTTGCAGAAGCTTTAGTTCCATTCTTATCTTCACGAACAACAGTTACGGCTAGTGCTTTACCTGTGAATGATTTCTCAGGGACAAAGGTTACAGTTCCGTCTGCTGCTACTGTGTAAGTACCAACGCCTTCTACTGTCTTGGTAGTTGAACCATCGTCAAATGTTGCTGGAACATCTTCATTGATTTCTACTGTTTTCTCAACGCCATCAACTGTTACGGTTCCACCCTTGAATTCAGGTTTACCTTTTTGAGTTGCACCTTGAATGTCAGTTGTTTCTGCTGGAGTTGCAGTTGGAGTCACAGGTAATACAGTTGGTGTGTATGTTGCAGAAGCTTTGCTTCCGTTCTTATCTTCGCGGACAACGGTCACGGCTGGTGCAGTTCCGACAAATGATTTCTCAGGAACAAATGTCACAGTTCCATCTGATGCTACTGTGTAAGTACCAACACCTTCAACGGTCTTAGTTGTTGAGCCGTCGTCGAATTTTGCTGGAACGTCTTCATTGATTTCAACAGTCTTCTCAACATCATCAACAGTCACTGTTCCACCCTTGAATTCAGGTTTACCAGTTTGTGTAGTACCTTGGATATCTTCTGTTTCAGCTGGTGTAGCTGTTGGTGTTACTGGAACGATTTCAGGTGTGTAGGTTGTATCCACCTTGATACCGTTTGAGCTTTCAGCTTGAACTTTGGCTGGTGTGACTGCGCCAGTGTATGACTTGTCTGATGGAGTAAAGGTTACTTGACCAGTTGTAGGATCGATTGAGTAAGTACCGATTTCAGTCGTACCATCAGCAGCATAAGCTGGCGTACTTGTCACTTCATTGCCATCATTATCCAAAAGCGTATAGCTATTTTCTTTAATCGTAATAGCTTTATCTTCACCATTTACTTGAACAGTTTTTCCTGCAAAGGTTGGTGTACCTGTTTGAGTAGCACCTTGGATATCTTTTGAAGTTGCAGGGCTTGCTGTTGGAACAGCTGCTACAACCGTTGGTGTGTAAGTTGCATCAGATGTGATGGTTGCTGTCTTACCGTCTGCATTGGTAATCGTCGCAGTCGCTTGAACGGTCACACCAGTTGCAGTTCCCACAAAGTCTTTTTCAGGTGTGAAGGTCACTGCGCCTGTAGTAGGATCGATTGTATATGTTCCTTCACCTGCTACTGTCACAGTTGTTTCATCAGTCGGTTGACCAGTTGCCGGATCCACCAATTTCTTGCTAGTGATTTGGGCAGTCTTGTCGCTACTCAAATCAAAGGTTGGTGTTTGGGTTTGAGGAACATTTTGTACATCCGCAGAAACCTTATCTGTAGGAGTCACTGTGATTGGAGTAACAGTTGGTGTGTATTTAGCTGTAGCAGTCTTGATGTACTCCTCTTGAACCTTACCATTTTTATTGCGTCCAACTGGCGCTGATAATGTAACTTCCACACCTTTGGCAGTACCAGTAAAGCTTGGTTCTGGAGTGAAGGTTACTTCACCAGTTGTAGGATTGATAGTGTAAGTTCCTTCTCCTGCTACTGTTACAGATGTCGCATCAATAGTACGACCAGTTGCTGGGTCTACCAACTTAGCAGGATATTCTGCACTTGGGGTGATGGAAATCTTGTCACCTTTTGCGTTAGACGCAGTTGTGTTAAAGGTTGGTGTTTCTTTTTGAGTCGCACCTTGAATATCTTTAGAAGTCTTGTCAACTCCTTCAATGTCAATCGGTGTTACAGTTGGAACATATTGACCATCCATAGTATTTAATTGGCCATTCACATTAGGTTCGCTGTCTGGGAATTTTGTTGACCAACCAGTATCATAGCCATTATTATCTGAACGACGGATAGAAATACCATCAGCTGTTCCTAGGAAGTTGTCCTCAGGAATAAACTCAACATCTACATCTTTACCTTTAGCAGTAATCTTGTACTTACCTTGTCCTTGAACGACGTAGTAACCGTCCGCATCAAGAGTTGCACGGTTACCATCTTTATCAACGATGTATGGTGCTACAGTTTCGTCGATGACAGCCTTAGAATCGCGTTCATACTTGTGCTCTCCACGTGCTGTAAAGGCAACAGTTGCTGATTGTTTCGTACCTTGAGGGCCACTTGTTTCCTTAAATTCTCCTTTTGGTGGGTGGGTGATTTGAGTCTTGAAGTCTTCTACTTCACCTGAGAAGGCCATGCCAGTTGGGCTTTCGATTTCGTTCGCTTTCTTAGCAATACGAACACGAGCACCTAACTCTTTAACGCTTGGGTCGACGTAAGTCTTGCTGTTTGCAAAGGTCAACTCAACAGTGCCATCTTGTGTGATTGTAGCGAGATTTGAGCGTTCATCCTCATCAAATTTACCATTTTGGTTAAAGTCTACCCAACCATAGATATGTGCTTCTGAAGCTCCATCTGTATGGGCTTGAACTGCCAGTTTGTAGTTCCCTGGGCGTGTACGGTCCATCTTGATCATCTCATTGGTTGTGCCTTTGAGATCATCTGGAAGCAATTGGTTGATTCCTTCATCGGCCGTAGTTGCCTTATCATCACCGAACCAGTCAAGAACAGTATTCTCATCCATATCCGGGCTCACGTTACCAAGATACGGTTGATTTACTTTAGCACCCGTTACACCATCTACAGTTGCAATAGTATGTACTGCCTTACCATATGACTCAGGCGCATCCCCTTCATCAAGTGGGAAGAATCCAAGCATAGCAGACTGTTTACCACCTGAAGCGATATAAAGTCCAACTTCAGAAGCCCCACGTGTCATCACGAGTGGAACTGTTCTAGTTCCTTCAGAAATGTTTGGTCCAAAGATACCGGTTCCTAGACCACCCGTAACTTTGTCAGGATTTCCAAAGTATTTCCAAGCTACTGGTTTCTTTTCTGGTCCAACTTCAGTAGATCTACGAAGTTGGTTTAAGTTGGTATTATTAAATTTAGGATTAGGTCCAAAAAGATTTTCAGTATCTTGTGGTTCATAAGTTACAGAAGTTTTGGGTCTGGTAAACTTTTTCCATTCTCCAATATGCTGCCAACCTTCTCCATTGGTAGTAAACATAACTAATTCACCTGGGTTAGCAGACTCCCCATCAGCCATAACAATAGCTGGCTTAACTGTCTTGCCACGGAAGGTTGCAGAGATTTCAAACTGAACTCCAATATTTCCACCATTCAAAGCTGAACTTATGGTAGTCTTCTTGGTTTTCGTATCAATATTCTCAAATCTGATTTCAGTCCAATTATTTTGGGCATCAGCGACGATTTTGGCTTCTTCACCATTGTTAAAAGCTTGCTTAGCAGCATTTGAAGTGACTCCACTTACATAACCATTTTTTGCATTTGGATCATAGGTTGCTTTTTCAGCTTCTGTAGCCCCTTGATTTTCCATCCGTTTCTTATAGATTTCAGTCGCTTGGAAAGGTTTCAAGGATTTGACTTTTACAGTAACTACATAACCAGGCATGATTTCCTTGGTATAGGTAGACCCAACTTGAAGAGCCAATTTTTCTTCTAAGTTCTCAGTTGGTTTAACTTCACTTTTAGGAACTAATACTGTAGTAGTTCCTGTCCAGTTAGCTACATCTCCAAAGTCCAACCAAGTAATCTGGCTAGCCATAGATTTGGCATCAAGATCTGTTGTAAAGCCAGGCTTTTCAACTTTTGGAGTAGAAGTTGCATCTTCTACATCATCCCCAATCAAGCTTTCGTCATTAGGGTCACCAATCGCACGGCGAGTACGGCGACGGCCTCTTGTTTCCTCTGTTGAAGGTGTATTAGTAGTTGCTGGTGCTTCGACACCTGTCGCAATTTCCTCTTTTTTATCTGCAGTTGTTGAAGCTGCTTCTGCGGCCTTGTTTTCTGGTGCAACAACTTCCAATCTTGGTGTTTCGGAAGTAGCTACTGCAGTTGATGTTGCTGATGCTGCTGTACTTGTGCTACTTGCTTCGCTAGTTAAAGCTGCGGTTGAAGTTACAGCTGGGGCTGCTTCATAAGTTGTTGCAGCTGTGCTAGTTGTTTCAGCTGTTGATGTTGCTGAAGTAGCTGTTGACGTCGCTGGCGCTTCTGACACTGTTGCAACTGCTGCTACACTATCACTGCTTGTATCTGTCTTTTCTTCAGCGGCTGCACTTGCGGCTGTCCCAACCATGACAAGTGTTCCCAAAAGTACTGAGCAAACACCCACATTCAATTTACGAATTGAGAATCTGCTAATACGATCATTAAATAAGTCTTTCCCCATCTAATGGACCTCCATATTTATCTATAAATTAACATTCTTTTTTAAATTGTTTAGTTTTTCCAAACCTTATCTATTTTAACAAAACCCGAACGATATTCAAAATGTTTTGACTCAAAAATGAGTAAAAATTTTTAGCTAGAATTATTTTATATCTAAAAGGATTTCACTCATAGATAAGGGCATCAAAAAACCTTGATTTATCACTAAATCGCAAGATCAAACTTCAACTGTGGCTTCACCGGATCATAATCGACCAACTCAAAATCTTCTGGTTTGATGTCAAAGAAATTGGTCCCGTCTGGAACATTCAAGACCAAGCGCGGTTGGCAATCAGAGGGCTCGCGACGGAGCAATTCTTCAGCTTGTTCAAATTGGTTGTCATAGATGTGAAGGTTATTAATGAAGTAAAAGAACTTCCCAACCTTCCAGCCAAAGTGCTTAGCAATCATCATCTGAAGAGCTACATATTGCATGGCATTGATATGGTGAGCCACCAACATATCATTCGAACGCTGGGTCAGGGTCGCATCTAGATAGATTTCCCCATCAACCCGCCGTACGTCAAACATAGTCTGAAAAGCACAGGGTAAGAGTCCGTCTGTCTCCTCAAAGGCATCATAATCCCAGAGCGAGATGATATTGCGGCGATTCCAAGGATTGGCCTCTAATTGCTTGAGGATCTTATTCGTAATGTCATGCTTTTTGACGACAGCTCCGTAGCGTTGTCCAATCGTCCGGCTGTCTCCCACTTCCCAATCATTCCAGTAGTGGACATTGTACTTGTCTTCTAAAAGATCTAAGCTATTCGACTGATCCTGGTAGATCCAGAGCATTTCTTTGATAGCTGATTTAATCGCGATGGGACGAAGGGTGGTAATGGGAAACTCACCTTTTGCGAGGTCGAATTCCATAAAGGCTCCCGTGATGTACTTGGAGTTGGCCGTTCTACCATCCTTGTACTTGGGACGCGCCTGCTCTGACCAGACTCCTTCTTCCATGATTTTTCGAATGTTTTCTTTAAAAATTGTATCTGCTTTTGTCATATACTCTCCTTGAATCCAGTTTTGTCTTCATTATATCACAGGAGACAGAAAAAAAGGAGATCCCAGCACGAGCCAGATCTCCATTTCATCTTATTGTAATACAAGGGATGCAGCACCGATTACACCAGCATCATTTCCCAAAGTAGCAAGTGCCAATTGAGTCGATTCACGCACTTGTGGGAATGAGTTTTCTTCAAAGACTTTGCGCACACCATCCAAGAGGAAGTCTCCAGCAGCGGAAACCCCACCACCGATAACGATCTTAGATGGGTTCAAGGTTGAACCGATGTTAGCAGCAGCAAGTCCAAGGTAACGTGAGAAGTTCTTGTAGACGATCAAAGCAAGAGCATCGCCTTCTTTTGCTAGATCAAAGACAGTCTTAGCTGTTACTTCTTCACCATTGTCGATCAAGACTTTCAATTGAGCGTCCCCTTCGTACTCATCTGCGTAGCGACGAGTCAAGTTAACGATCCCAGTTGCTGAGGCAACCGTTTCAAGACAGCCTTTTTTACCACAGGTACATTGGATTGGATCATCAAAGTCAACTGTGATGTGACCAAGTTCCCCAGCAGCTCCACGCACACCGTGCAAGAGACGACCTTCAGCGACGATCCCACCGCCGACGCCAGTACCAAGGGTCATGAAGACGACATCCGGTTGGTTTTCACCAGCCCCTTTCCAACGTTCACCCAAGGCAGCAACGTTGGCATCATTATCAATAAAGAATGGAATATGAAGGGCAGTTTCGATCTTTTCTTTGACTGGTTGAAGCGTCTTCCAGTTCAAGTTGTAGGCACCGATAACTGTACCTTTTTCACGATCAACGACACCAGGTGAACCCATTCCAATTCCTTGGAACTCAGAAGCATCCAGCCCAAGCATTTTCAAGCGATGCGCGATAGATTCGATCATATCATCTACGATATGGCTACCTTCATCCAAGATATTTGTTTTAATAGACCATTTTTCTTGAACTTCCCCATCCAAAGTAAGGATGGCAAACTTAATTGAAGTTCCTCCAAGGTCAATCCCAATAATTTTTTTAGACATCTGTAACTCCTTTCAAACTTGTAAACACTTACAGATCTATTATATCAGACTTTTTATCAAACGCAAAGGTTTGCACGTAACTTTTCTTAACTTTTTAACAAGAGACTAAAGGATTGAAATCCTAAAATGAGGAAAATCAAGCCAATAATATTTAATAGAAAGACGCTTATCGAGAGCGGACTAACGATTAAGAATAAGCCGATGAAGAGCTGTAGCAAGGCAAAGAAAATATAACGCTTGGACAGTTCCTCAACCTTCCTAGAGTAGAAATTGGCTTTTCGGAAGTTTAAAATCGAACGATAGATCAGCCAAATTCCTAAAGTAACTGGAAAGACAATCGGCAAGGTCTTGTAGCCATAGAGCAGTAAGTAGACCGCAAAAACCAAGGCGACCATACTGTGAAAGAGCTGTTGCTGCTGAATGATACCAGCTTGGCGCAATCGGTAATAGCGTGAAAAACGCGAAAGGGAGATTAAAAAGAAACCACAGGAAATCAACCAGCTAAACGAGCCGATGTGCTCAATTGGATTGATAAACAAGACAATACCGATAATGGTAAAAATAGTAGCTGAAATCCCAAGGGATATCCGGTTCAATTGATTCATAGGGCCTCCTTATTCATCTAATTCGCTCAGGTATTCATAGCGATCGTACTTCTCAAGCAATCGCTCATTTTCCTGATCCAATTCCTTTTGAAGGGCTGACAATTTGCCAAAGTCAGAGCCGTTTTCATTCATCTCCACTTCAATCTCTGCGATCCGATTTTCAATGGCTTCGATATCTGCTTCAATACTCGCCCACTCTTGCTTTTCCATATAGCTCATGCGCTTCTTCTCTTCTTTTGGCTTGACAGGTTTCTCTTTTTCAACCTTGTGACTGGCCGTTACTTGAGCTGCTTCAAAAGCTTTTTCATCCAGGTAATCCGTATAATTGCCAAAGAACTCCCGAATGCCCCCGTTTTCAAAAGCCAGGATCTTGCTTGCCACCTTGTCTAGGAAATAGCGGTCGTGGCTAACGGTAATAACGGGACCTCCAAAGTTTTGAAGGAAGTTTTCCAAAACTGTCAGGGTAGCGATATCCAAGTCATTGGTTGGCTCATCGAGGAGAAGCACATTGGGTTTTTCAATCAAGAGTTTTAAAAGAAAGAGGCGCTTCTTCTCACCACCGGAAAGTTTTTCGATCAAGGTTCCGTGCATGGAACGTGGGAAAAGAAATTGCTCCAAGAGATCTGCAATTGATGTCGTCCCAACGGTTGTCTTCACTTCCTCAGCAACTTCCTGGAGAAAATTTATCACGCGCTTGCTCTCATCCAAACCATCAATCTGTTGAGAGAAATAAGCCACCCGCACGGTTTCTCCGATAATGACTTGCCCTGACTGAGGCTGTAGTCGTTCGGCGATCAGATTGAGTAGGGTGGACTTGCCGACGCCATTATCCCCGACGATCCCGATGCGGTCCTTATTTTGCACCAAGAGGTTAAAGTCCTGTAAAATCGGCTTGTTTTCAAAAGCAAAACTCACATCTTTAAACTCGATGACTTTCTTTCCGATTCGGCTGGTCTCAAAGTTCATCTCCAAATCTGTCTGGTTGCTTTGACCAGACAAGTCTTGCTTAAGATCATGGAAACGATTGATCCGAGCCTGTTGCTTGGTCGCACGCGCCTGAGGTTGACGCCTCATCCAGGTCAACTCCTGCTTATAGAGTTGCTGCTTCTTATGAAGAAGGGCTGCATCACGCTCGTCTTGCTCAGCCTTTAAGCGAACATAATCCTGGTAGTTGCCCTGATACTCGATCAAGCTAGCTCGATCCAACTCAAAGATCCGTGTCGAGATATTATCCAAGAAATAGCGATCGTGGGTAATGAAAAGCACAGTTTTCTTAGAGTTCTTCAAGAAATTGGTCAACCATTCGATGGTATCAATGTCCAGGTGGTTGGTTGGCTCATCTAGTAAGAGCAGGTCGTGGTGAGACAGCAAAACTTGTGCCAGTTGCACCCGACGACGCAAGCCCCCAGATAGATCTCCAACTTTGGCGTTCAAGTCTTCAATTCCAAGCTTAGAAAGGACTGTCTTAACCTGACTCTCGATTTCCCAAGCATTAAGCGAATCCATCTCCGCCATGACCTTTTCAAGACGGGCTTGGTTCTCTTCTCGGTAATCCGCCATCAAGTATTCATAATCGCGAATGAGCTGCATTTCGCGCAAATCACTAGATAGCACCGTATCCAGAACCGTCTTTTGATCATCAAAGTCAGGTTCCTGCGTCAAATAACCAATCGTATAATCACTCTTGGCAGAAAAAGGACTCACATCTCCATCAAAGCCAGAGCGACCCGATAACACATCTAACAGCGTGGTTTTTCCAGTTCCATTGACCCCGATCAATCCGATCCGATCCAAGTCATGAATGATAAAGGAAATCTCACGAAAGACGGTCTTATCTCCGACAGATTTGGTTAATTTATCGACAATAAAATCGCTCATTTTTCCTCCTCTTTTGCTTGCTGGATATAGGCGATGATGGCCTCTTTTTCATTGGCCAGTTCCCCATCGACAATGGCATATTCAATTTTTGTCAAAATCTCTCCCAAGGCTGGACCTGGTTGAAAACCATATTCTTTGATCAGCATACCGCCATTGACCACCACTTCATGCTTATCATGAATGGTCAAGCTATCATAGACACGCTCAATGGCCAAATAATCCACACTCAAGGCATAGGCTTCACGGAGCTCTTCAGCCACTAGCAACAAACGCTTCTCATACTTGTAACAGGCACGCTTGTCTAGACTTCCTTTTTCTCGGAGTTTTAGAATCTCCACGATCTGCTCCACCGTCTTGGCAAAGTCTCTAGAGGTCTTCCATTTCTTAAAGAATTTTGGAATATCTTTAATCTCTAGTGCTAAGACCAAAGCAGCCCAGGCTTGCTCAGAAGTTGAAAAGGTATATTCTAGCTCTATGTCAAACAAACGCTCGATCGCTTCTTTACGATCCTTCATCTCTGGCAGATAGTGATAGGCTCCACTGGCCAGCATAGCCTCCAAACCTTGTCTCCAGTATGGAGAAAGCAAGAGTTTATCAAACTCGATGAAGGTACGCTCTACTGAAATCTTCTCAAGTAAGGGAGCACACTCCTTCATAGCGTCAAAGGTTGCCTCTTCTAATTCAAAGCCGAGACTGGCCTGAAAACGAAAGCCTCGCATGATCCGGAGAGCATCTTCGTTAAACCGTTCATGAGGAAGGCCAACCGCCCGAAGGACCTTGTTTTCTAAATCTTCTAGTCCATGAAAGAGGTCAACAATCTCTCCTTTTTCATTTAAGGCAAAGGCATTAACCGTAAAATCACGACGCTTGAGGTCTTCTTCTAGCGAGCGCACAAAAGACACGGAGCTTGGACGGCGATAATCTACATAGACATCCTCCGTCCGGAAGGTCGTGATTTCATATTCTTGCCCATTTTCAAGGACCAGGACGGTCCCATGTTCGATACCGACATCTACTGTGCGTTCAAAAATCGCCTTGGTCTCTTCTGGGTATGAGGAGGAAGCGATATCGACATCGTGAATGGGACGATCCAAGAGGGCATCTCGGACAGATCCCCCGACAAAATAGGCCTCAAAACCAGCTGCTTTAATCTTCTCTAATATTGGTAAAGCCTCCTGAAACTCAGAAGGCATCTTTTCTAATCTCATAGTAAGTGTTCCAAACCATAAACAAGCTCATGACGCTTGACAACTTCTTTAATTCCTAGATTTACTCCTGTCATGAAGGAAACACGATCGTAGGAATCATGACGGAGAGTCAACCCTTCGCCTTGGCTACCAAAAATCACCTCTTGGTGAGCGACTAGGCCAGGCAATCGAACCGAATGGATGCGCATCCCTTCAAACTCTGCTCCTCTTGCTCCAGGCATCAACTCTTCTTCATCTGCTGCACCTTGCTGGATCTTCTCGCGCTTCTCAGAGATCAACTCAGCTGTCTTAATTGCTGTTCCACTCGGTGCATCTTTTTTCTTATCGTGGTGCAATTCGATAATTTCCACATTCGGGAAATACTTGGCTGCTTGCGCTGCAAATTGCATCAAGAGCACGGCTCCGATGGCAAAGTTCGGCGCGATCAAGCCACCCAAGCCCTGTTCACGTGAAAGGTCTGTCAATTCTTGGATCTGCTCGGGAGTGAATCCAGTCGTTCCCACAACAGGCGCAAAGCCATTCTCAATTGCAAAGCGAGTATTCTCGTAAGCGACCTTGGGCATGGTAAAGTCCACCCAAACATCTGCCTCTAGACCCGCAACATCTTCTTTGCGGTTAAATACAGGGACTCCTGCAACCTCTGTCTCATCAGTAAATGGATCGATCAAGCCGGCTAATTCTAGCTCAGGATCTTCTGAAACCATCTTGTAGGCTGCTTGTCCCATTCTTCCCTTGAAACCTGCGATAATGACTTTAATTGACATAGAATTCTCCTTAAACGATAGGGATATACCCAACTGCTAAGCTATGGTCACCTAAGTGCGTCCCGATAACCCCTCCAAAGGTAGCAAAAGGAATATCACCTTCCACTCCTTCTTCAATGAGCAGTTGGCGAAGTGCTTCTGCTTTTTCAGGGACATTGGCATGGATGACAAAGACTTGGTAATGACCATCTGCGATATCTGATACAACAATCTCTACCAAGCGTTTCATGGCTTTCTTTTCCGTCCGGACTTTCTCAAAGACCTCAATCACACCTTCATCATTAAAATGAAGAATAGGCTTGATGCTCAAAAGGTTCCCAAGAATAGCAGCCCCATTTGACAGACGGCCACCTTTAACCAAGTGGTTCAAATCATCCACCATAATATAGGCGGAGGTTCCATCAATCTGGTGTTGGACATTGGCAACAATCTCATCAAAGGAACGGCCTTCACCAGCCCATTTCAAGCAGTCTTCTGCCATCATCCCTAGAGGAGCACTGGTGATTTTTGAATCCGGAAATTCGACGGTCAAGCCTTCGAATTCGTCCTTCAAATATTGGATATTTTGGTAGAAACCTGAGATACCAGATGACAAGAAAAGACCGATAGCATGCGTATAGCCCTTAGCTGTCAAACCAGATAAGACTTCTTCTAACTCTGCAACACTCGGCTGGCTAGTCTTTGGCAATTCCTTAGAGGCAGCCATCTTTTGGTAGAACTCATCGTGTGTCAGGTTCTTCCCTTCAACATAAGACTCCCCATCGATATAGATCGGGATCTCTAAAATAAATAAGTCGTCGTGATGGAGCACGTCTTGCGTTAAATAGGCAGACGAATCCGTGATCACTGCTAATTTCATTGATTAAAACTCCAAATTAATACCCGGTAAATCAAGGGCAATTTCTGTGACTTCGTAAGTCAAACGGTTGAGCATATTCAAGCAAGGGCGAGCCAATTCTTCCACTTCGTCTTTGCTGAATTCGCTTGGTTCATTGACATAACGACCAAACAAGTGGTTGATTTGAGTGATGGTTCCGCTGATCACAAAACCGTCAAAAACGATCATGTAGCTCAAGATGACAATCAAAGAAGTTGTGTTTTGTTCTTGATCACGATTGATCAATTGAAAGTTTACATCTACTTTTGTTTCAGGGATGCCATTTTCTTTTTCCCACTCAAAATTACGAGCATCATAGTGGTATTGGCTGACAAATTCTTTTTCACGTTGAATATCCATTTTTATTCTCCTAAAAATATGCGATAGGCTTATTATATCATAATTCAGCTCAAGATACCAACGTAGAATGAGGTGATTTTTTCGCTAGTACAAGAAGAAAAGGTTGGGAGTCCCCAACCTTTTAATCATATTTAGTTTTTAGGTTTGCGAAGCAATCCGAACAAGATACCACTTACAACTGCACCGATCAATACGAACAAGATGTAAAGAAGTGGATTTGATGTTAGGGCGATAACGAAGATTCCTCCGTGAGGAGCCATGAGTTTCAAGCCTGCAAGACCAACAAGGGCACCTGTCAATGCTGAACCTGCGATGAAGCTTGGGATGGCACGAGCTGGGTCAGCTGCACCAAATGGAATGGCACCTTCTGTGATGAAAGAAAGACCCATAACAATGTTTGTCAAACCAGAATCGCGTTCTTCTTGTGTGAATTTATCTTTAAACAATACAGTTGCTACGAATACTGCCAATGGAGGAACCATACCAGCTGCCATAACAGCTGCCATAACAATAGAACCACCTGAAGCAACAGATTCAGCAAGTGTACCTGTAGCGAAGACATAAGCGGCTTTGTTAACTGGTCCACCCATATCGACAGCCATCATACCGCCGACGAGAAGTCCAAGAAGGACAGCTGAGCTACCTGACAAGCTTGAAAGGAAGTTGTTAAGACCAGTATTAATGGCAGCCATTGGAATATTGATGAGGAACATCAAGAATCCTGTCAAACCAACACCAAGCAATGGCAAGAGAAGGATTGAACGGATACCATCGAGTGAACGTGGAAGACCTGCAAGGGCTTTGCGAAGTAAGAGAACAATTCCACCTGCAAGGAAACCACCTACCAAAGCTCCAAGGAAACCTGATGATACGGCTGCTGGTAATTCACCTTTAGCAGCACCGTAGGCGATATTTCCAAATGCTGACCCTGAGCTAGCAATAGATCCAGCGATAAACCCTGCTACAAAACCAGGTTTTTCAGCGATTGAGAATCCAATGTAACCTGCAAGTACAGGAAGCATAAAGCCAAAGGCTACTCCACCAATTGTTTTAAATTGTGCTGCTAATACATGATAAGAACCAAGACTAGACAATTGATCTTGAGGCACACCCATAACTTGGTCAATCAAGAAAGCAAGGGCGATCAAGATACCACCACCGATAACGAATGGAAGCATTTGAGAAACCCCACTCATCAGGTGTTTATAGAAGGCTCCACCCAAGCTCAATTTTTCTTGGCTAGCGCTAGCTTGTGCAGCATTTTCAGCGTGGAAGACATCTGCTTTGCCATCCAAGATGGTTTGGATCAATTCTTCTGTCTGACGGATACCGGCTGCGACTGGTTTAGAGATCAATTTTTTGCCATCGAAACGAGCGGTTTCAACTGCTTTATCCGCTGCAATGATCACTCCTTCAGCTTTGGCGATTTCTTCAGCTGTCAAGCGGTTGCCGACACCAGATGCACCGTTGGTTTCAACGCGGACCGTAACACCCATTTCTTCACCTTTTTTGATGAGGGCTTCTTCTGCCATGTAAGTGTGGGCGATCCCTGTTGTACATGCTGTAACGGCAACGATGAGAGGTTTGTCAGATGAAGCTGCTTCTTTGACTGCTTCTGCTTTTTTCGCTTCTTCAGCTGCAGCTTCTTGCTCTTCTGCATCAAAGGCAGCGATCACTTGATCAGGAGTGCTTGCTTGGCGAAGTTTGTCCGCAAATCCTGGTTTCATCAAGTACTTAGACAATTCAGCAAGGGCTGCCAAGTGAGTGTCGTTTGCTCCTTCTGGAGCTGCGATCATGAAGAACAAGTCTGTTGGTTGTCCATCAAGCGAAGCATAGTCCACACTCTTGTTAGATTTCGCAAACAATACCGTTGCTTCTTTGACTGCTTCATTTTTGCTGTGGGGCATAGCAATTCCGTCACCCAAACCAGTTGAGGTTTGTGCTTCACGGTTCATAATCCCAGCTTTGAAAGTTTCAAAATCTGTCACCACACCATTGTCAACGAGCGATTGGATCATCTCATTGATCACGCCTTCTTTATCTGTTGCTTGAAGATCAAACAACATCACGTTTTTATTTAAAACGTCTTGAATTTTCATAGTTTTTCTACCTCTACTTTTTCATAAGTTTCTTTAATATAGTCCGCTGTCGCCAAATCATCTGAGAAGGTGGTCGCTGTTCCACAAGCCACGCCCCATTTGAAGGCTTCAATGACATCTCCTGTCGTTGCGAGCTTCCCAGTGAAGCCTGCTACCATAGAATCTCCAGCTCCGACTGAATTCTTCACTTGCCCTTTGATTGGTTTTGCGAAGTAAGTACCGCTTGGACTGACAAGGAGAGCACCATCACCCGCCATGGAAATAATGACGTTTTGTGCTCCTTTGGCCAAGATTTCTTTGGCATAGCGTTCGATTTCTGGCAATTCCGTCAAGGTAACGCCAAAAATATCTCCCAACTCATGGTTGTTTGGTTTGACCAATTGTGGATTAAACTCCAAGGAATCAATCAAAGTTTGCCCTTCAAAGTCGCAAACGACTTGTGCACCTGTCGCACGAGTTGCTGCGATCAATTGTTTGTAAATGGCATTTCCAAGTGAAGATGGGGCAGATCCTGCAAAGACTACCACATCATCTGCTGTTAAGCTCGATAAGATGTTGAGCAATTCTTGCAACTGAGCTTCCGTTACTTCTGGACCATTCCCATTGATTTCTGTTTCCTCATCAGCCTTGATCTTGACATTGATCCGTGTATCTTGGTCCACTGTCACAAAGTTGGTGGAAATGTCTTCGCTGGTCAGTACGTCTTCAATGAAACGTCCGGTGAAACCACCGATAAATCCAGTCGCTGTGTTCTCGATATCGAGACGCTTCAAAACACGACTGACATTGATCCCTTTACCACCGGCAAATTTATCTTCCGAAGCCATCCGATTGACCGCTCCGGTCTCTACATGATCGAGACGGACAATATAGTCAATTGCTGGATTCAGTGTAACTGTATAAATCAAACCTCTATAACCTCCGTTTTTTCTTTTAAAACCTTTAATCGTTGCGGTTCACTTTGATTGGTGATAATCATGGCTCGCTTAATAGGAGCCACTTTGACAAAGGATGTCACCCCAATTTTCGAATCATCCGCTAGGATATAGGTTTTTTTCGCATTTTCGATAATCGCACGCTTGACAGATCCTTCTTCCAGGTCTGGAGTGCTGTAAAATTCATCATCGATTCCATTCATTCCAAGAAAAGCCTTGTCAAAATTCAACTGACCGATTTGATTGAGCGCGATCCCTCCGATACTAGCATCTGTAGAAGATTTTACCTTCCCACCGATGATGACCGTCGGAACATTTCGCTCGACCAACTTGGTCGCATGGTGAATCGAGTTGGTCACCACGGTTACTGTTGGATTGACAATTTCTTGTACCAAAAGTTCATTGGTCGTCCCGGCATCGATAAAGATCACATCATGATCTTTGATCAATTCCGCTGCTTTTACAGCGATCTTTGACTTAACTTGAATGTTTTTGATAGATTTTTCTTTATTGCTTTCTTCCTCTTGAAGAAAATGCAGGCTTTCCGCACCGCCGTGAACCCGGCGAAGTTTACTTTCAGCTTCTAATTCATCCAAGTCACGTCGAACTGTTGATTCAGACGTCCCCAGCTCTTGTACAAGGGTTTCTAAGGAAACAAATTTTTCCTTCAGTACCTTCTCGAGGATGAATTGTTTTCGTTCAGACTTAAGCATTTCTCCTCCTTTTGCAATCGATTACAAGGACTATTATACTCCATCTCCAAAAAATGTCAACACTTTTTATCATTTTCTGTCATTTTCTTTCAAACATTCTAAAAGTGTACAAAAAAAGCAGGAAAGAACTCATTTTGTTAAGCGAGTTCTTTTCCCACCCTCATATATCTTCTTTGAAGATTTTAAGCAATAAAGTGTCTAAGCATCCACTCTATCTTCGGTATGTCTTAATCATTTTTTGAAGATTGTTTCTTTTTCTTAAAACCAAACAATCCAGCAAGTAGCCCGACAGCAACACCTGTTGTTGCTACTGCATATTTAGAAGAATCTGCACTTGCCACAGCTTGGCTGTTTTCTTTTTTCGGTTTGATTTCTTCTACTTTGGCTTCTTGTTTTGGAGCTGGAGTAGCTGTTGGTGCTTGCACTTGTGGACTATTGGTAGTTGTTGGAAGAACCGTTGGTCTATCCGAGAAAGTTGTTGGATTGCTTGAGCGGATATCCATTGGCATATCTGCTGCTTCTAAAATAGCTGGATCCATTCGTGACGCTAGATCTTCATATTGGGAATTCAACAGTTCCACGACACTTTGATAAGATTGAAGAGTTGTGAATTCTTCTTCCAATTTTTCTTTTTTATTCTCTAAATTAGCCACCGCAGCTGATAAAACGGATTGGGCTTTGACCAATAATTCTGGAGCATTTTTAAAGTCAGAAAGACGTTTTTCAGCTGCAACCAGGCGCTCTTGAGCTGCCTTCAAGCCCTCATGCGCTTCTTGAACGACTTGGGCTTTTTCTGCTTCTTCTGCTTTTAAACGATCTAATTTCTCACGCGCAGCCGCTAACAAATCTTTCGCTTTTTGAAGGGCTGCTTCTTTTGGTTGGATCGCTACTTCAATCCGACCTCGAGATACATCAAGAGTCGCCTTCGCCTTTTCAACCGCATGGTCCTTGCTAACGAGAAGAATCTTGTAATTTTGGATGGTCTTTTGGACATTGGCCATCTCTACTGCCACATTCGAATTGGCATGGCGGGCATCTTCTAACTTACCTTGCAAGATAATGATTTGAGACTCTTGATTGGCCTTGTCCAGCTTGAGATTAGCGACTTCATCAGATTTTGCTTTCACATCTGATCTTGTCGTCGTGGCCCCAGCTCCCTGACGCAATTGGTAAGCGAGTGCACTGGTTGACACTGCTGAATGGACCGGGCTGTGTAAGAAAGCTGCTTCTGACATGGCATTGCTAGGGTCATAAGCGACTGATAAAGCTGTCGCTTTGTTGTCTACCATTTGGAGGTAATGACCAACCTTAGCAAAGGCCTCAGCCCCAATCTTCATATAGATATCGTTGGCATCAATTTGAGTTTCGTCTGTTGGTAGACCATATTGAGCCGCTACTTCTTGATAAGCCGCTTTTTCATTGTACCAAAAGTCAACCGCACCAGCAGGTGAGAAGCCATATGCAATGTTCTCGTTTGGCAAATACTTAAACATATGCCAGTTGGCTTTTTTGAAGTATTCCAACTGTACTTGACTGGCAGGAAGGGAATAAGGATCCAGCTCCAATTCAGGCAAGCCGGCATTGCGACGATAGCTATTGATGGCATCCGCAATTTCAAGAGCTCGAAGGTTGGCTTGCAAAGATCCAGACTCTCCAACTGTCAAGCCATCTTCTTCCCGACCACGCTTGTAGAGGGCTAAAGCACTCGCTGCAGCTTCATTGCCATTCTCGGCTAAGTGTTGCAAATAACCTTCATAAGTCGCTTGACTCAACTGAACTGGGCTATTGGCCGCTGCTTGTTCTAAGGCTGCCAATTCTGTTTCCTTGGTAGCGATGACCGCTTTCAAATCTGTCAGACGCGTTTGAGCCAGTTGAATATCGTTCTCAATTTGAGCCACTGCATCTGAACCGGTTTGCTGACTCGCTTGCAAGGTTGCCAGATAATTTTGAGATTCTCGAATACTTTGCTCGACTTGACTTTGCTCTACCAAGGCTTGGTTTAACACATTCTCATCATTAGAAATTGGCGCTTTGGCTTGATTTAATTCATTTTGTGCTACGTCAACCAAAGATTCTTGAGCTGTGACCTGGTTTTCTTGTTGACGAACAGCCTCTACGACTTGGTCATGTGCAGCTTCCGCCTCTTGAACCTTATTCTCTTCGATGGTCACATAGGCTTGCGCCACCTTAACGTCATTTTCTGCTTTCTGAACTTGTGCATTCGAAGTCGTTGCGATGAGGTTTTCCGCCTCTGTCACTTCAGATTTCTTTTCTTCCAACTCTTGACCAGCCGCCCTAACATCCGTCTGAGCATCGATCACTTTTTGCTCTTGGTAGTGGACATCTTTCACCACTTGCCCTTTTTGAGCTGTAATTTGCTTCAACTCATCAACTGTAATTGGTTTTTCGACTACTTCCGTACTGTTGGTTTCTGGATTATCATTTTGCTTGACCTCTTCCGCACTAGCCTTATGATGAAACATTCCAGACAGTACCGTTGTCGCCGCAACTCCTGTCGTAAAAACCGATTTTCCTAATTTCTTTCCCATTAACCTCACCCCCAAAACTGAATCATTTTCTTGAAGTTTCTCTACCCCCTAGCATACCACATTTTGTTACCAATAACTAGTAGGTTTAAAAAGTTTTTTTCATAAAATTTTGGGGCAAAAGAAAAACAGTTGACGCTGTTAGTCTTCTTGTTTAATTTGTTCCAACATCTTCACTTCTTCTGCTGTCAATTCGTAGTTTTCTAGCAGGTCAGGGCGACGCTCCAAGGTCTTTTTCAAACTCTGATAGAGGCGCCATTGACGGATTTTTTCATGGTGGCCACTCATGAGGACATCAGGAACCGTCATTCCTCTGTATTCATAAGGCCGTGTGTATTGAGGGTATTCTAGAAGGCCAGAAGAGAAACTGTCATCCTGGTGGCTGGACTCTTTGCCGATCACTTCTGGAATCAAGCGGACTGTCGCATCAATCATGGTCATGGCAGCAAGTTCCCCACCTGTCAGGACATAATCCCCCAGTGAAATCTCATCCGTTACTAAGGTTTTGATCCGCTCATCGTAGCCCTCATAGTGACCGCAGATAAAGATCAATTCATCTTCTTGAGCTAATTCTTCTGCGTAAGATTGATCAAAGGTCCGACCTGCTGGATCAAGTAAGATCACGCGCGGATTCTTTTTCTCAATCGCATCAAAGGCGTCGAAGATGGGCTGAGCACGTAAGAGCATGCCTTGGCCGCCACCATAGGGCTCATCATCCACATGCCGCGCCTTCTCAGCATTTTCACGGAAATTATGGTAGTTGATCTCAAGGAGTCCCTTTTCACGCGCCTTTCCGACAATCGAATGCTCCAAAGGCGAAAACATCTCTGGAAAGAGGGTTAAAATATCAATCTTCATCGTCTAACCCTTCTAAGATATCCACATCCACTCGATTTCCTGGAATATCAATATTGAGGACCACTGGTGGGATATAAGGCAGGAGAAGGTCACGTTTTCCTTTGCGTTTCACGACCCAGACATCATTGGCACCTGGTTGCAGGATTTCCTTGATTTGACCGATCAGCTGGTCATTTTCGTAAACATCAAGGCCGATGATCTCATGGTAATAAAACTCGCCATCCTCCAAATCCGTCAAGTCTTCTTCCGCAACCTTGAGGCTAAAGCCTTTGAATTTCTCGATGGCATTGATATGGTACATATCCTTAAACTTGATGATATCAAAGTTCTTGTGCTTGCGGTGACTAGCAATGGTTACCGTTTGGACAAAACGATCCTTTTCATCAAAGAGAGCCAACTCTGCTCCTTTTTTAAAGCGCTCTTCCGCAAAGTCTGTCACAGACAAGACCCGCATCTCACCTTGTAAGCCTTGGGTATTGACAATTTTCCCAACGTTAAAATAATTCATGATTTCTCCAGTGTAGTTTATTCACTCTATTTTATCACGTTCAAGGGATTTTCTCAAATGCTCTTTTCTGCTAGAAACTGCTCCAAATCCTTCTCGTGCTGGTATTTGACAGCTGCTGTTTTATCCTTTTTAAAGATGGTTTTAGTGAGGTCGATGTCATTGATAGCTGCGATAGCGACTGTATAGTGAATGATATCAGCCAGTTCTTTGGACAATTCCTCATTTGAGTCCTTAACCCCTTCTTTTCGTCCAGAACGACCATTTAAGACCTCGGCAACTTCCCCAACCTCTTCGACGAGCTTGATAAACAGACCTTCTTCCGTACGACTGTCTTTGTAATGTTCTTTTAAATAGGCTTGTAATTGCCGAATGGTCACTTCTTTCATAGCTTCTCCTTGTAACAAAAAAACGGGACAGAGTCCCGCCTTTTATTTTTCGTCAATAACGATTCTTACTTTTTTATCTTCAGTTGGGACAGAGTAGACAATCGTTCTTATCGCAGAAATGGTGCGACCTTTTCGACCGATTACACGACCAACATCGCTAGGATCAAGGTCAAGATGGTACTCCAAAAATTCAGGAGTATCTTCGATCTTGATGGTTAAAGCATCCGGTTGTGAAATCAAGGGTTTCACAATTGCAATAATGAGATTTTCAATCGTATCCATACATCAACCTACTTAAAAAATTATTTTGAGAATTTAGAATCGTGGAATTTCTTCATCACACCAGCTTTTGAAAGGATGTTGCGAACTGTATCTGAAGGTTGAGCTCCGTCAGCCAACCATGCAAGAACGCGATCTTCTTTCAAAGTTACTTGGTTTTCTTCAACAAGTGGATTGTAAGTTCCAACTGTTTCGATGAAACGTCCATCACGTGGTGAACGTGAATCTGCTACGTTGATACGGTAGTAAGGTTTTTTCTTAGAACCCATACGAGTCAAACGAATTTTAACTGCCATTTTTATAAGTCTCTTTTCTATATTTTAATTTTCGGTGAAATAGACAAGCTATTTAGCACATGATCTATTATAACACATTTTATAGACCTGTCAAGAAAAAAACTTGACAGTATTTAAATTTTTTTATTTTATCAGTAGATCGGCGATTTCTTGATAGTTGCTAACGGTATAAGTCGGCACTGCTTGGCTGGTATTTGCCTTGTGATCAGGATTATACCAGACAGTATCAATCCCCGCAGCATTTCCTCCTGTGATATCCGCCGTCAAAGAATCTCCGATCATAAGGGTCTCTTCCTTGCTGAACCCTGGAATCAGTTGGCCAACTTTTTCAAAAAATGCAGGTTCAGGTTTCTGAGTATGAAGCTGCTCAGAGATAAAGACCTCTTTGAAATAAGGTGCGATTGTAGAATGAGCCAAGCGTCCTTCTTGAATGGCTGTCACTCCGTTCGTTGCACCATAGAGCTGGTAACCCGCTTTTTCAAGTCGAGCCAGTAATTCCTCCGCACCGTGGAAAGACTGCCCTTGAAGACTGATGTAATCTTGGTAGCGAAGAGCTATCTCAGCTCCATCAACTGTGATTCCAAAGTGGGCAAACCCAATAGCAAACCGACTATCCACTAGCTCTTGCTTGGTCAACTTCTTTTGCTCCAAATCCTTCCAGAGACCTTGGTTCATGGGTTTGTAGTAATCCTTAAAGGCCTGTACATCTGGAAAATTCATGTCTTCTAACATCTGAGTCAAGGCTGTTTCTTCAGCAGATTCAAAGTCCAACAAGGTATGGTCCAAATCAAAAAGTAAAAATCTATATGCCATTACAAACGATCCTTCAATTTTTCTACAAATAAATAAGCTGCCGGGCAAGTGAGGGTATTCTTGATGGTCAGATGGTTGATCTGATAAATCTTCTTGCGATCGGTGTGAGGGAATTCCCGACAAGCTTTTGGTCGAACATCATAGATGGAACAGAGATTGTCCCCACCAAGAAAGGGGCAAGGCATGGATTTAAAAACCTTGTCCCCATCTTCGTCAACTTGAAGAAATTCAGCCTCAAAGGCAGGAAGCTTCATCTTGAAATATTTGGCGATCCGTGTGATATCGGCTTCCTTAAAATCGGGCCCTAAGGTTTTGCAGCAATTGGCACAAGCCGTACAATCGATTTCTTGGAAAACTTCATCGTGGATTTCTTGCGCTATTTTATCTAAATTCTTAGGTGGCTTCTTCTTGAGATTTGCCAATACCTTGCGGTGCTCCTTTTGCTTTTGGAGAGCTAACTGATGGTATTTTTCAATATCAATTTCCTGTGTCATCCTCTATTTCCTCTTCTAAACAATAGAAGCATTATACCACAAAGACCGTGAAAAAGGGAGTGGGACAGAACTTCGACTAATAAGGAGAGTTCGTTTTCCCACCCCCGCACAGTTGATTAGGCTATCTTTGGAGCTTAAAAAGCGAACAAAGATACCAATCAACCACTGCGTCATACTGTTATTCTTATCAAATATCGAAGACTGGATAGTTTAAGCCAACCTTCCTCTTGATTAATCGGTCACGGCACCTGTTCCATCTAGGCTCCAAGTGTTTTCAATGTATGGGATAAAGGTTTTCAAGGTTTCTGCATCCCCTTCAAAAGAAATGGTATAAACTTTTTCACCCTTCTGGAAGATCCAGGTAATCAGGTATTGACCAGATTTCATGACAATTTGAAGCTGGTAGGCGTCCAGACCTGCGACTTTAGTCCGCGCTCCCGTCATCTTCCCAACATCCTGATTATCTTGCCACATTACGGCCAGTTTCTTGGCTAGAAATCCAGCATTAAACTCGATATCCGCAGGAACTTTGGCCTTTTCCCGCGTAAAGCTGTTCAAGGTGACAATATTATAGCCACTGCCATCTGTATATTGGACAGCTTCTGTCCCATCGATATCCGTGAACTTGAACCATTTACTTGGAATATCGATGTATCCATAATCTGCATTACCAATTCGCTTGGTTTCTTGACTGGAAGTGTTTTTCTTTGTAGAAGAAGTATCCTTTGACGAAGAGCTGCTTGTTTGCTTTTCGACTTTGCTGCTACTTTCTTTTGTAGAAGAAGCTGCTGTGTCCTTTTGAGTAGTGTGACTACAAGCCATTAATGTGCAGGCAGAAAGAATCGTCAATGATGTGACCAATAATTTACGTTTCATGCTCAACCTCCTTGAGAACGTTTTCTTTCCTCTAGTCTACCATGAAAGTGGGTATTTTAAAATAGGATAAGTGTCACATCTGATGGAACCTTTCTATTTCAGTTCATTTTTTTCAAGCCTAAAACAAAAAGTGCCCTTTTGAGGCACTTTAAATGTTATTCTTCATCCATTGACAAGACAGATAAGAAGGCTTCCTGTGGTACTTCTACAGATCCGATGGCCTTCATCCGTTTCTTACCAGCTTTTTGTTTTTCAAGAAGCTTGCGTTTCCGTGAGACGTCCCCACCATAACACTTGGCCAAGACGTTCTTACGAAGGGCCTTGATATCTGTACGGGCCACGATCTTATGACCGATGGCTGCTTGGATAGGCACTTCAAACTGTTGACGAGGGATAATCTTCTTGAGTTTCTCAACAATCAACTTACCACGCTCATAGGCAAAGTCCTTGTGAACGATAAAGCTGAGGGCATCGACGGTATCGCCATTGAGAAGGATATCCATTTTAACCAATTTAGATGGACGGTATTCAGACAACTCATAGTCAAAGCTCGCATAGCCACGAGTAGAAGATTTCAATTTATCAAAAAAATCAAAGACAATTTCTGCCAGGGGAATTTGATAGATGACATTCACCCGATTTTCATCGATGTAATCCATGGTCACAAAATCCCCACGTTTGCGTTGGGCCAGTTCCATCACAGCCCCGACAAACTCTTGTGGCACCATGATTTGTGCTTTGACATACGGTTCTTCGATCGATGCGATCTTGGTTGGATCTGGAAACTCAGAAGGGTTTGAGACATCCAGTGCTTCTCCATCTGTCAAATTGACCTTGTAGATAACAGACGGTGCTGTCATGATCAAGTCAATGTTGAACTCACGCTCCAAGCGCTCCTGGATAACGTCCATATGAAGGAGACCCAAGAAACCACAACGGAAACCAAAACCGAGGGCCTGAGAAGTTTCCGGTTCAAATTGAAGACTGGCGTCATTCAATTGCAATTTTTCCAAGGCTTCACGAAGATCATTGTATTTGTTAGATTCGATTGGGTAAAGACCGGCAAAGACCATTGGATTCATTTGCTTGTATCCATGTAGTGGCTCACTTGCCGGATTGGAAGCTAGGGTCACCGTATCCCCGACGCGGGTGTCCGCAACGGTTTTGATAGAAGCCGCAATATAGCCGACGTCTCCAGTTGCAAGGAAATCACGTCCAACTGCTTTAGGAGTAAAGATCCCAACTTCTGTGACATCAAAGGTCTTACCATTGCTCATGAGTTGGATCTTATCGCCTGGTTTAACCATTCCATTGACCACACGGACCTGAAGAATTACCCCACGATAGGCATCATAAACAGAGTCAAAGATCAAGGCTTGAAGAGGGGCTTCAACATCCCCAGTCGGTGCTGGAACTTTCTCAACGATCTGCTCCAAAATCTCTTCAATCCCAATACCAGCTTTGGCAGAGGCTAGGACAGCTTCACTAGCATCCAAGCCGATGACATCTTCTACTTCTGTGCGCACACGTTCTGGATCTGCAGCTGGCAAGTCAATCTTATTAATGACTGGCAGGATTTCCAAATCATTGTCCAGCGCCAGGTAAACGTTGGCTAGAGTCTGGGCTTCAATCCCTTGAGCGGCATCCACTACGAGAATGGCACCTTCACAGGCAGCAAGCGACCGCGAAACCTCATAGGTAAAGTCCACGTGTCCTGGTGTGTCAATCAAGTGGAAGATATAGGTTTCCCCATCTTTAGCCGTGTAGTTCAATTCGATGGCGTTCAGCTTAATAGTAATCCCACGTTCCCGTTCCAGGTCCATGCTATCTAGGAGTTGGGCTTGCATCTCGCGACTAGACACGGTTTCGGTTTTTTCTAAGATTCGATCGGCCAAGGTTGACTTTCCGTGGTCAATATGGGCGATGATCGAGAAGTTCCGAATCTTCTCTTGTCGTTTTTTTAATTCTTCAAAATTTGGCATAATCATCTTCCTAGTAAATTTAATCGTACTCTTCATTATAACAAAAAAGATAGGCCTTTGCCTATCTTAATTCATTATTTTCAAAAATCGCTTTTGCGTTTTATTTCCCTCATATCCAATCCGTTCATAAAAGACATGCGCTTCTTTACGATGAGAGGCAGAATTTAAACGGATAAAAGCATAATGCTTGCTTTTGGCAAGTTCTTCAACTCGCTCCATCAATTGGCGACCGATCCCACGTCCTTGAGCAGAAGGGAAAACAGCAAGTCCCAAAACATTTAGACCAGCGTCACTATAGAGACTTTCATAAACTTCCGCTTCCACATAACCAAGAATACGTCCTGTTTGGTCCTCTTCATAAACAAAGCAAAAGTGACCCGAATCTGGCGAATTAAATTTATCAATCTGAGCTGCCACTTTCTCCAGGGTCGAATCATACCCCAATGCTTGGTGACATAAATCTCTAATTTGACCTGCATCTTTGACTTGAACAGTACGAATCATACCTTCACCTCCATGAACCCTATGGTATTATCTTAGATCATTTTCCTCAAAAAGTAAAGGAATATCTGATAAAATTCAAAATGAAAATCCGATTTAGATCAAATTCATCTTTTTTCGCATTTCTCAGGGATTTCTATTTACTTTTTCGATTTAATTCATTATAATAGTAAGGGTAAATACAAGGAGGTGAGTACGTTGGCCAGAGGTCGTGGAAAAGCAAGCCCTCAAGACAAAGAGGCATTACGGATTATATCGGAAAAGATTAGAGAATTACTGAAAGAACAAGGGAAAAAGCAGATCGAATTATCTCGTATTACTGGAATCCCTGCAAGTACCCTGACTGGATATGTAAAAGGAACTTCTCTTCCCGTTCCCGAAAATTTAGAGAAGATTGCAGCCTTTTTCCAGGTAGCAGTTGCTGATATTGACCCTCGATTGCGCAATGATTTTGTAGTCATTGATTCAGAGATTGAACGATTATATAAACAGCTCGATGAAGGAAATCAAGAAAATCTTCTCTCTTATGGAAAAAGTCTCTTGACCCATCAAAAAGAAAGACAGAAGATTGAAAAGCAATACCACTCTTATTCTGTCTATGATTCTTTTGCAGCATACCAAAATAAGAAGCAAGCTGATATCGTGTGGTTTGATCAAAAGATTCCTTACGATTTGGCTTTTTGGATTCATACGGATTCCCTCGAGCCTAAATACGAAAAAGGGGCCGTTGTGTTAATCAAGCAAACCTATTATGATCAGGCAGGGGCTATTTATGCCATTGATTTTGATGGACAGACCTTGATCAAACGTGTCTTTCGTGAGGCCAACGGTATTCGACTGGTTTCCCTCAATAAGAAATATAGTGATCAAATCATTCCACTAGATGAGGAACCTGGTGTGATTGGAAAAGTGATTGATGGCTTTGTGCCTCTTGATTTGGAGGAAATCAAATGATTAAATTAATTGCGATTGACTTGGACGGAACTCTTTTGCATGAGGATAAGACTCTCTCTAAAGGCAATATTGAAGCTCTTCACCGGGCCCATAAAGCCGGCTATGACATTGTGATCTGTACTGGGCGCCCTTTAGCGGGTGTACGTCCTATCTTTGAAGAGATTGGACTACCTGATGGTAACTACTATATGATTATCAATAACGGGTGTACAACCTTGTCTACTCAGAATTGGGAAATCATTGGCAAGGAAGAATTGAGCCTTGAGGACATGCACCGGTTGCAAGTTTTGACGGAAGATACAGACGTTCAGCTAACCTTATTTGATATGGATCACTACCTAGTGGTTGCACCTGAAGCCAGTGAACTTGTCACGATGGATGCGGGCATTGTTAATAGTAAACCGACACCTGTCTCAGAAGAAGATCTGCCTGACCTTGTTCCTATTTTTCAAGCCATGTACGTAGGAGCTCCTTCTGCTATTGATGACTTCCAAGCTCAGCACGAGGCTGCATTAGAGTCCGATTTTAACACTGTACGTTCACAGGATATCTTGTTTGAAATTCTGCCAAAAGGTGCCAGCAAGGCTTCTGCTCTTCAAGCATTAAGTCAAACATTAGGTTACAGGAGAGACCAGGTCATGGCTCTTGGAGATGCCAATAATGACCTTGAAATGCTACGTTTTGCTGGCTACAGCGTCGCTATGGGAAATGGCAATGCTGCTGTCAAGGAAATCGCAGACTTCATCACCCTGACCAATGATGAGGATGGCGTGGCCCATGCTATTCACAAATTAATTGAAACTGAAAAAGGAGAATGATCATGAAATACCAAAATTTGTTGGACCGTTTTATTACCTATGTAAAAGTTAACACACGCTCAGACGAAAATTCTACAACCACTCCAAGCACCCAATCACAAGTTGATTTTGCAACAAACGTCTTGATCCCTGAAATGAAACGCGTGGGTCTTCAAAACGTCTACTATTTACCAAACGGCTATGCTATTGGAACACTTCCAGCTAATGATCCAAGCTTTACACGCAAGATTGGATTTATCTCTCACATGGATACCGCTGACTTCAATGCCGAAAATGTCAATCCACAAATTGTTGAGAATTATGATGGGGGTGTCATTACCCTTGGTGACTCTGGTTTCACACTCGATCCAGCTGATTTTGCTCATTTGAACAACTACAAGGGACAAACCTTGATCACGACGGATGGTACTACTCTTCTGGGTGCAGACGATAAGTCAGGTATCGCTGAAATCATGACAGCTATTGAATACCTGACAGCTCATCCTGAAATCAAACACGGAGAAATCCGTGTCGGCTTTGGTCCAGATGAAGAAATTGGAGTCGGGGCAGATCAATTTGATGCAGAGGATTTTAACGTAGACTTTGCCTATACTGTCGATGGTGGTCCTCTTGGAGAGCTTCAATACGAAACCTTCTCAGCAGCTGGAGCTGAAATCACCTTCAAAGGACGCAATGTCCACCCAGGTACAGCCAAAGGTCAAATGATCAACGCTCTTCAATTGGCCATTGATTTTCATAACAAACTCCCTGAAGGAGCACGTCCAGAATTAACTGAAGGCTATGAAGGCTTCTACCACTTGATGAACATCGATGGAACTGTCGAGGAAGCAAGTGCCAGCTACATCATTCGGGACTTTGAAACTGAAAGCTTTGAGAAACGCAAAGACCTTATGCAATCTATTGCTGATCAGATGAATGCGGAACTCGGTAGCGAACGCGTTCTCCTCACCCTCAAAGACCAGTACTACAACATGAAGCAAGTGATTGAAAAAGATATGACGCCGATTACCCTTGCTAAGGAAGTCATGGAAGATCTTGGAATCACTCCAATCATTGAACCGATCCGTGGTGGTACAGATGGATCTAAAATTTCATTTATGGGGATTCCAACACCAAATATCTTTGCCGGTGGCGAAAACATGCATGGTCGCTTTGAATACGTTAGCCTCCAAACCATGGAACGCGCCGTTGATACCATTATCGGTATTGTGACCAAAAAATAAGAAACAAAAAAGGATTCGGATTGATTGTCCGGATCCTTTATTGTCTATTAGAAAGCTTGACAATATCTTTGACCTGATCAATTTTCTGAATCAGGTGAAGGCTTGTCTCATTGATCGGAAGATAGTAGACTTTATCTGCCAAAGATTCTGTAAAAGGACGATTCGTGAGTAAGATCACCTGTTGTCCTTTTTCTATCAGCTCTTTCGTCTGCTTTCGCACCTTTTGGTAAAAATGCTCATCACGGATTTCTAGATCATCCACCAAGACACAAGCAGCATCCAAACTCAATGATTCATTGGTTCCGTTTTGGGTCAGATAATAGGCTGCTCCCGCTTTGACCTCATATAAGCCAGCTGATGGCTCAACCGGAAGAAAGGCTGGACTTGTCTCAGCCTCTATTCCTTTATCTAACTCCACTAGATTGGCCAAGACCTGCAAATAAACAGGTGCTAATTTACTCAAATCCAAGAGTTCCTCAAACTCAAAACCACGTTTCAAAGCTTCTAAGATATAGAAGAGCCGGTGTGGCATATGACGAGCAATTTTCTGGATTAATTCATCATCGCTCATTTCCTCAGGAAGGATGGTCAGCAAGTTCTTATCTTTAATGGTTTCTAGGGCTTGTTGATAAGCTTCATCGATTCTCTTCCCAAATCCATAAACTGCCCCATAAGAGTGAATTTGGGTATTGAGACGGGCATTTTTAGCAGCATCAGAAAAAATCGGGATCTTAAAGAAGATATAGTCCAAACTCGGTTCGTAAACAGCCTTTAGATCTTTTAATAGGGGATGAGGCAAATGCTCGAGAGACCGCCCTAATTGCAACTGTACTCCTTGCTCAAACAAGGAATAGCCCAAGCCCATAGAGGCCATTGAGATACTGTCTGAAGCAAATGGATTAACTTCTAGGATATAAAAAGCATAGCTCGTCGGATCCAAAGCAAACTTGATCGAAATGGCTCCTGTCAGCTTCAAATAGCGACTGATGTGGATCGCTGCTTCACGAAGATTTTGAAACTCCCGGTCTGTCAGGGTGACAGCTGGCATAAATTGATAAGAGTCACTAGAGTGGATCCCGACAGGATCAATACTTTCAATAGAGGCCGCCAGGTAGTGATTGTCTTCGCGATCGCGCATGACGACAAAATCCAATTCCTTAAAGCCATAGGTCGAAAACTCTAGCAAACACTGCTGACTTGGAGAGACTGAAAGTCCCGTTTCCACTGCTTCGCACAGATCATCCAGGTTATGAGCAATCTTTCGCCCCTGCCCTTGCTTACTCGCTACCGGCCAGATCATAATGGGAAATTGAATGCCTTCAGAAAACTCGATGGCTTCTCGAACTGAACCAACCAGTGCGGAAGCGGGTACCTGATAGCCCAGCTCTTGAAAGAGGCGTCGTTGATCCGCCTGCTGATAAAAGGTCCGGTAGCGTTGGAGGCTCGGTCCAATAATCCTAATCGATGCGTCTTTGAAAAATCCAGTTTCTTCCAAACGAAACAAGAGATTCAAAATCTGTTTATCCGCAAAGGCTAAGAGCAAGCGAGATCCAGTATAGGAAAGAAGAGTCGTCTTAAGAGCATCCAGCTTGAGCTTACAGACTACAACCTGATCTGCAGCTTCTTGTGTAAAAGCATTTTCTTCGCCCAGGTATAGGACAAGAGCATTCCCATCCTTGGCATTCAGTTTTTGTGTTTCCTGTACCGCAGCCAAGAGGCTAATATCCTGATAAGAATCTCCACATAGGAGAAGCAATTTCTGGTTTTGTTTCATCATTCCTTCTCCCTTCTACTTTCGTGAATTTTGGCATCAATCAACTCTAAAAATTCATCATAAAAATAGAGATTTTCCCTTGGGCCTGGACTAGCATCCACTTGGAATTGAACCCCAAAAATCGGTTGGTAACGATGGCGAAAAGCTTCAATACTATGGTCATTGACGTTTTCATGCGTGACCAATAAATCATGGGGTAGGCTATCGCGTGCGATACTATACAAGTGATTTTGACTAGTCATCTCAATTTTTCCTGTCGCAATTTCACGAACAGGAATATTTAATCCGAAGTGTCCAACTTCCATGGGAGCTAGCTCCGCTCCATAAGCTTGAGCTAGTACCTGTGCTCCCAAGCCCATGCCCCAGATCGGAATTTGACCATTGATTTTTTGGATCAAGCGACAGAGTTTTTTCACCTGATGGGGATCTCCAGGCCCACTGGATAAAATAACGCCATCGGGCTGCTGTTCCATCAGTTCATCATAAGAGATGTCATAGGGATAGACCGTGACATTACAGTCCCTTTGACTCAGCTGGCGTAAGACAGAGTGTTTGACCCCTAGATCGATCAAGGCAATACTCTTACCAAAACCCGGTACAGCATAGGCCGTTTTTGTCGAGACTTGACGCACTTGGTCTTTGGGAAGGACTGTCGCTCGCAACTGATCCAAAATATGCTCGATCGAATCCCCCTTGTTAATGACCGTTGCCTTCATCCGTCCATACTTGCGGACAATTTTTGCCACCTGTCTCGTATCAATCCCTACAATACCAGGGATTTTTTTTCGCTTCAAGAATTCATCCAAGGTCATCTGCTGCCGCCAATTGCTCGGCATCTCCACCAGATGCTGAACGACTACCGCCAAACATGTCGGCGTAATCGATTCAGAATCATCCCGATTGATCCCTGCTGCGCCAATAACTGGAAAGGTAAAGGAGAGGATCTGGCCACTAAAAGCCTGATCCGTGATCAATTCTTGATAGCCTGTCATGGCTGTCGTAAAGACCAATTCACCAGTCACATATAAGTCTGCACCAAAGGCTTCTCCTTCAAATACAGTCCCATCCTCTAGGACCAATAATCGTTTCATCGAACCCCTCCCTTCTTTTACACTAATCCAATTTTATCATAGTTCCTCAAAAAAAGGAAAGTCAGATTCCATGTAGCTCTCTACTCTGTCCTCTTTCTTTCCTTTCAATGAATTTTCAGTTATCTTATTTTGCACCGCGACCTTTAAGGACGGCTTCAATGATGGCCATACGAACAAAGACACCGTTGGTCATTTGTTCTACGATACGTGATTTAGGAGCTTCTACCAAGTGGTCCGCAATTTCAACGTCACGGTTGACTGGTGCTGGGTGCATCAGGATCGCTGTATCTTTCATACGGTCATAACGTTCTTGAGTCAAACCATGAAGACGGTGGTAGTTTTCTTTAGAGAAGAGTGATTCGTAATCATGACGTTCGTGTTGCACACGCAAGAACATCATCACATCTACTTCTTCAATGACTTCATCGATAGTGACGAAACTTCCATAGTCTTCAAATTCCGCACTTCTCCATTCGTCTGGACCTGCAAAGTAAAGGGTTGCTCCCAAACGTTTCAAGATTTGCATATTTGATTTTGCCACACGTGAATGATCCAAGTCCCCAGCGATACAAACTTTCAAGCCATCAAAGTGACCGAATTCTTGGTAAATGGTCATCAAATCAAGCAAGCTTTGGCTTGGGTGTTGACCTGAACCGTCCCCACCATTGACGATAGAGGCTGTGATCGTTGGGCTTTCAACCAATTCTTTGTAGTAGTCCACTTCAGGGTGACGGATGACACAGACATCTACTCCAAGAGCTGACATGGTCAAGATGGTATCGTAAAGTGTTTCCCCTTTGTTCACAGAACTTGTCTTCACATCAAAGTCAAGGAGATCACATCCCAATTTCAACTCTGCCACTTCAAAGGCTTTGTGGGTACGAGTTGAAGGTTCAAAGAAAAGGTTTGAGATGATGTGTTGGTCTTCGTAGGATGCTTTAGCTCCGTTTTTGAACTCAATCCCACGTTTGATCAATGCCATTACTTCTTCATTGGTAAGAGTTTCCATTGAGACAAGGTTTTTAAGAGCGATTTGATTTTCAGACATGTTGATTCTCCTTTTATAATGTGAATGCAAATAGTTTATAATTTGTTTAAGCTTCTTTGATGAGGACGCGGTCTTGACCGTCTAGCTCCACCATCTCGACAATGATTTCCTCTGACTTACTTGTCGGGATATTTTTCCCAACAAAGTCCGGACGAATCGGCAACTCCCGATGCCCACGGTCGACTAGAACCGCAAGACTTACTCGAGCAGGACGACCGTGACTGACCAGGTTGTCAATGGCAGCGCGTATCGTGCGACCTGTATAGAGGACATCATCGATCAAAATGACTTCTCTATGAGCGATATCAACTGGTAAGACCGTCGTATCTTCTGTCGCCTTCATGTCATCTCGGAAAGGCTTGGTATCTAGTTCTGCTACAGGGACATCGATTTGTTCCAGCTGAGAGAGGCGTTCTTGGATCCGGCGAGCGATGTAAACACCACGCGTCTTGATCCCCACCAGCACAATCTGGCTTAAATCTTTGTTTCGTTCAATGATTTCGTAGGTGATTCGGGTAATGGCCCGTTTCATCGTCAAATCATCAACGACTTCTTTGGTTTTCATTCAGTCCTCCTTAGTTGTAAAAGAAAAACCTCCTTTTTCAAGGAGGTTCAGCAAATGGATGGTCTAAGAGGATAGAGTCTCGCCCTATGGTCCTAGCCATTGTTTTTCACAGTCTCCTTGCCTGCCTCACGGGACAGGATTAAAGGATTTATTTAATTGAGATAACTATATCACAGTTTCAAATGACATGCAAGAAAAAACTCAACTTTTTTCAAAAAAATTTAAAAACATGACTTTTCGTCTGAATAATGTTCGGCTTTTACTCAGAAACATCCGATTTCCGCTTGATATTTTTGATCCCATAGAGCACATAGCCAGCTAAGAGGTAGGCGATAAAAATGATCACCACCCATTTGCCCACAAAGGCCCAGCCGTATTTAGTAACATTGATAAAGAAATAGGCAAAGGGACTATCTTTTGCACCTGGAATCAGCCACTTCAAGACTAACCCATTGAGAAGGGCAAAGAGCATGTAAGCCAGGGGAATCGAGGTCCAAAGGAAGGGATCGAACTTACGATATTGCTTGGCTTTATCAATCACTAGGGTATCAAAGAAGAACATCAAAGGAACGATGTAATGACAAAGGAAGTTTTCCAAACGATAAAACTTCTCTGGCGTCGCAAGAGGCGCCAACATAAAGTGGTAGATGACACAGGTGATCATAATGGACATGGTAACTGCGCCTTTCATACGAAGGTAGCCCTGAGTCTGGGTCGAACGACCTCGAACCATGCGCCAAACCATGTCTCCCATAAAGAACATGACCAACATGTTGGATAAAATGGTGTAATAGAGCATCATGCCAAAACCACCATGCTTGGTCAGTTGTAGATAAACGCCAAGTACACTCAAAATAAGCAATAGAAAACGATAGCTAAATAATAGTTTGGATTTCATAGTATTCTCCTGAAAGAAAATGGGCTAGGCCCTTTAGTTTAATCAGGAACTTTCCTTAAGTGAGGACGGACGTCAGCGAACTTCTACGAAGTTCCATGACTTAGTTTTGAACCTAAAGTTTCAAAACTCCCGAGTACTTGAAACAATACTGTTTCAAGTACTTTTCTCACAGCGGAAAGTTCCATTATAAACTTAAACAACTCTATTAATTTGTGTACTGTTCTTTAAATCTTCTTCACAAATTCTGATTTGAGTTTCATTGCACCAAAGCCATCAATCTTACAATCGATGTTGTGGTCTCCTTCCACGATACGGATGTTTTTCACGCGCGTTCCTTGTTTCAAATCTTTCGGTGCACCCTTCACTTTCAAATCTTTGATCAAGGTCACCGTATCGCCATCAGCCAATTTGTTTCCGTTGGCATCAATCGCTACGACACCCTCTTCTTCTTCGACCTCAGCTGGGTTCCATTCATAGGCACACTCTGGGCACACCAAGAGCGCTCCATCTTCATAGACATATTCAGAGTTACATTTTGGACAGTTTGGTAAGTTATTCATTTTTATCTCCTTATTCAAATTAACTTTCATAGTATACCATGAAAGCGAAAATTTGACAAATCCTGCTCGACTGTAGCATTTTCATGAAAAAAAGAGGCGACTTGGCCTCCCTACATCGATGATATTTCTCAATCTTCCTGCAATTCTTGAATATCTCGAATCACCCGCACACCTGCTTGATTCTTCTCGCGCAGTTCAGCATCAGAGTACGGGAAGGTATTGATCAAGATACTCTCCATCCCGATACTTTGGGCAACAGCGACATCTGTTGTAAAGTCATTCCCCACCATGACCGTTTTCTCAGGGTTCAACTGGTGTTCTTTCATCACTTCCAAGAGAAAATCTGGCTGAGGTTTTCGAATACCTGCATCAGACGACAAGTAAATGGCATGGAAAAGTTCTCTCAAGCCAACCAAATCAATCTCCGGATTGGTAAAAACTGCTTGGGCATTGGATAAGAGAAAGATTCGGCAACCTGCGGCTTTCATATCCTCTAATACTTCTTTCGTGTGAGGATAAAGCTCCAACCGTTTGCGAGAAAGGACACGGAAAGTCCGCGCAATCAAACGTCCCCACTCTTTGAGGTGGGAAACACTATTCCCGCTTGGATGACCTTCTAAATACAATTGCACAAAAATGACCGTCAGATCAATCTCTGGGTAGGCAACTTGTTTTTCCTTAGCCAAGTCTTCTTCGGCTTGTTGCACCAACTCTTTATAACGCAGTCGCAAGACTTCTCCTGTATAGCTTGCCCCGTAGGATTGGTAGATCTGAGCCATGGTATCCCATAAAATGGGACTCGACTCATCGGTTTCGATGTCGACCAAGGTTCCATAAAAATCAAAAATATAGTTTTTAAATGCGTACTTGTGCGGATTCATCTCTCACTCCCGTAACAAACATCGTAAAGGTTGCCTTGCAGACATTGGCCCCGTCTTGATTGGTAATATCGACATCCACTACTCGAGTCGTCCGTCCACTGTGGACACATTCGCCATGGATCGTGAGGACATCCCCCAGACGCCCTGCTTTCAAGTAATTGATCGAGGATTGCAAGGTCACCCCATCGACCCCTTGAGAAACCACGACCAACCCACTAACTTGGTCACACAGGGTAAAGAGATAGCCTCCGTGCGCATTTCCATAATAATTGAGAGATGATTCCACGACCTTGGTTGTCACCACTACATGACCATCTCTCATCTTTTCGATTTCGTAATTTTCAAATGCAGCAATTGCATCAAAGTGAAAATCTTTCATATTACTTGCCACCTTTTCTAGCATCTTTTCAACTCCTCTATCATACTACAATTAAGAAGCAGATACAAGCAAAGGGGCAATTCCTTAGAAGCAGAAAAGGAGACTCCAACTAAGTAAGAAGACGATACTAGGCACAATGTATTTTCTTGGGTGCTTCCAACATTCCCTCTTTAAATTCCATTTTCTTAAAGGGAAATAGATTTCAATCAGTAAGTGCAAAAAAGCTTCCACTACTGCTAGAATCATGACTCCTAGTAAAAATAGAATCCCCAAATTAGGCATGACCACCATTTTTAATAATAGAGCAACAAATAGATTCACAGCTAAGAAATAAGTCAGCAATACACGGTAATACATCAAGTAAAAGAACCGACTCTTAGGAAGTGACTTAACATGATCAATCAAATCTTTATCAGCGGAAATGAGAGTGGTTAATGGCGTATTGACAGAAGCAATCGTTAAAAGGATGATGATTTTTAATGGAGCCTCATAATCCTGTATCAGAATGAGAAGGAGGAAGATGAGAGTAAAGATAAAATTGATGGAAAAATAGCGCTCTTGAAACAAGGAAATCCAAAAATAATTTCCACTTCTTCTCTTTGAAACGAGCAGCTGATCATTTTTTGAAATCGCGATCAAGTCCTCATTTTTAAAAATAAAGACAGCAACGAGGGCTGAAAGTAAGATCATATAGGACACTTGTTGGACCCATAAAGAAGATACTGTGAGAACAGTCGTTACAAAAATGATACCCCCTCCTAGAAGACTTGGCCTGGTATTGAACTGGATAAAGACATAAAACACACTTAGTATCACCAGTAAAGAAAGAAGGACGAGCTTAAAGGATTGTAGCAGGTCTAACCTGACTCCTAAAAAGAGGATCAATAACAGCACGCGCTCTAGTAAATTGAGAAGAAAGGTTACCGTCAGAAAAGACCCTTTAAAACGATTGAGAGACAAAGGAAGCTGGTAGTATGCTTGGACCCTGTCCATCGAAAAATAGGAATACAGTAATTGAAAGGTTGATAGAGCAGTAACAATAGCCGTACTGATCAGCAAGACTTGAAAGCTTGTAGAAAATTTTGCCCCAACAAGATGGTAATAAAGAGCAAAGGCTAAGGAAGTTAAGAACAAGAAGAGCCGATTTTTGGATACCAAATCTCTAAAAATAGCTAGTAGCATGCTCTACCCCCTCTGACGATTGACGTCACGAAACCAATCTTCTAAATTCGATTCTATCGCGTCTAGGTGACCATCTTCAATAGAATAAGCTGTATCACACACCCGAACGATACTCTCTGCGATATGCGAACTCATCAGAATAGAGCCTTCTTCTTTATACTGCAATAGCAAACCATATAGAAATTCTGTCGCATCAAAATCAAGGCCATCAAATGGTTCGTCCAAAATAAGGAGAGGAGTTTTGAGATAAAAAGCTGTGATCAAGAAGACTTTCTTCTTATTTCCCGTTGACAAACTACCAATGTCGATGTTGAGAAATTCTTCAAAATGAAAGCCTGAGATCAGGTCCTGCAATAACGTTTCATCTCTCTTTCGATGATACAAACGACAGACAAAATTAAAATAGTGAACAAAATCCCAGTTTAAAAAACTATTGTTTTCAGTAAAAACTGTATAGGTACGGCTCTTATAGAAATTCGTATGAAAAGAGGTTGCCTTGTCTTCTATGGTAACAGTCTCAACTGCATACTGCCGATGATCAAAAACACTACTTAAAGCTTTTAGCAAGGTTGTCTTCCCAGCTCCATTTCGACCAATCAACCCTACTACAGAATGATTGGGTACAAGCAAATTCGTGTCTTTTATAACGGGCTTGTCTTTTTTATACCAAACATTTAGCCCCTTGATGTTTAAACACTCACTCTTCATCGACGTACTCCTTTATATAGGTAATAAGCCCCAACCAAAAGCAACAGCAAAGCGTATAACCATTCCTTTTTAAAGGCAAAGACTAAGGCACCGATCAAGAAGCAAATTCCTATCAGGATTCTAAATTGTAATTTCATATCTTGCCTTCTTTCTATTCACAGTATGAAAGATTACAATTGTATTTTATGCTTATACTATAGTACTTTTTCTGAGCAGATTCAAGCACGAATAGAATATTCTTTCTTCTTTTACCTTACAAGCAAAAAAAGCTAGATCCCTCTAGCCCTTTGCTTAAAATCTTAATTTTTCCCAGCCGTCATCTGTCCATTTGCGATAATAGTACTCGGACAAATCTGGGTCTTCCATCACTTCCAGCAAAGGAAGCATGTCGTAGGATAAATCCAACTTTTCTAATTGGTCTTTCTCAACCCAAGAAACTTCTCCTTCTTCAGATGATCTGAGTTGGCCTGAGAATCTTGTTGCCTTGTAGCAAAAGACAATATAGCGGCCTCCATCGTCTAATGGCCAATCTTTGACTGCGACGAGTTTTGGATCTGCAATTGTCAGTCCTGTCTCTTCGTAAACTTCACGAATGACGGATTCTGCAAGACTTTCACCTTCCTCGATATGACCTCCAGGAAAGGCATAGCCAGACCATTTCTTGTAACGCTCTGGCGAGCGGTATTGGAGGACTACTTTTCCATCCTTAGGATCTTCTACCAAACAAAGATTAGTAAGTACAGTAGATGTTGCGCGTGACATAAATTTCCTTTCTATGATATTAACAATTAATCAATATAAACCTTCTTTTGTATCTCTTTCTTCATCACAAAGGGATTTACCAGCTCATGGTATTCATCAAAAATATCCAAAAGAAAGCCTCTCTCAAAGACAATGGTCTTCTCTTTTAACGAATATTCCGAGTGAATTGTTACCGGACCATGGCCATCAAAGGTAAAGAACAACTCAATGAAAAATACCAGAATCACCATAGCAAAGAGACTCAAAAGAACACTAACAAGGTTCTTCCAATTTGGAGTATGTTTTCGATAGAAACGATACCAAATGTGACTAATAGCCGTCACAGCTCCTAGATACAGCCAGGGATTCCAAAGAAGTGGCGTAAATGCGTAGCCAAACAATCTTAATAGGAAGTTGACAAAAACAAAAAGTAGCAAAATCAGATACATGATCATAAACAGGTTCAGATACTTTCTCATGTTTGATCTCCCCTTCGTAATAATTGGTTTAAACTGGATCTCCTAAAGAAACATCAACAGAATATGATAACCCAATCGAATCCAATGATCAATTTGAGGCGCATCTGGATCATTTTTTTTACTATCTAAAAATAGACTTAGCGATAATAAAAGTAAGCTAAGAGCTATAACTATTCTAAGAACGAGTCTCATACCGCCAAGAGCAAAAGAAACTATAGAACCAATTAGTGGTAAAGGGGAAAATATAAATGCCACTAAGCCGAAATAGATCTTAACCAATGATAAAACCAATAAACTATAAACGACAATCTTCGTAATAAGAGAGACCCTTTTATCTTCTTTTTTCAGTTGTGAAATGGAATAGATGACATAGATCATATACATAAATAGAAACATATTTATTTCCCCTATTTCTAATAGATTTTATTCCTATTTTATCCAACATCCGTTAAGAATACAACCGCTTGCCTGGACATGTCCAACAAAGACGAGGACAGGATCAGAGTTTTTTCACTTCTTCTGCTACCTTTTGAAGATGCTTCTCTCGCATGCTAGCGGTGTTCACATCCCGACCGACTTCTCCCAAGATACAGACGCGCTTGGTTTTGATCCCACAGTGGTTCAAGACGGCATTCTTTAAGACAGAAATACCATAACTATCTGGAATGTTGAGAGGGCCTGAAAAGATCTTATACCACCAAGTAGGCGCCATGGAGGTCGCATAAATACTGGCTGTTTTCCCTTTAAGTAACTTCTTGAATTGCTTGCCTCTCAGGTAATTCCATATAAAACTCCCCTGATCATTAGCAGAGTAGGCAATCCCCGGTGTAAAGACCCGATCGATCCAGCCCTTCATGAGGCTCGGCATACTACTCCACCAGATAGGATAGACAAAGATCAGGTGATCCGCCCATTGTATCCATTCTTGAGAACGAAGGATAAAGGAATCTTCCTCCATCCGCTTTCGATAACCATAGCGAAGGACAGGATCAAAGTCCTCTTCATTGAGACTGATCACTTGGAGCTCGTGGCGATTTGATTCAATCGTTTCGACAATGGTTTGAAAAATAGCCTGACAGTAACTTTCCTTATCCGGGTGTCCATTGATGACCAGAATTTTCATTCGTCTTCTCCTTCATTTCTTTGGTTCATTCTATCTCTTTTATTTTTTTACTTGATTAATTGATAATGGTTCAAAGATTGATAGATAGGTCCTTTAGGAATTTTTATTCGAAGAACACTTCATCCGCAATTCCTTAACAGGTTTTCCAAGTTCAAGTATTTTTTCTTGGCCATCAAAAGTAAAACCCATTTTTTGATAGAAAGCAATGGCTCGCTTATTATCTTTCAATACCCATAAATAAATTTCAGAGAAATGATCGAGAACAGCAAATGCAGCATGCAATAACTGTTCACTCACACCTTTTCCATAGTAATCTTTTAAAACATATAAGGCGATGATTTCACCAGCTTGAATGGCCTCATCACGAAAATTTCCATAGCTGATAAATCCAACGACCTTCTTTCCATCCATCGCAATCAAGGTATTTTCTGGATACTTTTGACTAAAGAAACGACATCTATCTAATGTCATCGTCTCCTGAAATTCCGCGGGTAAAAGATCGTCATAAGCCTCTCTCCACGTTTGCCAATGAACGAGAGATTTTCCTTCTATCTCTTCAGGAGTTTCCATTGTTTTAATGATAATCTTCATTCGCTTTATCCTATCTAATCCAAAGCCTTGACTTCCAACATCATATCTCGGATTTGGGCTGCTAGTTCAAAGTCAAGCACTTCGACGGCTTCTTGCATTTGACCTTGCAGTTTCTTGACCAGTTCCTTGCGCTCTTGGCGGTTGAGACTGGTGATATCCACTTCCTTGTCCTCTTCCTTGGCCACAGCCTTGGTAACAGAAATGAGGTCACGGATTTCCTTCTTGATGGTTTGTGGTACAATGCCATGCTCTTCATTATAAGCCATCTGGATTTTCCGACGACGGGCTGTTTCATCGATGGCTTTTTGCATAGACTGGGTCATGGTGTCCGCATACATGATCACGTGACCTTCACTATTACGAGCAGCACGACCGATGGTCTGAATCAATCCACGCTCATTACGAAGAAAGCCTTCCTTATCAGCATCAAGGATAGCAACTAGGCTAACTTCTGGTACGTCAATTCCTTCACGAAGGAGGTTGATTCCGACTAAGACATCAAAGACACCCAGACGCAAATCACGAATAATCTCGGTCCGCTCCAAGGTCTTAATGTCCGAGTGCATGTATTTGACCTTGACCCCCATTTCTTTGAAGTAGTCGGTCAAGTCTTCTGCCATCTTCTTGGTCAGGGTGGTGACAAAAGTCCGCTCTCCCCGTTCAACACGCGCATTGATCTCACCCAAGAGATCGTCCATTTGACCCATGGTCGGACGCACTTCCACCTCAGGATCGAGTAGACCTGTCGGACGAATGATCTGCTCGATGACAGTATCGGTTTGTTCCATCTCATAGTCACCTGGTGTCGCTGACACATAGACAATCTGGTGGACATGGCTTTCAAACTCTTCCCGACGCAGTGGCCGGTTATCCAGAGCAGACGGCAAACGGAAGCCATAGTTGACCAGCATCTCCTTGCGCGAGCGGTCTCCATTATACATGCCCTTGATCTGTCCCATGGTCATGTGACTTTCATCGATCATGATGAGGAAATCTTCTGGGAAGAAGTCAAGAAGGGTGTAAGGAGGCTCTCCTTCACTCCGGCCATCCATATGACGGGAGTAGTTTTCGACGCCATTGGTGTAGCCCATCTCCCGCAGCATTTCAATATCGTACTCTGTCCGTTGTTTCAAGCGTTGAGCTTCTAGGAGTTTTCCTTCTTTTTCAAAGACCTTCAACTGCTCTTCTAGTTCCGCTTGAATCTTGGCAATGGCTACTTCCATATGGTCATCATTGGTCACGAAGTGAGTGGCTGGGAAAATAGCCAAGTGGTCCACTTCACCAAGGACTTGACCCGTCAAAGCTTCAACCTCACGGATGCGGTCAATTTCGTCCCCGAAAAACTCCACCCGGAAGGCATGTTCATCACGCGAAGCTGGGAAAATCTCGACCACATCCCCACGAACACGGAATTTCCCCCGTTGAAAGTCGATGTCATTGCGCTCAAACTGGATATCCACTAGGTCATTAAGCAGTTTATCACGAGAAATCTCCAGACCTGGGCGCAGGCTGACCACGCTGTCCGAGTATTCTTTGGGAGAACCCAAACCATAGATACAAGAGACAGAAGCGACAACGATCACATCGTTACGCTCTAACAATGCTGATGTTGCTGAGTGACGAAGCTTGTCAATCTCATCATTGACCGAACTATCTTTTTCGATATAGGTATCGCTAGAGGGCACATAAGCTTCTGGCTGGTAGTAATCGTAGTAAGATACGAAGTACTCAACCGCATTCTCAGGGAAAAATTCCTTGAACTCTCCATAGAGCTGGCCTGCTAGGGTTTTATTGTGGGCAATGACCAAGGTCGGCTTATTGACCTGAGCGATGACCTGGCTCATGGTGTAGGTCTTCCCCGTACCAGTCGCCCCCATCAGGATCTGAGCCTTTTCTCCTCCCTCGATGTTATCCACCAGTTGCTCAATAGCCTGCGGTTGATCCCCAGACGGTTGGTATTTGGATACTAGTTTAAATTTGTTATCTGTTACTCGATTAATCATCTCTTTGTCCTCACATATATAGACCTTATTTTACCATAAATCACTAGAATTCTCTGAGATGAGGAATGAAAGGGAAAACAACATATTACAAAATAATTAATTGGACACAAATTAGAGCGAAAACTAAACAAGACTCTCGCAATTACTTCGAAAGTCTTGTCTTTTATTCTAAAACAATGCAATACGTAATAAACATCAGTGTCCATGATATACAAAATTAGCAAGGTTTGCTCATCAGTATTGTTTTTACGTGATCAATTTACTACTTAACTTCTTGATTCCTTACCAAGAGGTAGAGAGTTGCTCCAAATGAGCATACAAGTCCAATAACGTAAGTACAGAGTTGCAAATTGGAAGCACTACCTAAAATGGTATCCGCAACAATATTATAAAATAGATAACTAGTCAATGGTTCCACTACTCTTTCTATGAATGGTTGTACCAAAATAGGAAATAGCAGCAAAATAGCTAAACTCCCCATTGGACTTTTGAAAAAATAACTTAAGAAGTAAGAAATTAAAAAATATTGGATGGAGCCAATCAAATAGAAACTGAAAAGTTCTAAACTGACACCATTTTCGCTACTAAAAAAATGAAACCATACAAGCAGTACAATGAAATATAAGGTTGATTGGATTAGTACATCACATAACTCTACGAACAGGATCCTAATTGAACTTAAGATCCTTTTTCCGCTTACCAAATAAACCAGTTTTGTTTCGTGAGCTTGTAACTCAACAAATGCATTAACACACCCAATACTAACAGAGAGCATTGATGCAAAAACAAGAGCTTGCTTTATAGATAATTGTACAACAGTATCATTGATTGAAACTGGTAAAACACCTAAGAGACACACAAAACCTATAAAAAGTGACTGTATAGCTATCTGGTACTTTACGGGTTTTAAACTATATTTTTTGACAATAAGACTAAAAAATATTCTTGCCATTCTTCCTCCTCATTCGAATCATTTCTACAAGCATTATGAATACCAAGAACAAGATCCCTTCAACTACTAAAAGTGTAAATCCATACAATTGGCTCGTTTGAGTCCCTTCAATTCGGCCAAAAGCAAATGACTTTGCTCCAATCAAAGGCAAGAGATTTTCTATTTTAGAGGAAATTCCTCTTAAAATACCTGATAAAGTGATTACCAATAACAAAACGTCTGCAATTAATGAAGTCATTGATTTTTTCGTTACTATTACTAAGAGTAAAGCTAATAGAGTAAGAACGATTGCAAATATCATAACTCTTACCGTAACATCTAAGAACAAAGTCAATTCTAAATAATTCTTTAAAGTTGAATCCAGAAAAACGAGTAAAACAACAGCATTTACTATAGAAAATACTAAAGTAGAAAGTATCGATAAGACAACCGAACTTGCAATAAAACCAGTAAGACGAACTTTCCAGTTAGGAATCAATAACTGAGTAAAACTATCATCACCAAATTGGTAATGGGTTGAATAAACAAGTGAAACCAAGATTGGTAAGAAAATAACACTTGCTTGGTAGGGGGAAGATAAAAGAGCATCCCTGACTGTATAGACTGGATTCGATGATAGCATAGATGGATCAAGGTTAACAGCCTGTCCATTTCCTTCTACTAAAGCATTTATCACCTGGATATTTTGAATTGAAAAAAATATGCTGACTCCCAAAATAAGAAAAAAAGTGAATTTAAAAGTAGGTAAACTACAATATTTATAGAGGTCACTAAAAAAGGAACGCTTCAACATATTATTCACCTTCTTTCCCTTCGAGTGCCTTAAAATATGCCTCCTCAAAAGATCCAAACTGTTTCAAAATGTCTTTGGTAGGAGCATCAATAACAATCTTCCCATTAGAAATCCCAACCAAATGATCTACAGTTAATTCTAACTCACTCATATAATGACTTGTCATTAATACAGTCTTACCTTCATTGACAAAAGACTGCAAAAAATTGCGTACCCAGCGTATTCCTTCTGGATCTAGTCCATTGATTGGTTCATCTAAAATTAAGATGTCAGGATTTGCTAATAAGGCTGTTGCTAAACCAAGACGTTGCTTCATTCCTAATGAATAGTCTTTTACTTTTTTATTTTTAGCTTCACTTAACCCCACCAACTCTAAACATTCGTTGCACCTATTTTTGTCAACGCCACAAGCCAAGCCAATCCACCGAAGATGCTGAAATCCTGTTCTAGTTGGATAAGGTTGACAACTATCTAGGAATGATCCAACAATACAAAAAGGATTATCTCCCAATTGAGAGTATTTTTTTCCATCGATCAACGCCATTCCCATTTGACTATTTTCTAAACCAAGTAAAATTCTAATTAAAGTTGATTTTCCAGATCCATTCGGTCCAATCAATCCGGTAATCTCACCTTTTTTGGCTTTGAAAGACACGTTTTGAAGGACAATTTTATTATTATATTCCTTATGTAGCTTTTGAATTGTTATCATTCATTCTTTTTCCTTTCTGACTTTTAGTGAAATTCCACCTTCACTTGGAGCAAGTATAACAGGAGAAAATCAGGAAATTCTCAGAATAATTATTTTTTTCATTTTCAACAAATTGCATTCTAGATTTGCTATAATATGCTCATATAATTGGAGGAACTATGAAGTATAAAATTTTAGCCATTGACGATGATGAAAAAATCTTACGATTAATAGCGAATACATTAAAAGCGAACAACTTTCACGTGGAAACTCGTAAAAATATAGAGGAGATTAATATCTGTGACTTTACTGGATTCGATCTAATTTTACTTGACGTCATGATGCCTATTTCTGGTTTAGAAATCTGTCGTTCCATTCGTTCACAAATTACTACTCCAATTCTATTTCTAACAGCTAAAGATTTTGAAGAAGATTTACTAAAAGGAATACAAGCCGGAGCCGATGATTACATCACAAAACCATTCAGCATAAAGGAATTGATTGCAAGAATTCAAATGCATCTTCGGAGGGAAGAAAGATCTCACAACGCCTCTAAAGAAGAGATGGATTCAAATATAACTTTTTATCGAGATAGTCAAGAAGTTTATTATCAATCAAAGAGAATTTCATTAACCAAGCGAGAGTTTGATTTACTTTATCTTTTAGCAAAAAATGAAAACCGAATATTTAGCATAGAAGAACTTTACAATTATCTTTATCCTGTAGACTCTGATGCACAACTACGATCCATTACTGAATACATCTATCAAATCAGACAAAAATTTAAGATTCATCAAATTGATCCCATCAAAACAGTATGGGGAGGAGGATACAAATGGAAAAAGAATTGACAATCAAGCAACTCATTAAGCGTACCTACCTTAAAATCATTTGGCAATTTCTTCTATGTCTGATACTTTTTTACATAGTTCCAGCTCTTCTATCTTCTGTATCTGGAATCAATGAGAAAAATGCTAATCGCTTTGCTTTATTTTTTAGCGTCAGTTCTTGGATTTATCTTTGCATCATTTTAATTTTTATCATTGTAATAAATATTAGACAATTATTAACCAAGATTCAAAAAGAAATGAACATGGTTTATCATAGTGGACTATATTTCACCAAAAATGAACATCACCATTTGCAGATTAAAGAATTCATTGAAACAAATGATCTGATCGAAAAAATGCAATCTGATATAAAAAATAGAATTCAAAATGAAAAAGATCAAAAAAAAGAACTCATGTTTCAAGTATCTAGTGCTGCACATGATCTTCGTAGCCCTCTAACTGTTATCAGAGGAAATGCTGAATTCTTACAATCCACCGAGCAAACACCTCAAACAATGGAATGTCTTATAGACCTTGAGCAAGCAAGTATTCAGTTAAACGATTATTTTAACCACTTTATCCAATACTCCAAAACCTTTTACGACCATGATATTCAACTTGAAAAAATATCAATTAAACAAGTAGCTCACCAATTGAAGGAACATATCACTCCTTTACTCCCCAAAAATACACAATTTGTTTTTTCAAACATAGTAACTCCATCAACACAAATTGCCATTCATTCCAATCTATTTTTTCGAGCAATCACAAATATTATTAATAATGCAATACAACATCAAAAAGAAAATGATGCAAAGATCCAGCTAACAATGTCACAAGAAAATAATCGATTAGTTCTAACCATATGGAACAATCAATCTACTTTTTCAAAAAGTGTTTTACAACATGCTGGAAATCTTTTCTATAAAGAGGACCAAGCAAGAACACCCTCTCAAGAAAGTCACTTTGGACTTGGTTTATCTTTCGTGAAACGTGTCATGAAACTTCATAATGGAACTATGCATTTAGAAAATATTGATAATGGTGCACAAGTGAAACTAATCATTCCCATTATTATATAGAAAAAGCCGAACTCATCATTATGTGTTCGACTCAAAACGCAGACAAACGTCATTTTTGGTGTTTGTCTTTTTCATATATGACTTTCAGACATTACACAGAGGTTAGTCAGCAAACTTTTCTTTCCTTTCCCCTAAGCGATAAACAATCACTAGGGATACAAGAAGAACCAAAGTGGTGATGATTGATCCTTCTGCTCCAAATGCCCCTCCGGTCAACCAATCAGGTCCATCTCCCATGGTAAAACTAAAGATAGACGCATCTGCGCCTGTACCACTGACTTGAAAACCAAGGAGATTTCCTTGTACATAGTTCCAAGTTCCGTGTTGGGCGACCACTAGCCAGATACTATCCGTATAGATAAAAAGCAGACCAGCCAGCACTCCATCGAGGATGATATTCAGAACGGATAAGAAGGTCACTCCTGCATTTCCCATATGCAGAATGCCAAAGAGACTACTAGAAATCACGATCGCTAAAGGCAGATTAGTTCTTGCAGCAATCCGAGTCAGGAGCCAGCCTCGTGTGGCTACTTCTTCCGTCCCCCCTTGCAGAAGCCAAAATGGAAATAATCCTAGGATAAAAAGCAAGGGCTCTATACTCAGCTCATTTAACACAAAATACCCTATGCCACTTACTTGGTAGACAAGCGCGATCACTCCCATTTGAACAAGTGAAATCATGATCCCCCAGACTAGATACTTGAGCCAATTTCTTTTTACAAAGCCTAAGCTTGATAAAGCATTCTTCTCTATGACCTTCACCCAAAAAATAAAGAGAAATAGTATGATTACAAAACTGAAAAGCTCATAATAGAGAAGATAATGGTAGAAAAATTCTTGAATACTTGCTGTCTCATTTCCTGGCGAAAAGAACTCCACTAGAAAACCTATAACTAAGGAAAATGGCCCCACAAGTTCACTACCAATCCAAAGGCCTCCTTCTATAAAGAGAGATGCTAATAATACATAAAATAGTGTAGAAATAAGAACTGGCCATGAGGTGTTAGTTTTTATATCCTGAATCATCTTTCCTTTCTTCATGATCAACCTCCATTTATCTGATAGTTCCATTGTAGCAAAGAAAATCTAGAGCTGCAATATCGTTTCGTGTTAGAAAACCTAACATGAAAACCGGGTTTTTCTTGCAAAGCAACGTCTTTTCTGATATAATAGCTCTTGTAGAAAAACATAAGACCATTCATACTCGTTTTGGTATGAATGATTTGTTTTTTTTAGGCCATCCTTTGGTCAATGTGCTCATGGGTCAAATCCCCTAAGAGAAAAGAATTTAAAGGAGACAGAAATGAAGAAAAAATTACTAGCATGTTTGCTTTTCTTATTTCCAATCGTTGCATTCGCTGGTCATGCTCATGCTGAAACGATCAAGGTCGTTTTCGATACAGCGTATGCACCATTTGAATTTAAGGATTCAGATCAAACCTATAAAGGAATCGACGTAGAGATCTTAGACAAGGTCGCTGAAATCAACGGCTGGGATTTGGACAAATCCTTCCCTGGATTTGATGCAGCAGTCAATGCAGTTCAAGCTGGTCAAGCGGATGCCATCATGGCCGGAATGACCAAAACAACAGAACGTGAAAAAGTCTTCACCATGTCTGATACTTACTATGATACAAAAGTTGTCATCGCGACTACGAAAGCTGACAAAATCACGAAGTACAGCCAATTAAAAGGGAAGACAGTCGGTGTTAAAAACGGAACTGCAGCCCAACGCTTCCTCGATAAAAACAAGGACAAGTACGGCTACAAGATCAAGACTTTTGATACTGGTGATCTCATGTATAACAGTTTATCAGCTGGTGCGGTCGATGCGGTGATGGACGACCAACCTGTTATTCAATACGCCATCCAAAAGGGTCAGGACCTAGCTATCAATATGGACGGGGAAGCAGTCGGTGGCTTTGCCTTTGGTGTTAAAAAAGGTGGAAATCATGAAAAGTTAATCACTGAATTTAACAAGGCTCTCGCTCAAATGAAAGCTGATGGAACACTTGATGAGATCATCAAAAAATGGACAGGTGAAAGCCAATCATCAAGTAACAGTGCCGTTCCAGAAACCACTACTCCTGCCGGTCAAAAAGCAACCCCTAAAAAATCAAAATATAGCATTTCAAGTGATTCTTCCTTTGCACCATTTGTCTTCCAAAATGGAAAAAACAAATACACAGGAATCGATATGGATTTGATCAAGGCTATTGCCAAAGACCAAGGATTTACCATCGAGATTGACAATCCTGGATTTGATGCTGCGGTAAGTGATGTCCAATCTGGTCATGCGCAAGGAATGATCGCAGGGATGACAGTAACAGATGCTCGGAAATCAACCTTCGATTTTTCTGAACCATACTACACGGCTAACTCTATTCTTGCAGTCCAAGAAGATAGCAAGATTGATTCGTATGATGATCTAAAAGGAAAGACAGTCGGTGTTAAAAATGGTACTTCCTCACAAAACTTCCTTGAAGAAAACCAAAAGAAATATGGTTACAAGATCAAAACTTTCTCTGACGGAGCTTCTATGTATGATAGTTTGAATTCTGGTTCTGTTGCAGCGATCATGGATGACGAACCTGTTATCAAATACGCTATTAAACAAGGACGTAAATTCAAAACACCTATCGAAGGAACTCCAAGTGGTCAACTAGCATTTGCCGTTAAAAAGGGTGAAAATCCTGAATTGATCGAAATGTTCAATAACGGTCTTGCAAACTTGAAGAAAAGTGGTCAATACCAAAAGATTCTCGATAAATACCTTAAAGCAGATAGCAAGTCAAGTACTTCAAGTACAACAGCAGATGAAACAACGATCTGGGGCTTGCTCCAAAACAACTACAAACAATTGTTAAGTGGTTTGGGTGTCACTCTTGCCCTTGCCCTTCTCTCTTTCGCCATTGCTATGGTGATCGGTGTTATCTTTGGGATGTTTAGTGTTAGCCCTTATAAATGGCTCCGCTGGACAGCAGAAATCTTCGTCGATGTCATTCGTGGAATCCCACTCATGATCCTCGCTGCCTTCATCTTCTGGGGAATTCCAAACTTGATTGAATCGGTCACAGGTCATCAATCCCCAATCAACGACTTTGTTGCAGGTACCATCGCCCTCTCCCTCAATGCTGCTGCCTATATTGCAGAAATTGTTCGTGGGGGGATCCAAGCTGTACCGATTGGACAGATGGAAGCCAGCCGAAGCCTTGGGATCTCTTATGGCAAGACCATGCGCAAGATCATCTTGCCACAAGCAACCAAACTCATGCTTCCAAACTTTGTTAACCAATTCGTCATTGCCCTGAAAGATACGACTATCGTTTCTGCGATCGGATTGGTAGAACTCTTCCAAACTGGTAAGATCATCATCGCTCGAAACTACCAAAGTTTCAAGATGTATGCGATCCTTGCCGTCTTCTACCTCGTGATTATCACCTTGCTAACACGATTTGCAAAAAAATTAGAAAAGAAGGTTAACTAATGGCTAAATTAAAAATTGATGTCCATGACCTCCACAAATACTATGGTGAAAATGAGGTCCTAAAAGGAATTTCAACAAAATTCTATGAAGGAGATGTGGTTTGTATTATCGGACCATCCGGTTCAGGTAAATCGACCTTCCTTCGTAGTCTCAATCTCCTCGAAGAAGTTACAAAAGGTCAAATTACAGTTAATGGATATGATCTAACCGATCCAAAAACTAATGTTGATCTAGTCCGTGAAAATATCGGGATGGTTTTCCAACACTTCAACCTCTTCCCTCACATGAGCGTCCTTGAAAATATTATGTTTGCGCCAGTAGAGCACAAACTGATGACCCGTGAAGAAGCTCAAAAAGTCGGGATGGAATTGTTGGAAAAAGTTGGACTCGCAGATAAAGCCGATGCCAATCCGAACAGCCTTTCCGGTGGTCAAAAACAACGTGTGGCTATCGCACGTGGACTTGCCATGAATCCAGATATTATGCTCTTTGACGAACCTACTTCTGCCCTTGACCCTGAGATGGTTGGAGATGTATTGAACGTTATGAAAGAGTTGGCAGAGCAAGGCATGACCATGATCATCGTTACCCATGAGATGGGATTTGCCCGCCAAGTAGCCAACCGCGTCATCTTCACCGCAGACGGTGAATTCCTCGAAGACGGCAAACCAGACCAAATCTTCGACAACCCACAACACCCACGTTTGAAAGAATTCTTGGATAAGGTTCTAAACGTTTAAAAAATAGTGCTTTTTAGACCCAAAAAAGCATTTTCAAATCTGAAAATGCTTAGATTGTGGACTAACTATTTTAAAATAAAATAAGTAAAGCGATTCTAAAAAGGAACAACAATGATTTTCAATTTTAAAAATGAACCAAGAAAATACTGAAACTTTCCGCTGTGAGAAAAGTGCCTGAAACAATTTAGTTTCAGGCACTCGGAATTATTGAGACTTTAGGCTCAATAATTAGTCTTGGAACTTCGCAGAAGTTCGCTGACGTCCGTACTCACCTAAGGAAAGTTTTGAATATGTCTTTATCTTCAATCTAAGCATTTTCAAGTTTGAAAATGCTTTTCATTTTAACTAATCTGTTGCTGAGCTGTCTGCATCTTGTAGTAAACACCTTGCGCTTGCATTAGCTCTTCATGAGTACCATGCTCAACAATATCGCCATCTACCATTACAAGGATCATATCAGCATTTTGAATGGTCGACAAGCGGTGAGCAATGATAAAGCTGGTCCGTCCCTTCATGAGCTGATTAAAGGCATCTTGAATCAAGACCTCAGTCCGAGTATCGATGGAGGATGTCGCCTCATCCAGGATCAAAATCTTAGGAACTGAAAGGAAAACCCGAGCAATCGTTAAGAGTTGGCGTTGACCTTGGGACAAAGACTCTCCAGCATCTGAAAGATAGGTATCGTACCCTTGTGGCAACTGCCGAATGAAGAAATCTGCATTGGCTGCTTTGGCTGCTTCTATGACTTCTTCTCTACTTGCATCTGGACGAGAAAAGGCAATATTTTCATGAATGGTCCCAACCTTGAGCCAGGTTTCTTGCAGAACCATACCAAACTGTTGGCGGTAAGAAGCACGGGTGTAGTCCGTAATTGGCACCCCATCAATCGTGATCTCTCCAGAATTAACAGGGTAGAAACGCATGAGCAGATTAATCAAGGTCGATTTTCCTGCTCCTGTAGGCCCTACAATGGCCACTTTACTGGCAGCTGGAACCTGAATGGTTAAATCTTTGATCAAAGTCCGCCCCAAATCATAGCCAAATGAGACATGCTCAAAACCAATCGCACCTTTGACATTCTGACTTTCCAGAACCCGTTGCCCTGTCTCTTCGACCTCAGCTTGATCCAAGACGCTGTACAAGCGCTCTGCGCAGGCAAGGGCACTTTGGAGTTCTGACAAGACAGAGGAGATATCATTAAAGGGCTTGGTGTATTGATTGACATAATTGAGGAAGGTCACCAATTGACCGACAGTAAAGTGAGATCCCGAAATAATGCGTACCGCACCAAATCCAGCCACTACTGCATAAATCAAGGCATTCACAAAGCGAGTGGCAGGGTTGACAGTTGAGGAATAAAAGACAGCGGATTGGGAATAATTGGCATAGCTTTCATTCGTCCCTTTAAAAGCCTTACGGAATTGATCCTGAGCATTAAAGGACTGGATCAAACTTTCCTGGGTCAAAGACTCTTCGATCAACTGGGTTTGAAGACCACGCGCCTTGGTCTGCTTTTGGAAAAGCGTATAAGAACGCTTGGCAATAAAACGAGCAATCAACAGGGATAAAGGGGTCAAGACCAGAACCGCCACCATCATAAAGAAATCCAATTCCGCCATAGTCACGATAGTGACAAGAATGGTTAAGAGGCCAACAAAGAACTGGTTAAAGACCATCAGAAGACCACTATTGAGTTGCTCTACATCGGTCGTGAGGCGACTGACAAAGTCCCCGCTCCCTTGTTTATCTAGATAAGACAAGGGCAATCGGTGTACTTTTTCCATCACTTCTGCTCTTAGGCTTTGGCTAAACCGATAGACCAATTGATTGTAGACAAGAGGATTGATCCATTGGATCAGGGTATTAGCCACAATGACCAGAACCATTTGGATCAAAACGGGCCATAAGACTGTCATTCCTTGAGGATTGATGACTAAATCAACCGCATGTCCGATCAGGATCGGTAACCAAACCGTTAAGGCCACTTGAGCAATGGTTCCAAGACTAGCTAGGATCAGGAGCCCGGGATGGTGAGCAAAATCTCTAAACAGACGTTTTAAATAACTGGAACGTTTTTGACTCATGCTTCCTCCCTCCCGTGTTGTGAATAATGAATTTCTTGATAAATCTCATTGGTAGACAAAAGGAAATCATGATTTCCCAGTCCTACTTGATGTCCCTTGTTCAAGACTAAAATCTGATCAGCAGTCTTGAGACTATTGGTTCGTTGAGATACTAAGATCAAACTCGTATTACTCAATTCTTCTTTAATCGATTTTAAGAGACGAGCTTCCGTCAAATAATCCAAGGCAGAAGTTGAATCATCCAAAATCAAGAAAGGAGCCTTCTTCAAAAGGGCACGCGCAATGGTCAACCGTTGACGTTGGCCTCCTGAGAAATTTCGACCAAAGGCTTCCACTGGCTCATCGAGTTGTCCTTCTTTTTCACGGACAAAATCAGCTGCCTGAGCTGTTTCTAGGGCCCACCACAAATCATCATCCGATAGATTTTCTTCCATCCCTAGTAAGAGATTCGAGCGGATAGTCCCTCTAAAGAGCTCTGCCTTCTGTGGAACAACAGCTACCCAGTCCCGCCACTCCTTGAGAGTTTTAGGAGAGTGAGCTTGATGATAGAGGGCTAATTTTCCTTGACTCACAGTATACAAATGACTCAATAACTGAACCAGGGTAGACTTCCCAGATCCTGTACCACCGATAATTCCCAACATCTGTCCATGATCCAGATCAAAGGAAATATCTTCTAGAGCTGGGCTTGAAGCCGTTGGATAAGTGAAAGTAACTTTCTGTGCGCTGATCGCTTCTTGCTCTCTTGCAGTTTCTTCTGGCAGAGCTTCTAAGAGGTCTTCTTCCTTCAAATCAAAAATCTCTTGAACACGCTTAGCTGAAATATAGCTGACATTTAAAGACGTGACCAGCATCGCCAGTTTGATCAATTCTGTTAAAATTTGTAATAAATAATTGACCAAAGCGACCAACATCCCTTGGGTTAAAAGACCAGCAGAGATATTCAATTGTCCTTGCCAAATGACACAAACCAAGGTCGTATTGACCACAAGGAAGGTCAAGGGACTGACCAAACTAGACCAGATACCAGCGCGAATTTGCCAGATCTTGTAGTCCTGATTGACCTCTCTAAAGTCCTCTAATTCACTAGACTGTTGTCCAAAGGCCCGAATCACCCGCATCCCTTGAAATTGCTGACGCGTCACTGTGACCATTCGGTCTGTGATTTTCCGGATCTTGGCAAAAAGAGGATTGACAATCCGAGACATGATCACAATAATCAAGGTTAAAATCGCCACCATCCCCAAGAACCAAAGGGTTAGTTTAGGACTGATGGTGAAAGCCATGATGATAGAACCAAAGACAATAATCGGTGCTCTCAAAAAGAGGCGCAAGAATTGGTTGATCCCAACCTGAATTTGATAGGTATCAGAAGTGAGACGGGTTACCAAACTAGAAGTCCCGATCCTATCGCGCTTGTCCTTTGGAAGTGATAAGATCTTCTCATACAAATCCTTGGTCATCTCGCGGGTAAAGCCGACAGCTGCTTTAGAAGAAAAATACTGGGCCGTAATAGCTACGACGACACCAAAGCTCGCAAATAAAAACAAAACACCGACCGTCATCACCACTGCGCTCGTTTCCTTTTTCGGAATGACCTGATCGACTAAGTGGGCGATGATTAAGGGGACACACAATTCAAAAATAGCTTCTAAAAGCTTAAACACGGGCCCTAGAAAAGTTTCCCATAGATAGCCCTTAAAATACTTCAATAATGATTTCATACAACTCGATTCTTTTTAAATAGGATATACCTATTTTACCACAATTATAACTGACAAAAAACTCTCCCTGCCAAGCAGAGAGTATGAGAACGTAGACAAACTGCTCTTTTATACAAATTAATTAACTTCTATAAAGATAAAATAATTTTATTTGTTAGAGCTATTCAATCATCTACTGAAACTTTCCGCTGTGAGAAAAGTGCTAGAAACACTATTGTTTCTAGCACTCGGAATTATTGAGACCTTAGGCTCAATAATTAGTCATGGAACTTCATAGAAGTTCGCTGACGTCCGTCCTCGCCTAAGGAAAGTTTCTAAGATGACTTTGTCTTCAATCTTACTATTCCTACATAGCATAGAAGGATTGTTCAGTTTTTCTGCTATTTAAATCTTGTTAGACTCAAGAACCCTATAAGTTTTATTCAGTCTTTGTCACCTCGCTTAAGGTCTTGCCCATTCTCCCTAAACCAATCAGTAAGAGAGGGAAAGATAGGAATGTTATAAGGCCTAGCACAAGAAAGACTGCTACAAATCCACAAGTATCGATCAACCAACCAGTCAGTGGGAAAATCACGATCATAGATAAACTAAACATCATCGAATTGATACTCAGCATGGTTGCTCGTACACTGGAAGGTAGATAGGCTTGTAAATCATTGTAGTAGATGGGTTGGTAAACGGCATAAAGGGCATTGGTTAAGAGATAGACACTCAAATAGGCGAATGGAGTCTTCGCACCTACCAAAAGCAAGGTCAACCCTGTCAGTGCAACCAGAATCGGAAAGACTTGATTACTATTCCATTTTTTCCCGATTTGACTGGCCAAATAAACCGCCAGGAGATTGAATCCACTACCAATTAACATGATGAGCGAAACTTGCCAACTGGCTAAGTCACTGATTTTCTGTTGGTAGTAAAAATAAAACATACACATGATGGTCCCTACCAACTGATAGGTGAGCATCCAGTAAAACAAGACTGGTTTTTCCTGCCATTCTTGTTTCACTACCTCCAATATCCGCTTTAAGGTCAAATGATTTCTTTCATCACTCTTGCTCTCTGGCTCCTTCATGAGAAAAATCAAGAGTATGGAAAGCACGGAAAGAGCAATAGCAATATAATAGGTCCAAGCCAATGCTCCGTGAATAAAGAAGCCTGCCACAACTGTACCTAAAGTTCGGGTGACTTCGGCCACACCAGACAAGAAGCTAGAAATCTGAAGATAACGGTCTTTTTGACCTGCTTCCACAGCTGAATCAAATAAGAAAGCTGTACTGGTCCCCGAGTCAAAATTATAAGACCAAGCATTGATTATCATAGCAATGGCATAGATCCAAAAATTCCCCTGACCAAATAAAATCAAGATCGAGGATCCAATACTGGACAAGCGAGCCAAATAGAGATTGGTCTTGTAGCTAAAGCGATCTGCTAACATACCAGACGGGATCTCACACAAGAGACTCGTCCCATGAAAGATACTCTCTAATAAACCAATCTGAAGCAAAGAAAGGCCATTCTGAATAAAAAAGAGAATCCAAAAACTGGTGATTCCAAAATAAGATGTAAATTCCAAACCTGCTAGGAGTGAAATATTGCGTTTGTAAGTTCTTTTAAACATTGTTTTTCCTCTTTCAATAGATTATATAAGTGTTTCTAAAAGACTTACTTAGATTTGCCTACATCTTCTCCACCTCCTTCAGTTTTTCTTGATTCATTTCTTGACGCAGCTGGGCCACTTGATTAGACAAGGACACCAACAATTCGGTTTGCAACTTTTGAATTTCCAGTAAATCCGTCTGGTCTTGTTGCACCATATGGTCAATCTTCGTATGCAGTAAGCGAATTTCTCTTTCTGACTCCATATTGACGTTAAAGTCATTTCGCGCTTGCAGGCGATCATAATCTGCTGCCCTGTTTTGGCTCATCATAATCAAAGGAGCTTGAATCGCCGCAATCGTAGAAAGCGCAAGATTGAGCAAGATGAAGGGATAAGGGTCAAAATTCCAGCCAAAGGGATGCAAGACATTGATCAACATCCAGATAGCCATCATCATGATGAAGCTAATAATAAAGGTCCAAGAACCACCGAAGCGCGCAACCGAATCCGCCACACGCTGACCGAAGGTATAGCTGGCTGTCAAGCGGTCTTCAACGTTAAAGGGACGCTCGCTTTCGGGCATGACACCTGTCACCTGCTGTTTAATCGCATCATTTTTATCATTGGCACGATCAATAATCTGACCTAGATAATCCATACAATATTGGCTCAAATTTTTATACGTGATAAAATCATCCATTTGACTTTCCGGGTAGGATGTCTTGAGCATCTGTTGAATGCTATGGTCTAGATCTGCGATCAAAGACCCCTGACCATCCTCGTATTCTTTCCCATCGATGATGTCTATTTTCAGCATTGAGTTTCCTTTCATAGTTTTTTGAAGCAGATAAAAGTGAAAAACGCCTAATGGCGTTTTTACGTCTATTAAGGTTTGATACGGTGCAACATACGTGGGAATGGAATGGCTTCACGAATGTGTTTTGTACCAGCCGCGAAGGTTACCATACGCTCGATACCGATACCAAAGCCACCGTGTGGGACTGTACCGTATTTACGAAGATCAAGGTAGAATTCATACTCTGTACGATCCATGCCAAGTTCATCCATTTTTGCAACAAGGGCATCGTAGTCTTCCTCACGCATAGAGCCACCGATGATTTCTCCATAGCCTTCTGGAGCAAGCAAGTCTGCACAAAGCACGCGCTCTGGATTTCCAGGAACTGGTTTCATGTAGAAGGCCTTGATAGCTGCTGGGTAGTTCATGACAAATGTTGGCACACCAAAGTGGTTTGAAATCCAAGTTTCATGTGGTGAGCCGAAGTCATCACCATGTTCCAAATGCTCGTAGTCAGCATCTTCATCATTTTCATGCTCTTGCAAGAGATCAATCGCTTCATCGTAAGTGATCCGTTTGAATGGCTCCGCAATATAGCGTTTCAAGAGCTCTGTATCACGTTCCAAGGTTTCCAAGGCTTGAGGTGCACGGTCCAAAACACCTTGTAGAAGAGCTTTGACATAAGCTTCTTGCAAGTCAAGTGATTCATCGTGTGTCAAGTAAGAGTACTCAGCGTCCATCATCCAGAACTCAGTCAAGTGACGGCGAGTCTTAGATTTTTCAGCACGGAATACTGGTCCAAAGTCAAAGACTCGACCAAGGGCCATAGCACCAGCTTCCAGATAAAGCTGACCTGATTGGCTCAAGTAAGCTGGTGTTCCAAAGTAGTCTGTTTCAAAAAGTTCTGTAGAATCTTCTGCCGCATTTCCTGAAAGAATTGGGCTATCAAACTTCATGAAGCCGTTCTTATCGAAGAACTCATAAGTTGCATAGATGATAGCATTACGGATTTGCATGACAGCGACTTGTTTGCGTGAACGCAACCACAAGTGGCGGTTGTCCATCAAGAAGTCTGTCCCGTGTTCTTTTGGAGTGATTGGGTAATCTTGTGATTCACCGATCACTTCAATATCTGTGATATCGAGCTCATAACCAAGTTTAGAACGCTCGTCTTCTTTAACAATCCCTGTTACAAAGACAGATGTTTCTTGGCTCAAGCGTTTGATGGTGTCAAATTTTTCAAGACCCACTTCTTCGCCGAATTTTTCAATAAAGTTTGGTTTAAAAGCTACACCTTGGAAAAAGGCAGTCCCGTCACGCAATTGCAAGAAAGCAATTTTTCCTTTACCTGATTTGTTGGCCACCCAAGCACCGATGGTCACTTCTTGACCAACATAGTCTTTTACTTCGATGATAGTAATCCGTTTTGTCATCATTCATCTTCCTTTTCTCGTTAAACTTGTCCGAAGACATTATCTTCTTAATTGTATCATAAAAAGGCTTTCAGTGCTAGGCTCTACCTGTGAAAACCAGATTTTTTTTAAAGAAAAAGATCCTCAGCTCATTACTAAGGATCTTGCGATTTTATTTTTCCATAAAGGCCTTGAGTCGGCGAACAGCTTCTTTCAGGGTGTCCAAATCTGTCGCATAAGACAAGCGAATATTTTCAGGGGCACCAAAGCCAGCTCCCGTTACTAAAGCAACCTCTGCTTCTTCTAAAATTGCAGTGGTAAATTCCGTCACATCCGTATAGCCCTTCATCTCCATGGCCTTCTTGACATTTGGGAAGAGATAGAAGGCTCCTTGAGGTTTGATGGCTTCAAAACCAGGCACTTCATTCAACAAAGGATAAATAGTATTCAAACGCTCTTCAAAAGCTTGACGCATGATCTCAATAGAAGATTGATCTCCTGTGAGAGCTTCGATTGCAGCATATTGGGAAACGGTTGTTAAGTTGGAAGTTGTTTGGCTGATCACCTTGGCCATGGCTCCAATAATCTCAGGATCACCCACTGCAAAACCAACCCGCCAACCAGTCATAGCATAGGTTTTAGAAACTCCGTTAATCACGATAGTTTGCTTGCGAATCGCTTCTGATAAGCTAGAAATTGGCGTAAAGGTATTGCCATTATAGACCAATCGCCCATAGATATCGTCTGCCAAAATCAAGATGTCATGCTCGACAGCCCAATTTCCGATTGCTTCGAGTTCTTCTTTACTGTAGATCATCCCTGTTGGATTGGATGGCGAATTCAGCAAGACAACCTTGGTCTTGTCTGTACGTGCTGCTTCCAGTTGCTCTACCGTTGCCTTGAAGTGATTTTCTTCTGTCGTTTGGAAAGTAACAGGTGTTCCTTCTACCATCTTGACCTGGTCTACATAAGAAACCCAGCAAGGTGTTGGAATGATGACTTCATCACCTGGATTGATAACAGAAGTAAAGAAGGCATAGAGGATAAACTTGGCACCAGTACCGACCACAACCTCATTTCGGTTCACTGCATAGCCATAAAACTCTTTCATATAGTCGCTAATGGCATCCTTCAATTCTGGAAGTCCAGATGCGACCGTATAAAAGCTAGCGCGACCATCCTCGATCGATGCGACTGCTGCTTCTTGAATATTTTTTGGAGTCGCAAAGTCAGGTTGACCAAGGGTCAAACTTAAGATATCACGACCTTCTGCTACCAAAGCTTTGGCACGCGCATTTGCAGCCAAGGTCACACTTTCTTCCATTTCCAATACACGATTTGATAATTTCATATTTCCTCCTCAAATCTTAAAAAACACCGGTGACTTTCCCAGTCTTGAAATCCACCACATAATAGGAGCTCCCGGCCTTGACTTCCCAGATCGGTTTGGCTTTAAAGCGTCCAAAAGTTACCCGATCAATCGCGTCCCGACTCTTCTCTTTGACGACAGAAGCTGCCTCTTTGGAACTAACTCCTTCTTTCAAAGGGTAGGTATAGACTGCATCATCCGCCTGCGCCACCAAAACCGCTAGATCTTGCCCCTCTTGGTCCTTGCCAATAAAGGAAAGATAGGCTTCTTTGCCATGAAAGAAACTCTCCGTCTCAATAGTAGCAATCGAAGAGTGAGACAGAGCTATGTTTCTTGCTTGCGCCATTTGATCCTGCAAGCGATCAGAAGTTTTTTCAGCAAGAAATAGCCAAGAAAAAAGAATCGTCAACACTAAGATACAGATTCCTATTATATGTTGCCATACTATAAAAAGATTATTTTTCTGTTTCACTCCCTCATTATACACCAAAGCCACCTAGAATTCTATAGATTTTCAAGAAAGAATTATTACTAATATTTCATACCTGTTACAATGTTTTAGTATAAAATTGTTTGATAAACAAAGTAAAATTAACATCTATGCTATCATTTGTTCATAGTTTAATAAATTTGTCACAATTTTGTAACTAATTTGAAAATAAAATTAAACGACAGAAATACTATTTATTGATAAAATATAGATATGGAAAATTTAAAGAGATTATTCAAAGAAGCAAACGTAGATTTAAAAACCATGATCGTCTTCCACAAGGCAGAACGATTGATCCGTGCGTCTGAGGCTCATATCTTTAAAAAGCACCAGTTGACACCAACTCAATTCTCTGTACTTGAGACCTTGTACAGCAAGGGCGATCTCCGCATTCAAGATCTGATTGATAGCATTCTTGCGACCTCTGGAAATATGACTGTGGTTATTCGCAATATGGTCCGCGATGGTTGGATTACACGCGAAACCGATCCAGAAGACCGCCGTGCTTATCTTGTATCTATTACAGATGCCGGTCGTAAAAAGATCGAAGAAGCTCTTCCAGATCATATCAAAAATATTCAACGCTTGATGCAAGTCTTTAATAGTGGCGAGCAAGCTGAGTTGACAGAACTCTTGAAGAAATTCAAACATATCGCCTAAACCTACTGCTCAAGACGATTCTGACTCCAAAATCCTCTATTTTGGAGTTTTCATCGTGCATTCTCTTTATCTAACAGATCAAAAAAATATTCCTGACGCTTCTCAGGAATATTTTTATTTATTCTTTCACAAAGACCCATTCTTTCGCTTGCGATAAATCCTCACGATAAGAGAAACCTGCTACTTCTAGTGATTTCAGATCTTCTAAATGGGTGATTTCTTCCTTCATCATAGCTGTCACCATGGCCCCACGTGCTTTCTTTGAAATCGTCGAGTGAATCTTCAGGGTCCCACCACGATTCTCCATGAATTTGATCCGAATCATTCGCTCACGAATGGCTTTTGAAAAGACCTGTTCAAATTCAGAGGACAAAAGGGATAAGATCTGCTCCTCACCTTCTACTGCCTGATCATAGTCCTCTTTCCAGAGTACCTTTAGAGATTTTCCAGCTGGTTTTAGCTTCATCATAAAATCCAAGCGATGGGGAGCAATCGCTTCATAGGCAGGTAGTACACCGTATAAAGCAGTCGTGATCAACAAATGCTCCTGCAGATAAGCCTGCTCTTTTTCGGATAAGTCTTGACGCTCGATACTACGGTACATGAGGCCATCAAACAGTTCCAAAGCAGGATAGGTTTTAGCACTCCCAGCTAACAGAGCCTCAATTCTTTCCTTTTCTACTAGAGCTCTTTCCTCTGAGATCCCGTAATAGGTCGCTAATTCTTCTAGGGAGAATGACTTCAAAGCTCGGAGGATGGTTTTTGTGTTCTCTGACAAGGGTTGGGGCTCGACGATACGAGCCTGTTCGTTCAGTTCTTTAGCGGATGGAATTAATAGTTTCATAGGTCTATTGTACCATATTTTTCAAATTTTCTTGACAGGAGTTTTTATAAATGTTATTATCTTGTTATGAAAACTAGATTAAAGAAAGGTGAAGATTTCGTGTCCACTTTTTCCTATCCAACGTGGGAGCAACTGCCTGAGCTAGACCTCTATCTCGATCAGGTCCTTCTTTACGTCAATAAAACCTGTGCACCTATTCTCTCTTCTTCAGACAAGGGCTTGACGGCTGCCATGATCAACAATTACGTAAAACATGGCTATGTCGAAAAACCAGATAAAAAGAAATACCAGCGTAGACAGGTGGCTCGCTTGATCGCTATTACAACCTTAAAAACGGTCTTTTCTATTCAGGAGATCGCTTCTACTTTAAATTTCTTGCAGGACCAGGCAAGCTCAGATCTTCTCTATAATAGCTTTGTCGCTTATCTCAATGAGCAAAAAGAGCCGATCGCTCCTATCATTCGCTCTGCCTGTCAGACGGTTCAACTTTATCTTGAAACCCTGTCTTATATTCAACCAGTAAAAACGGAGGAAGAAACTGATGAATTACACCATGAAACTAAGTAAAAAATTATCCTTTGGAGAAGAGATCGCAAATAGCGTAACCCACGCTGTTGGAGCCCTCCTCATGCTGATCTTACTTCCGATCTCAGCAGTCTATAGCTTTGAGCAACACGGTCTTCTCAGTGCTTTTGGGACTTCTATCTTTGTGATCAGTCTCTTTTTGATGTTTCTGTCTTCGACCGTCTACCATGCTATGTCTTACGATTCACCTCAAAAGTATGTACTTCGCATTATCGACCATTCCATGATCTACATTGCGATCGCAGGTAGTTACACACCGGTTGTCCTCACCTTGATGAACAACTGGATGGGCTACAGCATTATCTTGATCCAATGGGGGACCACCATCTTTGGTATTCTCTACAAAATCTTTGCCAAAAAAGTCAATGAAAAGTTCAGTCTCGCTCTTTACTTGATCATGGGCTGGTTGGTCATCTTTATTATTCCCCAAATCGTTAGCCAAACCAATCCGATCTTCTGGGGGCTCATGCTCATGGGCGGCCTGTGCTACACGGTTGGAGCTGGCTTTTATGCTAAGAAAAAACCATACTTCCACATGATTTGGCACCTCTTCATCCTGGCAGCTTCTGCTCTTCAGTATTTAGCCATCGTTTACTTTATGTAATACGCTCACCACTCTTATGAGTGGTTTTTTTGTGATTTTTTCTGTACAATAGAAAAAAACTGTATGGGGACAGTCAGGATGAAGACGAGTAAATACCAACAAATTATTCATGTACTAAAAAAAGCCATTCAAGATGGAGAACTAGAAACTGGACAGAAAATTCCTTCTGTTCGTCAATTAGCTAGTCAATTTTCTTGTAGTAAGGACACAGTGCAACGGGCCTTGCTGGACTTGACTTACCAGCACTTCCTCTATGCTAAGCCTCAAAGTGGCTACTATGTTTTGGAGCAAGAACCTGATCGACATGAGGATCTTCCACTAAAATTAGAGAAAGACCGCAACCAGGCTTTCGAGGACTTTCGGACCTGTATTAATGAAACCTTGATTGGACGGGAGAATTATCTCTTTAATAACTTTTCGGACCAAGCAGGATTACTAGAGGTACGCCAATCCATTCAAGGCTTATTAAAGGAAGAAAGTATTTATACGACTGCAGATCAGATTGTTTTGACTGCTGGTACCCAGCAGGCACTTAATATCCTCAGCCAGATTGACTTCCCCAATAAAAAGTCGCAGATTTTGATCGAGCAACCGACTTATCATCGGATGAACCAACTCTTGGATTCGCAGCAACTTGCCTACCGTACCATTCAACGTAATTTAACGGGGATTGACCTTGAGGAACTTGAAGAGATTTTTAAAAGTGGCCATATCAAATTCTTCTACACGATCCCTCGTTTTCACTATCCGCTTGGTCATAGCTATTCGACCAAGCAGAAAGAAGCGATCTTGCAACTTGCTGACCAATATGATGTCTACCTTGTTGAGGACGACTATTTGGGAGATCTTGATAGCAGCAATGCTCCATCTTTTCATTATTTGGATCAAAAGGACCGAGTCATCTATATCAAATCTTTTTCGACCAATCTCTTTTCTGCTCTTCGCATCACTTCCATGATCCTTCCCCAAGCACTTTTAAAGCCGGTCTTGACCTATAAGACGATTCTGGACTATGATAGCAATCTCATCATGCAAAAGGCCTTAAGTCTCTACATTGATAATGGTATGTATCTGACCAATAAAAAACGACTCCTAGCCAGAAAAAAAGAGGAAGAAGAAAGATTGAAGACCTTGATGGATCAGTCTTCTCTTCTCCCTCATCTGACCCTGACCCACGATGGGATCCTACTAGATCTTCATCAGGTCAAATCTCTTGCTGCCTTAAAACACAGTGGACTCCCGCTTGATTTCTTTGAAGCAGCCTACATCACTTCTTGTCCTTATCAACTCGCCAAGATCAAATCAGCAGATGCTGCCAACGTTTTACCAAAACTTACGCCTTTTTTTGAAAGAGAAACCCTCGTATAGACTATACGAGGGTTTTTCTTATTTCTTTAATTGCTCATAGATCAGTTTAGCATTTTGAAGGCCGATCCGATAATCGAGGCGAATCAGGCGAATCGCTTCCATCTCTGGTTCTTTGAGGTACTTCTCTTTTTGTTCCTTAGAAATACTACCTGGTTTAAGAAGATAGTGAGTGAATTGATTTCTGACTTTATTGAGCTCAACTTGAAGGGTGAAATAAAGTCCAAATAAGACAATCACAACTCCCATCATGATCAGATCGTTTGACATGGTTTATGCTCCCTTTTTCTGTTCTTTTCTTTATTTTACAGCTTTCAAGAAAGAAAAACAAGGTTAAATTTGCATTTAGACCTTGTTTATCCTTATTTCATCATACCAGCCTGGAGGTCATACATTTTCTTATACGTTCCTCCTAGAGCAATGAGTTGGTCGTGGTTGCCTGATTCGATGATTTTTCCTTTATCGAGAACATAGATGCAATCGGCATCTTGGATGGTAGAAAGGCGATGGGCAATGGCAATGGTTGTCCGCCCTTGGCGCATCTTCTTCAGAGAATTTTGGATCATCTCTTCCGTCTCTTGGTCGATGTTGGCAGTGGCCTCGTCCAAAATGAGGATCTTAGGCTGGGCAGCAATGGTCCGAGCAAAAGCCAGAAGCTGACGCTGACCGGTCGATAAGGTAGAACCCCGCTCTGTTACCGGATGGTCATAGCCACCAGGTAAACTCTCAATGAAGTCTGCTACATCCACAAATGCAGCTGCTTGTCGGATTTCCTCATCAGTCAGTTCTTCATGGTACATCCGGATATTAGAAGCAATGGTTCCATGATAGAGGAAGGGTTCTTGCAACACTAAACCAATGGACTTGCGCAAGGCTTCCTGGCTGTAGTCCTTGATATCCTGTCCATCAATCAAGATCTGGCCACGATCAAATTCATAAAAGCGCATGAAGAGATTGATAATAGAGGATTTACCAGAACCAGTATGACCAACAAAAGCGATGGTTTGTCCATTTTTGACTTCAAAGGAGATAGCTTTTAGGACATCCCGTTTGCCATCATAAGAAAAAGATACATGCTCAAAACGAATATCTCCCTGCTCGATTTCTTTTAGACTACCAGCTTCCTTGGGCTCATAGTCGTCTCGATCCATCATTTCAAAGACACGCCCTGCAGAAATGGTTGAGGTCTGTAAGGTTGCAAAATTTTGAGTGACATCAATCAAGGGCTGGAAAAGCTGGCTAACATACTGGATAAAGGCATAGATAAGACCGGCTGTAAAGCCAGAGTTACGCCAATTTAAGCCGAAAAAGGTTAGAATAACTGCATAAGCCAGGACCTGTAACAGGGTCATAGCTGGCCTCAAAAAGAGGGAATTGACATCTACAGATCGGTTGGCATAGTCCAAATGTTCCCCATTAATCTGTTCGAATTCATCCGTCAAGCGCTTTTCTTGACGAAAGGCCTGCACGATCCGCATTCCTTCAATGGATTCCGATAATTTCACATTGATATCTGATAATTTTTGTCGGGTCATCTTGACCAAGCGATTGGATAACTTGCGATAGAGACGGATGGAAAACCAAATGATGGGAAGAAAAGGCAGGACCCAAATGGTCAAATGCCAGTCCAAGCTAAACATGGTTACTAGAGTGACTAAAAAGAGTAAAAAGGATGAAACCAGGCTTGAAAAGACAGTAGAAAACATATCTGCTACTGCCTGGGTATCATTGGTCACCCGCGAAACAATCGAACCTGCTGCTGTCTGGTCATAAAAGGACATGCCCAGACTTTGTAGATTTTTGAAAATATCTAGACGAATGTCTCTTACGATAGAATTGGATACACGCGCAAAAGTTAATTGGCTCAGGTAGGTCGCCAGCACGCGCCCAATGAATAACCCATAGTAGAGAATCAAAAACTGAAAAGCTGTCAGAACTGGTGAGCCTGCTTCTTTTGGATCCACTAGGTGGTCAATATACCAGCGAGCTGCAAGAGGGATCGCCGTCAATAACAGACTAGTTAGAAAGGTAAAGGCTAAGGCTAGGGCTGTTAACCATTTATAACGCCACATGTAAGTCAAGAGCCGCTTCATAACATGAGCTTCAGATGTTTTCATTCAGCTTTCCCTCCATTTCTTCTGATAATTGTTGGGCTTGGTAGGTTTCATAGTACCAACCTTTTTGAGCCATTAATTCCTCGTGATTTCCTCGCTCCTTGATCTGTCCATTCTCCATTACTAGAATCAAATCCGCATGAACAATCGCTGATAGGCGGTGGGCTGTGATGATCGTTGTTTTCCCCTTGCGTTCCTGCTTCATATTTTCAATGATTTGGTGCTCCGTTTTAGCATCTACTGCAGACAGGGAATCATCCAGAATCAAGATCTCAGGATTCATGACCAACGCTCGACTCATGGCAATTCGTTGCTTTTGCCCGCCAGAAAGAGAGACTCCTCTCTCTCCCAGCACTGTCTCCATCTGGTCTGGCATGGCCAGAATATCCTCATAGACCCCACAAGTTCTCAGAGCCTTTATCACCTCTTCTTCCTCGATCTGTGGATCTGAAAAAGCGACATTCTCGCGAATGGTCATGGCAAAGAGGATCTGATCTTGAGGGACGTAGCCGATCAAGCTTCGAAGATCTTCTAAACGATAGTCTTTGATAGAGATTCCATTGAGCAAGATATCTCCCTGCTCCAAGTCATGCTCTCTAAGCAAGAGACGCAACAAGGTAGTCTTTCCAGATCCAGTTGGTCCTACAATTCCAAGGGTTTGCCCTTTTTCTAAATGAAAGGCAACCTTTTCAAGAACAGGCTCTTTCTCATAGGCGAATTCTTTAATGTCATATTCCAGATCTCCGTTTTGGATTTCTCTGACTGGTTGACTTGGATCTTGGATATCAGGTGTTTCTGCTAAAAGTGTCTCAATCCGATCATAGGAGACGCTAGCCCGCTGACTAATATTAAACAAGAAGCCCATGGCTTGAAGGGGCCAGACGAGCATATTAAGATAGGTAATAAAGGTTACAATTTGTCCAACCGTCAGGCTCCCTTCCTGAACAAATAGCCCCCCAAAGTAGAGGGTCAAGACATAGGAGAGACCGACAAAAAGAAGAGTAGTCGGATCAAACAAAGCATTGTAACCGGCTGAAGTCATATTCTTTGAAAAGACCATTTGATTAGTTTTTTCAAAAGCCCGAATCTCATCTGCCTGAAAACCAAAGGATTTGGTCACCTTGACTCCTGATACTGATTCCTGAACAAAGTTGTTCAGCTCTGAGAAGCCTTTTTGGGCCTCTTTGAAGGCTTTGTGGTTTTTGCGTCCAATGGCGGAAGTCACTACCACCATAACCGGTAGGGGCAAAATAGCCAAGAGGGTTAAGCGCCAATCAATCATGAAAAACATGCTGACTAGGGTCACCAAAGCGGTCACAGAAGCATCCACTGCAGACATAACCCCGCCACCAGCAAACATGGTTACCGCATTAATATCATTAGTAGCATGGGCCATGAGATCACCTGTCCGATAACGCTGATAAAAAGACGGAGACATGAGCGTAAATTGCTGAAACAAACGGTAACGTAAGATCCGAGCCAACTTATTGGCCGTTCCAAAAATATAACGTCTCCAGACAAAACGAAGGCCATACATGGCTAGAGCTGCGAGGACCAAAAGGGCGATATCCACAACTAACTGCCCCAGTGTCAGCCTTCTTTTATCGATCAAATCGATCACAAGTCCCATGATTCTTGGAGGAATGAGATTTAAAAAGCTAACCAAGATCAAGGACCCTATCCCGATCAAGTATCGCTTCTTCTCTAAATTAAAAAACCAAGATAATTTCCTCAACAGATTCATCTTATTTCCCCTTTTTGGTGAGGTGCCAGCTACTATTCACCAGAGCAAACAAGTCCTCATCAGCAATTGTTCCATCTAAGGGGATACTCACCCAATAGTTTTTATTCATATGAAAGGCTGGATAAATCCCTTTCTGCTGGATGAAATGGGCTACCTGATCAGACTTGACATTCAAAACTTCTATTTTCCCAGACTTGCTAGCATCCAATTTTTTCCAATCAATGGTCATAAAGACACCATACCACTTGAGGGTGTCTCGGTGGCGAATGGCACCGGATTCCGGAGATTTCTCCCACAAATACTCAATCGTTCCCTGATAGTGTAGGGAGATATAGGCCATGAGACGCTTGGCTTGAGGATAAAGAAATTCTTCTACCTTAAAACAAGCTTGGCGGATTCTTGCAAGACTTTCCTGACAGGCTTCCCTGACTTGGCCAACGAAATTTCCTTGTAGCTGTTCCAGATGGATCTGGATATACTCATCCCCTGTATCCTGATCATAGACCTGAAAAGAAATCTTCTGGTCGCAGACCTGGACCTTTAAGAGAAAAGTGTCAGATAAGACGGGACACTGGTACTCATAGCCTGCCCCTCTCTTTTCAAATCCGTAAGCCAATCCCTTTTCTGGCTGAAAAGTGTACCGGTCAAAATAATGCTCTAAAAACATTTTCTCTCCCTTATTCATTTTTGCACTAGAAGAGGTTGGAAACAACGTCCCCAACCTTGATAACAGATCCTCAAAACTACCTCAAGCAGTGATCGATTCTTCTTTAAAACACAATGCGCGTGCCATGCAGTTGACAAACACCCAATTGCTCCAAAAAGAGCTGACGATTGTCAAGGGTCACACCCCCACCTGGCAGGATCTGAATCTTTCCCTTAGCCGCAGCTAATAAACGATGATAGTGGGCAAAACGTTGCTCGAGTGTGGCACCTGGATTTCCACCTCGTGTTAAAATGCGGGCCACACCCTGATCAGAAAGCCACTCAATCGCTTCTAGCTGATCTGTATGAGCTAACTCATCAAAGGCCATATGAAAGACTACCTCTGCCTCTCCACAGGCTGCTAGTAAAAGCTGCATGACCTTCTGGTCCAACTTTCGATCGCTCGTCAGCGCACCCAGAACAAAACAAGTAACCCCTATTTCTTTCGCAGCACGAATATCCGTCAGCATAGCTTCGACTTCCAGATCAGTGTAGACAAAATCTCCACCACGGGGCCGAATGATCACACATAGATCCACAGACTTCGCTCTTGTCAGTTTGATTGCTTCATTGATCACACCTAAGCTCGGTGTGGTCCCGCCTACTGCCAGGTTGTCGCACAGTTCAATGCGACCTGCCCCAGCAGCAATCGCCTTATCAATATAAGTTAAATTCTCTGCACAAAATTCAAAGACAAGCATGACAACTCCAATTACAAAGACTTAAAACAAGGAGATACTAACTGTTACCTTCGCATTGCCATTTTCCACTCTCGCTTTTGAGATACTATAGCCTGCTTGAGGGATCTCAAGGGTGATTTGATCACCATTCACTGTAAAGCCGCCTCCATTTTGATTGGATTGATCCTTCAAATAGTTGAGAACCAAGAATTTTGGAATGGGCATTTTCCCTAATTTAGCACCGGTCACAGTCAAATTCATGACATTGTTTTCGACTTGACCGGTCATGGTTAAATCTAGATAGCTATCAACTGGCCCTAATGATACAGGAACTTTGACGTGAAGGTCATTGCCATCCATTCCTAGTGCCATCTTTTGATAGTCAGAATTGTCAAGGGCGGATCCAGCACTTGTTTTTACGACCTGACTTAATTGTACAGAATTGAGACTTAGCTCAGTTGAGAGCCCTTCAGTGCTCACAGAAGCGTTTGAAACTGCATTTTGAGCCAGCTCAATCAAAGAACTCCCTGCCTGCACATTTCTCAGTTGCTCCCCATCAGGAATAGATCCAGGGACCAATAAGATCACTAATAAAATAAATAAAACGATCACCATGCCAATCAGGCGTCTTATCCACTTAAACATCTGCTCCTCCAATACATGAAAAGTTGTATTCTTATTGTACCCTAAATCTAAAGAAATTGCGACTACGAGGGGCCTTTACAAAGCAAAAGAGAGCGTGGGACAGAAATCGGTAATTCGTTAGAATTCGATTTCGTCGTCCCACCTCCGCACAGTTGAGTAGGGCTGTAAAAGCTGATGAAATCAGCGTAGTAGAGCCCACTCAACCACTGCGTCTTACTCGACAATCCAAAAACAATTGAGAGGCTAGGACTTTTGTCCCAACCTCTCTCTGTGCATTATTTCGATTTAATGTAGTTAACACCATCTGCTTTAGGCGCAACTGCTTGTCCAAAGAAGGCTGCCAAGACAACCATGGTCAAGACATAAGGCGCAATTTGCAAGTAAATGGATGGGATACCTTTAAGCAAAGGCAATTGATTCCCGATAACTGCCAAACTTTGTGAGGCTCCAAAGAAGAGACTAGCCAGCATGGCACCGATTGGGTTCCATTTCCCGAAAATCATAGCTGCGAGGGCGATGAACCCAGGACCAACAATAGTAGTCACCGCAAAGTTAACGGAAATAGATTGAGCGTATATGGCTCCTCCAATACCAGCTAGGGCACCTGAGATCATCACTCCTAAGTAGCGCATTTTATAAACATTGATTCCCAATGTATCTGCTGCTTGTGGGTGTTCCCCAACTGAACGAAGACGCAATCCAAATTTTGTCTTGAACATGATGAACCAAGCAAAGAATGAGAAGAGAATCGCAACCCAGCCGATGATGCTGGCATTGTTGAAGAAAATATCCCCAATTACCGGAATTTTAGATAAGACCGGAATGGAAGTTTTCCCAAAGGCAACTTTGATATTATCCGTTTGCCCCTTGTTGTACATTGCTTTAACAAGAAAGACGGCTAATGGAGGAGCCATCAAGTTTAATACTGTACCTGAGACAATATGGTCAGCACGGAAATGAATAGTTGCCACCGCATGGATCAAGGAGAAGAGTACTCCAATCCCTGCAGCAACAATTAAGGACAACCATGGTGTCAAACTTCCTAACTCAGGCTCAAAAGTCAAGTTAAAGATAATGCCTGAGAAGGCTCCCATAACCATGATTCCTTCCAGACCAACGTTAACAACCCCAGCGTGTTCTGAGTAAGCTCCTCCGATACTTGTGAAGATCAGCGGCGCCGCATACACAATCATAGAGGAAACAAGAATACTTAAAATCGTTACAATACTCATTAGTTTGCTCCTCCTTTTTTAGCTGAACGCATCGAGATCATCTTTTCAATAATGTAGTGAGCACATACGAAGAAGATAATAGATGCTGTCACAATTTGAACGACTTCTTCAGGGATGGCAGCTGGCTTCATACCAACTCCCCCAATTTGAAGTGCACCAAACAAGAAGGCAGCAAATGGAATACCAATTGGTGAATTCATTGCAAGAAGGGCAACGGCCATACCATTAAATCCAACACTCATCGAGCTGGTTTGAACGTAGACATTTGAGTAAATCCCCAGACCTTCTGCTACCCCTCCGATACCAGCAAGAGCACCAGAAATGATCATAGAAAGGATAATGGTCCGTTTTGCAGACATCCCTGCATATTCCGCCGCATTCGCATTGAGACCAACGGCACGGATTTCAAAACCAAGTGTTGTTTTCTTCATCAAGAACCAGATGAGCACCACTGCGATGATGGCAAAGAAGATCCCGATGTTCATTTGTGATTTGTCCGTCAAATTACGCAACCACTCCGTCTGGTAGACAGCGTTGGCTCCCACATCAATGGTTGAGTCCTTGTTTTTCATCAAGGAAGCTGGGAAGCTATGAATCAAGGCATTCCCACCGTAGAGAACAATGTAGTTCATCATAATGGTGATAATGACCTCACTGGTTCCGAGATAGGCACGAAGGAAACCAGGAATCGCTCCAATAAATCCACCTGCGATAGCCGCAATCAAAACGGTCATCGGAATCATCAGTAAGCGAGGCATATTTGGGAAGGAAAGGGCAAACCAAGTCGCCATGATCCATCCTGCAAAAGCCTGACCAGGAAGTCCAACGTTGAAGAAGCCGGCCCGGCTAGCTACCGAAAATCCAAGAGCAACTAAAATCAGTGGCCCCATAGCACGGGAAATATTACCCCAACTCTTAATCGAACCAAAGGCTTTCTTAAACAGCAATTCATATCCCCAAAGGGCATCATAGCTGAAGGCCCACATAATAATGGCACCCAAGACCAATCCTAAAAGGACAGACACCAATGGAACAGCAATTTGTTTTAAATTCTTATTCATTTGATGCTCCCTCCTCTACTTTTCCTCCTGCCATTAAGATTCCAAGTTCTTGCTTATTCGTCGTTTCTGGGGTTACGATCCCTTGGATCTTCCCATCATGAATAACCGCAATACGGTCAGAAACATTCAAAATTTCATCTAATTCAAAACTGACAACCAGAACGGCTTTTCCATTATCCCGTTCTTGGATCAAGCGTTTGTGGATATATTCGATCGCTCCAACGTCCAATCCACGAGTCGGCTGGCTAACGATCAAGAGATCTGGATCGCGATCGATTTCCCGAGCGATAATGGCTTTTTGCTGGTTCCCTCCAGAGAGAGCCTTAGCAGGTACCACTTCACTGGCTGCACGAACGTCAAACTCTTCCATGAGCTTCTTGGCATAAGAGGTGATATTTGGATAATTTAAAATACCATTCTTGCTAAGAGGTTCTTTGTAGTAAGTTTGAAGAGCCATGTTTTCAGAGATCATCATATCAAGGACCAAACCATCCCGGTGACGGTCTTCAGGGACGTGCCCTACCTTCATTTCTGTGATTTGACGTGGACGTAGTCCTACAACATCCTTGCCTTTAATCTTAATTGAACCCGATTTTACCTTCCGTAGACCTGTAATGGCTTGGATCAACTCAGACTGACCATTTCCATCAATCCCTGCGATCCCAACGACTTCACCAGCACGAAGTTCCAGTGACAAATTCTTAACAGCTGGGACACCACGGTTTTCGTTTACAACCAAGTTTTCGATCGACAAGACCACTTCTTTCGGTTGAGAAGGACCTTTTTCAGTCTTAAAGGAAACAGAACGGCCGACCATCATTTCGGCCAAGTCTTGGTTAGTAGCTCCACCAATCTCCACTGTCTCAATAGATTTCCCACGGCGAATAACCGTTACGCGGTCTGAAACAGCACGGATTTCATCCAACTTGTGCGTAATCAAGATAATGGATTTTCCTTCATTCGCCAAGTTCTTCATGATTGTCATCAATTCTTCGATTTCAGCTGGTGTCAACACTGCAGTTGGTTCATCGAAGATCAGGATGTCGGCTCCACGATAAAGCGTCTTTAAGATTTCCACACGTTGCTGCGCACCAACGGAAATATCCTCAACTTTAGCATTTGGATCTACTGCCAAGCCATATTTTTTAGACAAATCAAGGATATCTTGGCTGGCTTTTTTAAGGTCCAAAACACCATGTTTAGTGGTTTCAGAACCAAGGATGATATTTTCAACAACAGTGAAGGCTTCAACCAACATAAAGTGTTGGTGCACCATTCCAATTCCTAAAGAAGCTGCTTTTGAAGGTGAGTCTAGGTTAACAGTATTTCCATTTACCACAATGTCTCCGCTTGTTGGTTCCAACAAACCAGCCAGCATATTCATCAGGGTAGATTTACCTGCACCATTTTCTCCAAGAAGTGCATGGATTTCACCTTTGCGCAACTGAAGATTAATCTTATCATTTGCTACAAAGTCACCAAATTTTTTGGTAATCTCACGCATTTCGATGACATATTCATGTGTCATGTGGGTGTTTTCCTTTCAAAATTTTTTATTTCAATAAAATCTGCTAGAGAACTAACAGATTTTATTGAGACAAAAATGTCTCACTTTAAAAGAAACGGCCCTTAAAGGGAGGGCCGCCCAATCAAATATTATTTTTCAGGAACTTTAAGAGATCCATCAAGGATTTTAGCTTTGGCATCTTCGACAGCTTTTTTAGCATCTGCAGAAAGGTTGTCAGTTGTCAAATCAACTCCACCATCTTTCAAGCTATAAGTAATCACTTTACCGCCAGGGAATTTACCGTCAGCAGCTTTCTTAGCCAAGTCTTTTACAGATTCTCCGACTTTCTTCAAGCTTGAAGCCAAGACAAAGTTAGATTTTTTACCATCTTTAGAAGTGTATTCACCTTCAGCTTTTTGGTCACGGTCCACACCAAGAACCCAAACTTTTTCGTCTTCATTTTTCTTCTCGTTCAAGTCTTTTGCTTCAGAGAAGACACCTGCTCCAGTACCACCAGCTACTTGGTAGATAACGTCTGCACCTGCAGCGTATTGTGCAGCAGCAATTGTTTTACCTTTAGCAGCGTCACCGAATGAACCAGCGTAGTCTACTTGAACTTTGATAGATGGGTCAACAGATTTAACACCAGCTTCAAATCCAGCGCGGAAACGAGTGATAACTTCACTTTCCATACCACCTACAAAACCAACTTGTTTAGTTTTTGTAGTTTTCGCAGCAGCGATACCAGCAAGGTAACCAGCTTCGTTGTCGGCAAAGACAGCAGATGCTACGTTCTTTTTACCTTCAATACGGTCGTCAATGATAACAAAGTTTGTTTCTTCGTTGTCAGAAGCCGCTTTTTCTACTGCATCACGCAAGGCAAAACCAACACCAAAGATCAATTTGTAGTCGTTAGAAACAGCTTCATCAAGGTTTGTCGCATATTGAGATTCATCTGTTGATTGGAAGTAGTCAAATCCGTTCCCTTTAGAAAGACCGTTTTCTTTCCCCCAAGCTTGCAAACCTTCCCAAGCAGATTGGTTGAATGATTTGTCATCCACACCACCAGTATCGGTAACGATAGCAGCTTTCAAATCAGTTTTTGATTCTGAGTTTGCGCTATCTTTTTTAGACGCACGATTTCCACATGCTGCAAGTCCGATAGCAGCGACAGTTACTAGACCAAGGCCTAGCCATTGTTTCTTGTTCATTACTGAACCTCCTAAATTATTGTGCAACATTGTTGCGAAGTATTGAAAGGGTCAAAAGACCGCCTCACAGAACTATTAAGTCAGGTCTGTAAAGGAATATGGAAGTAATTCCTTGACCGTCATCACGACCGTCGATTTATCTTTAGATACTAAGGTTACAGGAAGGTCTGGCTCAAAAAATTCAGCCATGACCTGGCGACAAGCACCACATGGAGAGATGGGCTTTTCTGTTTGCCCGTAGATAATCAGCTCTTTGAACTCGCGAGCTCCTTCAGAAACAGCTTTAAAAATGGCTGTCCGTTCTCCACAGTTGGTCAAACCAAAACTGGCATTTTCGATATTGACACCTGTATAGATTTCTCCATCCTTCGTTAGCAGTACAGCTCCAATTGGGAAATGAGAGTAAGGCACATAGGCTTGTTGACTCACTTCAACTGCTAAGTTGATCAACTCAGTAGTCGCCATGAGCCACCTTTCCTTCCATGATGGCTACACCAGAAGAAGTCCCGATACGGGTCGCACCAGCTTCGATAAAAGCAAGAGCATCTTCATAAGAGCGAGCACCACCAGAAGCCTTAACACCCATGTCGGGTCCAACAGTTTGACGCATTAAGTCCACATCTTCTACCGTTGCTCCTCCAGTTGAGAAGCCAGTTGAAGTCTTCACAAAGTCTGCGCCAGCTAACTTAGCAATTTGACAAGCAACGATCTTTTCATCATCTGTTAAAAGACAAGTCTCAATGATGACTTTGACCAGCTTATCACCGCTTGCTTCAACTACAGCTTGGATATCTTCCTCAACTAGTGCTAAATTCTTAGACTTAAGTGCCCCGATGTTAATGACCATGTCAATCTCATCGGCACCGTTTTGAATCGCATTTTTTGTTTCACACGCTTTGACAAATGGTGTATTTGCCCCCAAAGGAAAACCAATGACGGTACAAACTTTAACGTCTGAATCGCGCAAGCCCTCAACCGCAAAATTCACCCATGTCGGGTTCACACAGACACTCGCAAAATCATAAGCCTTAGCTTCTTCGATCAGCTTTTCGATCTGTTCTTGTTGCGCATCTGGTTTTAAAAGAGTGTGATCGATATATTTATTTAACTTCATACAATCTCCTGAGCTGCTTAAGATATTATTTCAATAATTTCTTTAACGCTTTCAGCCCTTTCTAGTATTTTAACATTTTTTTTGAATTCTGTAACTCTTTCTTGTGAATTTTTTTCATTCATGAAAATACGGGCAATGCGTTCCCCTTTTTTGACGTGCTCTCCCACTTTTTTGTCAAACACAATTCCTGTTTCGTAATCGAGAGGATCTGATTTGACAGCACGACCAGCACCCAGGCGCATGGCAAACAAGCCAAACTCCATGGCAGGTAAAGCAGCAATGACGCCATCTTGATCCGCTGTTACTTCAAGGACCTGATCCACTTTAACGGGACGATGTAAATCCTCTAAATCTCCACCTTGAGCTACCACCATTTCTTCAAACTTCGCTAAGGCTTGTCCATTGATTAAGTGTTCATGGATCGCTTCAATCGATTGTTCTACATTGGCCAATTTCAACATGATTTGCGCTAATTCACAAATAAACTCAGTTACGTCCGCTCGGCCCTGCCCTTTCAGAATATCCAAGGCTTCCAAAATTTCTAAACGATTGCCAATACTGGTTCCTAAAGGTTGGCTCATATCTGTAATGACAGCGATGGTTTTCCGACCCACTGCATTTCCAAGATCCACCATGGTACGGGCTAAGCGACGAGCATCCTCAATATTCTTCATAAAGGCACCCTCGCCCACTGTCACATCCAAAAGAATGGCATCCGCACCAGCAGCAATTTTCTTACTCATAACGGAGCTAGCAATCAATGGAATGGTATCCACTGTCGCCGTCACGTCACGAAGAGCATACAAAAGTTTGTCTGCTTTTACAAGTTGGTCGGATTGACCAATGACCGATAAGCCGATCTCCTGCACCTGCTGGATAAATTCCTCTTGGGTCCGTTCAATCTGGAAACCTTTAATGGATTCCAACTTATCGATGGTCCCACCTGTGTGTCCTAACCCACGACCGCTCATTTTGGCAACCGGCACTCCGAAACTTGCAACCAAAGGCACCAAGACCAAGGTTACCTTGTCTCCCACACCACCAGTCGAATGTTTGTCCACCTTGATCCCTGGAATAGCTGACAGATCAAACTGTTGCCCCGTTTGGACCATCTTCATGGTCATATGAGAAATTTCTTCCGTCGTCATCCCTTTAAAATAAACGGCCATAGCAAAAGCAGACATTTGGTAATCTGGTACTGTTCCAGCCACATAGCTCTCAATCAGCCATTCAATTTCTTCCTTGTTTAAGGCAAGACCATCTCTTTTTTTCTGAATGATATCTACTGCTCTCATGATTCTTTCTCACTTCTTAAAATATAATAGCCTTTGTCTTTTTTTACGGTCTCACAATTGCCAAACGTCTCTTCCATCTTGGCCTTAGCGCTCGGAGCCCCTTGTTTTTTCTGAATGACAATGGTCAAATCTCCACCTGGTTTCAAATGTTCAAAACTACCAGTGATCACTTGGTGAACCACTTTCTTACCTGCTCGGATCGGCGGATTACTGAGCACATGGTCAAAGACCCCTTCTACTGCTTCATAGACATCCGAAGAAAAGATCTGAGCTTCCACGCCGTTTCGGCTAGCATTTTTCTTAGCCAAGTCTAGTGCCCGCTCATTGACATCGACCATGGTCACTGCAACTCCCTGGGCTTTAGCTAGAGAAAGGCCGATCGGTCCATAGCCACAGCCAACATCGAGGACACTTTCCCCTTCTTGAAAATCCAAAGTTGATAAGAGCACCTGGCTTCCATAATCAATCATTTTTTTACTAAAGACACCGGCGTCCGTATAGAAATTCATCTTTTGCCCCAATAAAACAACAGCCAGATCATGAATATCATGGGCTGCATCTGGGTTTACATCGAAATACATTTTACTCATAAGGTTATTTTATCATAATTCATTCCTTTTTTAAATCGTTTACATGACCTCTAAAAATTGGTATACTAAAGACTACAATAGGAGTGACATATGGACAAAGAATTTCTACATTTTGAAAAAATTAATCGGGAAACCTGGCAAAATTTGCACCGCAAAACCACCCCACCACTCTCTCAAACAGAGCTCAATTCTATTAAAAGTTTTAACGACCGCATCAACCTCCAAGATGTACGTGACGTCTACCTGCCTTTGACAAACCTGATTGGAATCTACAAGCGTTCCAAAGAAGATTTGGCCTTCTCAAAAGGTATTTTTCTTCAAAAAACGAGTGAGCGCCAACCCTTTATCATTGGTGTTTCAGGAAGCGTAGCGGTTGGAAAATCTACCACTAGCCGTTTACTTCAAATCCTGCTGTCACGAACCTTCGAAGGCTCGACTGTAGAGTTGGTAACAACGGATGGTTTTCTCTATCCAAATGCTATCTTAAAAGAACAAGAGATCCTCAATCGAAAAGGATTTCCGGAAAGCTATGATATGGAATTGCTCCTTGATTTTCTCAATCAAATTAAAAACAACAAGAGAGTAGAAATCCCTGTCTATTCCCACGAAATATACGATATTGTCCCAGATGAGAAGCAAACCATTTTACCGGCTGATTTTGTCATTGTCGAAGGGATCAATGTCTTTCAAAATCCACAAAATGACAGTCTCTATATGACCGATTTCTTTGATTTTTCGATCTATGTGGATGCCGCGGTCGACGATATCGAATCTTGGTATATCGATCGCTTCCAAAAACTCCTTGCATTAGCTCAGAATGATCCTAATAACTACTACTATCGATTTACAGAGCAACCCCTAGAAGAAGTTTTAAGCATGGCCCATCAGGTCTGGGAATCCATTAATTTAGTCAACTTGCAGCATTACATCCAACCAACCAGAAACCGAGCTGATCTGATTCTCCATAAAGCAACCAACCATGAAATCGACGAAATTTATCTCAAACGTTAGATAAAATGGCCTGTTATCGGTACTTTTTAAAGGAAAAGCTATTTTAGGCTTGTCAAATCTTAACTTTTCATATATAATGAGATAGTTAGATTATCAATGGAGGTGAATAACTTGGCAAACATTAAATCAGCTATCAAACGCGCTGAATTGAACGTTAAACAAAACGAAAAAAACTCAGCTCAAAAATCAGCTATGCGTACTGCAATAAAAGCTTTTGAAGCAAACCCATCTGAAGAACTTTACCGCGCTGCTAGCTCAGCTATCGATAAAGCAGAAACTAAAGGTTTGATCCACAAGAACAAAGCTAGCCGTGATAAAGCACGTCTTGCAGCGAAACTTGGTTAATCAAGAACAGCATAAAAATCAAGCTCTCCGGAGCTTTTTTTGTGCCTAATTTTTTGAGAGGTGCTTATGAAAATTGTTATTATTGGCTATTCTGGATCTGGAAAATCTACTTTGGCTGAAAACTTAGCCCGCCACTACTCCATTCCCAAGCTCCATATGGACACCCTTCAATTTCAACCGGGCTGGATAGACAGTGACCGGGATTGGATGGAAGGTGAGATGAGACAGTTTCTCAGCGATCATAAAGACTGGGTCATTGATGGCAATTACTCTTGGTGCTGCTATGAGGAAAGAATGGAGCAAGCCGACCAGATTATCTTTCTAAACTTCTCTCGTTGGAACTGCCTCTTTAGAGCCTGGAAACGATACAGCCGTTATAAAGGCCGCGTCCGTGAGAGTATGGCAGCAGGCTGCCCTGAACGCTTTGACTGGGAATTCATCCGTTGGATCCTTTGGGATGGACGAACAAAAAGTGCTAGAGAAAGGTATCAAAACATCCACTCCACCTACCCCGAAAAATTTATCTCTCTCAAGAACCAAAAAGAGCTGGATGAGTTTCTAAAAAACATACAATAAAAAGGTTGGGATATCTATCCCAACCTTAAAATGTAGACAAACTATTTTAAAGTAAAATAAATTAAGCGATTCTGATAAGAAATAAAATTGAGTTCCATTTTTTAGATGAATCAAGAAAATACCAAAACTTTCCGCTGTGAGTAAAGTGCCTGAAACAATAACGATTCAGGCACTCGGAATTATTGAGACCTTAGGCTCAATAATTAGTCATGGAACTTCGTAGAAGTTCGCTGACGTCCGTACTCACCTAAGGAAAGTTTTTTATATGACTTTGTCTTCAATCTGAGGTTGGGGTTAAAATCCCCAACCTTTTTTATTTATCAACGTAATCGCCACCGGTGAAGCCATAGTATTCTTCTAGACTCAAACCTGAGTCAGCGATATCTTGTGCTTCTTTTCCGATATAGCGGAGATGCCAACTTTCAGGCATGTAGCCTGTTACTTTTTCTTTTCCTTCTTGGTAACGAACCACAAAGCCATATTTAGCAGCATTCTTGAGCAACCACTTACTTGGTCCAGGTTCTGTAACCAGATTACCACTGGTATCGATCAAATCAAAGGTCAAACCTGTCTGATGTTCACTATAACCCGGTCTTGCAGAATAACGATCTGCTGCCTCCTGACCATCTTGATTGACATAGTTTTGGTAGAGGCCAACTTGGGTGTCGTAGCTACGAAAACCACTATATTGGTCACTGATCGGATAACCTTCTGCCTGCATGGCTGCGATCAATTCATGAAGGGCCGAAACAGCTTCAGGATCTTCCCCTGGGTTAAAGTCAGGCGACAAGGGATAATGTTTGTTGGCGATCATGACCTCACCATATTTCCCTTTGACACTATAGTAAGAACCATTATAGCTGACACCAGAATCCACTTTGACATCTGACTTACCAGCTTTTGACGACTCTTCTTTGCCAGTTTCTTTTGACGTATCCTTTGCAGAAGACCTTTCTTTGGAAGACTTGGTTTGCGTTTGTTTGCTTTCTTCTTTTGCAGAAGATTTAGAACTAGTGGATTGAGATTGGGAGCAAGCTGTCAGGGTTAACAAGGCAACTGTCACCAAAGTTAATTTGGAAAATCTTGCTTTCATGAGGAATCTCCTATGATTCTTTTGTAACGACAATATCCGTAATCACATAACTTGCACCTACTTTTTTCAAGGTGTAGGTCTTGTACTTGCGGTTTTGTGAATCTGGATGGCTATCTGTATAATGCACGGTAAAGTCTTCATAAGTCTTGATCGTCACCACACCATTTTCTTCAGTGACACTTTGAATGTCCAATGCTCCTGGAGTATAGTAGTCAATTTTTGCCTTTCGAACACCATCACCAGTTGTGAATTCAACCATGTCCTTGTAGGCTTGACTTTGTGTATCATAGTATTTAGAGTAGGTGTTGTTTCGATTTGAAACTGAGCTAAAGACTGCGTCGCGGTACTCTTTCAAGAATTCTTCCGCCAAGGTCCGATTTTGTTCTTCTTTGGCTGCTTGCGCTTTCTTAGCATCTTGTGCACTCTTGATGCGTTTTAGGGTATCTTTGGCTAGTTTAAGTTCGATCGGATTGTTCTCACCCTCTTCAATCGTCACCTTAGCCTTTTCAGTTGTATAGGTTTCCCCATTCATGTTGAAGACAGCATGTACTTCAATTTCTTGATAAGGGATGCTGTCTACTTCAAAGGTCGTGCTGGTTCCGACTTCTTTGCCGTTGACCACAACCTTCACATCCGTTGGGTTTTCAACTTCATCTGGGAACTCAACTTCTAAATTGCGTTTTTCAGAATTCAACTGCAATTCTAAGTTGTTCTTAGTTGCTTTTTTAGGATTGAGATGGATCTTAGAAGTGACATTTCCGACCTCTGTTTTAGCAGTCAATTCCATTTCTTTTGTATTGTAATGGAAAGAACCAAGGTCTGTCACTGCATCTTTCTTCAAGGTCACCGTTTTATTGGCAGCCACTTTGAGTTTGGCTTGGTCCAAATTGGTCTTGACCTTGACTTGCACTGGATAGCTGGCCACACGGTATTCTTGGAAGATCCCAAATTTCTTGTCCGCTTTTTCCAAACCAAAGATCTTGTTTCCAGATTTATCCGTATAGCTGCCTTCTCCACCATTATCAATGATCTTGTTCAACTCTGTGCCGATATCGACCCCTTGATCTTCCATGCTAGTAATAAAGCTTTCGGCTTCATCCTTTGTCCATTTATCGTTATCGGTTGAAAGCAGATCTGCTGCTTCGCGATAATCCTTGGTGTCCACTGCCTTAATAAATTTATCTGCAGTCACTTCGACACGCGTTGTTGACTGGAAGTAAAAGAAGGCTGCTACCAAAGCGATCACAAGGACTGCGATAGCAGAAATAATCCCAATTTTCTTCTTGGAAAGTTTCTTTCCACCCTTCGTTTTAGGGGCCTTTTGTTTTTTCTGAGCTGGACCTGCTTCTGTGACATTTGGACCAGCAAAGACCTGCGTTTGCTCAGCAGCAAGTGGAGTCGTATACTCTTGAGTCGGCTGTTGAGGCACATATTCCTGTGTTACTTCTGTTGCATCTGGGTTCGCAAATTCTGCTTCAGGCACAGGTCCTACAAAAAACTCGAAGTTTTGACTTTTTGCAGCGGTAAATTCTTCTGCACTTGGCTTGCGGCCATAGGTTTCTTCAAAATGTTGTAACCAAGCCTGACGAGCTGCTAGAAGTGGATCGACATTCTTCACTTCTTCAACTGGTTCAACCACTGGTTCCTCAACAGGAGCGACTTCCTCTGCTGGGGCATTTCCTGCGATAGACTGAATTTGTTTCAAATCAAATCCACAAGCTTTCCCAGCCATAAACTCTTCTGGTGACGGTTTGCGACCGATCACTTTTTCAAATAATTCAACCCATTTCTTTTGCATGGATCTCTTCTCCCTCATTATAAAATAGGGAAAGTGGGTTCCCCCACCTTCCGTTTTGTGATATTGTTAGAATCCAAAGTTAGAGAAATTTGGAGCACTTGGAATAAATCCAATAGCTACTTGTTCTAAAATACGAGCATTCACATAAATGACAAAGATGGCAATGAGAAGCAAGACAACAGATGATGCTACTAGAAGCAAGAATTTATCTGCTTTAAAGCTTGTCTTGTTCAATCCTTGATGAACGACATAGCATGTTCCAACAAAGAACAAGAAGAAAATAAGGAAATTTACAAAGCCATAAAATTCATAAACCTTTACAAGACCTACTAAGAAAGCAAGAAGGGCAAGTGGCAAAGTGTAGACAGACAAACGTCCAAACTCTTCAAATGAACGACCGTAACTGTATTCCTTATCTTGAAGAACCACACGACGAACAAAGAATCCTGCTACTTGGAAGGCGTAAACGCTAAAGAATAGGGAAATCAATGTCAACATAAAGGCACGGAAATCCATTCCATAACCACCTGTAGCTCCACTAGCTGTGAAGAAAGTTGATAGGGTCAAGACAAAGGCAGTTAAGACATACTGTAAAATTCCGTTAAGAGCTTTTGAATTTTCTACAGCAGTTGGACGTTTCAAAGCTGAAAGGAACCAATTCCAGTAACCACCAACGGCTACACCAAATTGACTTGGTTGGCCAGGATAAGGTTGTCCTGGTTGACCTTGGTAAGGAGCTTGTTGATAAGCTGCTTGAGTAGGTTGTTGGTAGGCTTGTTGTGGAGCTTGTTGGAAAGCTGGCCCATTCGCTGGAGCAGCTTGAGGAGCCGGTTCTTGAACTGGAGCTGCAACTGGTTCTTCTGCAGGAGCAGCTGGCGCTGCGACAAACTCTGGAGCTTGAGGAGCTGCTGGCGCTGCAACAAACTCTGGGGCTTGTGGAGCAGCAACTGGTTCTTCCACAGGGGCAGTTGGCGCTGCGACAAACTCTGGAGCTTGAGGAACTGCTGGTGCTGCAACAAACTCTGGGGCTTGTGGAGCAGCAACTGGTTCTTCCACAGGTGCAGTTGGTGCTGCGACAAATTCTGGGGCTTGTGGGGTTTCTGGAACCACTACTTCTTCTTGAAATTCTCCTGCAGCCAGTGCTTGAGCAATTTCTTCTGCACTAGCAGAACGACCATTTACGGCTTCGAAATAATCCAGCCAATCTTGTTTTGACATAATGAATCTCCTTAACTATTGTTTATACTAGGGTATTATACAAAATTTCTGAACCATTTTCAATGAAAGACTGGAAAATCCCTGTAATATCTTTTGAAAAACATACAAATTCTACTCATATTTAGAAATTAGTAAAGAAAAAGGCTGGGACAAAAGTCCTAACCTCTCAATTATTTTTGGATTGTCGAGCAAGACGCAGTGGTTGAGTGGGCTCTACTACGCTGATTTCATCAGCTTTTACAGCCCTACTCAACTGTGCGGAGGTGGGACGACGAAATCGAATTCTAACGAATTACCGATTTCTGTCCCACTCTCTTTTTAGGATTCAAATGCATCCATGCCACCTTGGACGTTGGTCACATAATAGCCTTGCTCTTCCAGAAATTGGCAAGCACGTGCTGATCGTCGACCAGACTTGCAGATGACAGAATAGGGCTGATCCTTCTCTAATTCCTGGTAGCGATCTGCTAACTCAGATAAGGGAAGAAGACGAACCCCATCTAAGTGAAGCGCATCATATTCCTCCTGCTCGCGTACATCAAGAACGTGTAAATCTCCTTTTTGATAAGCTTGGTAAAAGCTTGAAAATGGAATTTCTTTCATGATTTCTCCTTTGTTATGGAAGGGTTAGAATTTGATAGCTAAAGTCAATAGACTCTAAAAATCGGAACAAGTCTTGGGTTTTAATAAAGATGGTTTTTTCGTTAGTATTGGGATGGAAGGTCATGATTTCCTCTGACACAATATCCTGATCAAAATAGACCCGAATATCTTTTTCTTCATTGTTCAATAAACCAAATGGAGAAACCGTTCCTGGCGGTAATTGCATTTTTTCAGCTAAAGAATCTGCTGAAGCCATGCGGATCCGGTTGGCTTCCACTTGCTCTTTGAAATCATCCATATCCAATGGCTTCTGGTCATCCATGATGAGCAGATAGTATTGGGTTTTCTTCTTGTTGGTCAAAAACATGGACTTGGTCCGGACACCTTCTAAGCCTTCAATATAAGAATCCGCCTGCTCCGTCGTGAATGCGGGTGGGTGTTCCACCACATCAAATGAAATTCCTAACTCATCTAATTTTTCTTTAACTTGTTGATAAGGATCCATCGTCGCTCTCCTTTATTTTTGAATAATCTGTTGTACTAAGGTTTGCAATTCTGGGACCACTTCTGCCTCAAACCAAGGATTTTTAGCCATCCAGATTTGATTGCGAGGGGAAGGGTGAACAAGTGGAAAATAGGTTGGCAAATAGTCTTTAAAATGGTGGACCCGTTCGGTTACTTTGCCACTAACCTTTTCATGAAGGTAATAAGCTTGAGCATATTGTCCAATTAAGAGGGTTAACTCAATATCCGGACACTCCTTGAGAAGTTGAGGGTGCCACTTTTCCGCAAAGCCTTTGCGAGGTGGAAGGTCACCAGATTTCCCATGCCCTGGGAAATAAAAGTCCATGGGAATGACCGCAAACAAACCAGAATTATAAAAGGTGTCTTCGTCAACTCCTAACCATTCGCGCAGACGATCACCACTCTTGTCCTTCCAGTAAATACCAGCTTCTTCCGTCTTCATCCCTGGAGCTTGTCCGATGATATTGATACGAGCTGTCTTTGGGGCTGCAAAGAGTGGCTCTATCCCTTTCTCTGTATATTCTTTATTTTGAGGATCTGCCATAATGGCTTGTTTAATGCTTTCAATCCTTGACATAAGTCCTCCTTCTATGGAAAAACTCAGCCAGAAAAACTGGCCGAGTAGTGGATTATTTGATTAGTTCATAGATGGCTTCTGCGTAAATAGCTGCTGCACGATAGAGATCTTCGACATCTGCGAACTCATTAGCTTGGTGCATAGTATTGACATAGTCTGGGAACATAGCACCAAAGGCAACCCCACGTTTCAAGAGACGACCAAAGGTACCACCACCGATCACTTGTTCATGTCCTTTGAGGCCAGTTTGTTTTTCGTAAACACGCAAGAGGGTGGATACCAATTCATCATCCATCGGAACATAGTGAGGTGTGTGACCGTGGGCTGACAAGCTTACTGTAGCCACTCCTTCGATCTTTTCAAGGGTGGATTTGATGGTTTCAGGATCTGTACCTTGAGGGTAACGGATATTGAGGGCAATAGTGTTGTCTGCTTGGCTTTCATCAAAATGGAAGACACCTGCATTCATGCTCAATGGTCCCATTTTGGCATCTGTATGGGCAATACCTAATTTTTCACCAGCAAAATCTTCGTGAAGAAGTGAGGCTGTCACATGAAGGTAAGCCTTAGCAGCACCACCAAAATCAAATTGGTTCAACAAGAGAGCCAAGTAGGTCGCACCATTGATCCCATCTTCAGGAGTTGATCCGTGAGCAGATTTCCCAACAATCGTAACGGTATAGGTTTCTTCATCGACAGTTGAGATTTCATACTTGAGCTGGTGTTCCTTAGCAAAGGCATCTAAGAGGCCAGCAAGATCTGGTAGTTGTCCAGAAACGACTGCAGTCGCTGACTCTGGTACCATGTTTTCACGAAGGCCACCTGTAAAGCTATGAAGATGGGCACTTCCTGTGTTGTCATTTCCAAAATGAAGGTACTCAGTGATGTTTCCTTTTTCCCCATTGATGATTGGGAATTCCGCATCTGGTGAGAAGCCAAAATCTGGCTCAGGAAGTCCGACGTGTTTGAAATAGTAATCCATGTCGCTCCAGCCTGATTCTTCATCTGTACCGACAACAAAGCGCACGCGCTTGGAAACAGGGAGGCCTAGGTCTTTAATGATCTTCAAACCATAGTAGCAGGCCATTGTAGGCCCTTTATCATCAGACGAACCACGCGCATAGAGCTTGCCATCGATAATTTCTGGTTTGTAGGGATCCGTTTTCCAGCCACTACCTGCAGGCACGACGTCCATATGGGCAAAGATCCCAAGCTCTTCTTCTCCTTCACCAAAAGTAAAGTGACCGGCATAATTGTCGACATTCTTGGTTTCATAGCCATCACGTTTGGCAATTTCCAAGAATTTTTCAAGAGCTTTTACAGGACCAGGTCCAAAAGGATGCTCTGCATCTGCCTTGCTGTCATCGCGTTCAGAATTGATTTCCAAGAGGCTGTATAGGTCAGCCATCATCTCATCGCGACGTTTTTCTACTTCTGCTTTAAAGTCAACTGTTGTCATGAATTCCTCCTCGATCTTCTATTTGCTAATTGGCTTAGCGTTTGTCAATGATTTCGTCCACTGGTAAGCGATAGCTTGGCTCTACTTTTTCAGCCGCATAGCCAACCGTAATCAAGACTTCCGGACGGAAACGCTCTTCGATGTCCAATACTTCATTGATTTTCGATTTATCAAATCCCAAAATAATATTGGTTCCAATGCCTTGGTCTGTCAAAGCAAGTACCAAGTTCATAGCCACAAGACCGGCATTCAAAGCCAAGTAATCACTTGTTTGTTGGGCATCATAGCGCGCAAATTCAGCAGGAAGATTTTGCATAAAGTATTGCAATTGCTCGTCTGTGAAGTTTTTCACCCCACCAACACGCGCAATCTTGCGAGCCCGTTTTTGCAAATCAGTATCTGTAAAGAGGGCGATGGTCACAGGTGCTTCCATGACTTGATCATAGTTTGAACCATAGGCTAATTTTGCCAATTCCGCATTTTTTTGACGAACGACCACAAATTTCCAAGGCTGGCTATTGTGGGCACTAGGGGCCAAGGTTGCGATCTCAATGGCAGTCCGTACATCCTTTGGATCGACCGGTTGGTCAGTGAAATGCTTGATCGTATGGCGTTTTTTATTGAGCTCTAGAAATTTCATAAGCTTCTTCCTTTTCTATTTCTGTTACCTCTATTTTAACACAAAATGAAAGAGCTTGCAGGGTTTTACAGCCTAAGATTGTGAAAAAAGAAGCGGACATTTTGAAGATCCGCTTCTTGGTTATAGGTTGAATACACAAGAGATCCACCTATGATTCATTGGAAAGATTGAAATAGGCAGCTACTTCTTTGGCATAACCGTATTTCTTAATTAAGCTCGTTAGAAGCTCGATGTTATGGCCCCGATAGTTATCCTCGCGTCTCAATTCTTCGTACATCTCAATAAAAGGAAGACCTTTGTCCTTAGCATCTTGGAGCTCTGCTTCATAGTCATAGGCCACCTTACGAAATTGCAGGTTGGTCACTCCGTCTTCTTCGACATCGATTAGAGCATACTGAGCTCTGTGGTTTTGAATTGGTTCCCAGTCAAAATAAGGCATGCCAATAGTCCCCGGATTGAGGATCTGCTGACCCTGGCTGCCATAGCGAAGCAACTGCTTGTGGACATGACCGTAGATCGCCATATCCGTCTGGTCATCCAGCAATTGGTCAAAGTTCTCCGTCGCATTTGCTGGACGTAAATCTCCACCATAATTCTTTTCTGGCAAATTGTGGGTCAGTGAAAAGCGAATACCATTGACCTCCTTCTTCTCTACCAATGGAAGGGCGCGAAGCCAATCGATCCGCTTAGGATCTAGTCCTTCCATGAGGTACTGAGTAAGACGGAGAAGCTGGATCTCCTGTGGATCCTCAAGTCCGTACTCGCCATCCAAGGCCTCTAGGACACAATCGTCCCAATTTCCACGAACAGCCGCTGTAATCGGAATCGCATCCAGCAACTCAAAAAGGTCCTCTCTTCCAGGCCCCGGTAGCAAAACGTCCCCTAAAAGCCAGTATTCTGTCGCGCTTTGAGCACGCGCATCCGCAATCACTGCCTTCAGGGCTGTTGTATCTCCGTGGATATCAGATAAAATAGCGATTCTATTGTTCATTATAAACTCCTTATGATTGGTATGGTTCAGAATCCTCCGCCACTTCCACCAAGGGACTTGCTTCTTCTTGCTTTCCTTGATGGAGCTTGTCTTGCACTGCCTCCGCGACTGCTCGTGGGATGCCAACTGTGACAATCTCATCTACAGTAGCTTCTTTGATCTTGGTCAGTGACTTGAAGTGTTTCATCAGCAACTGCTTGCGTTTTGGTCCCAAACCTTCGATGCCGTCCAGCTGGGAGGAGAAGGAATTCTTGGATCGGAGCTGGCGGTGGAAGGTGATGGCGAAACGGTGGACTTCATCCTGGATCCGTTGCAGGAGGAAAAATTCCTGCGAAGTCCGAGAGAGTTCGATGACTTGAAGGGGATCACCGAAGAGCAATTCATGGGTTTGGTGCTTGTCATTCTTTTGCAGGCCTGCGATAGGAATATCCAGCCCCAACTCCTCTTGGATGACTTGCTTAGCGATATTGACCTGGCCCTGACCCCCATCGATGACGATCAGATCTGGTGGCGTCAGGCCATCCCGCATGACCCGGCTGTAGCGTCTGCGAATGACCTCCCGCATGCTGGCATAGTCATCTGGCCCGACAACGGTCTTGATCTTGTACTTGCGGTAGTCCTTTTTGCTTGGCTTCCCATTGACAAAGACCACCATGGCTGAGACCGGACTGGTCCCCATGATGTTGGAGTTATCAAAAGACTCAATCCGCACAGGAGTTGGAATTTGCAGGAGTTTTCCAAGGTTTTCAATAGCACCTTGGGTCTTTTCCATGGATTTTTCAAGGAGATTGAACTTCTGCTCCAGACTGACTCGCGCATTCTTGATGGCCAGATTGACCAACTGCTTCTTTTCCCCGCGCTGGGGCTTGAGGACCTTGGTATCCACTAGGGCCTTGACCGCTTCCTCATCGATATCCTGAGGGATCAGGATTTCATTGGGGATCAGGTGAGATTTCTCCTGGTAAAACTGCCCCACATAGGTCAAAAAATCCTCGTCCGGATCATTGTAGTAAGGAAAAAGGTTGACGTCGCGCTCGATCAGCTTACCCTGACGGACAAAGAAGACCTGCACACACATCCAGCCTTTGTCCACGTAGTAGCCAAAGACATCCCGGTTCTGCAAATCCTTAGCCATGACCCGCTGTTTGGTCCGCAGGGTCCCGATGGCCTGGATCAGATCGCGGTACTCGGCTGCCCGCTCAAATTCCATGTTTTGCGCAGCGGTATTCATCTTGAGCTTGAGCTCATCGATAATCTTGTCATCCTGCCCCTTGAGGAAGTCAGAAACCTCCTGGGCCATGCCCTTGAAATAGGCCTCGTCCTTGTGGCAGACTGTGTGAGCCATACACTGCCCTAAATGGTAGTAAAAGCAGACCTTGGAAGGCGGATTGGTGCACTTGCGGAAAGGGAAAATCCGATCCAAAAGCCTTTTGATCTCATTAGCCGCTCCTACGTCTGGATAGGGACCGAAATAGAGACCGCCATCTTTTTTGACCTGGCGCGTGATGATAAGACGGGGATAACGCTCATTGGTAATCTTGATGAAGGGATAGGACTTATCGTCCTTGAGCATGATATTGTACTTGGGCTTGTTCTCCTTGATGAGGTTGATCTCAAGAAGCAAGGCCTCAATATTGGACTCGGTAACGATAAACTCAAAATCCACAATCTCAGATACCAGGGCTTCCGTCTTAGTATCGTGGCTTCCTCTGAAATAGGACCTCACCCGATTGCGAAGATTCTTGGCCTTCCCCACATAGATGATGGTACCGTTCTTGTCTTTGTGAATGTAACAGCCCGGACTCGTCGGCAAGAGCTCGAGCTTGGATTTAATCAAGTTATTCATACTTTCTATTATAGCAAAAAAGAGAGGGGTTAGCCTCTCTGTATGATGTGATAAGATGATTCATACATTTTGTCCATCTTTGATGAAATTTCATGATAAACAGGATCATTCATTCGTTGAAATCAGGAATCATCTCTAATTTTATAACCGTAACAATCCTATTCTCTCCAATTCTTTTAAAGCCTCTTCCTTCGAGAGCGATTGAGCATGCGCAAGGAAGTCTTTTACATCTTGTACATGATAATATAAATCGCAATTGATTTCTTTTAAATTCTCAATGAAAATCTCTATCAAAGAATCGTCAATGTTTTCTAAAGGGGACGGTAGCTCTTTATTCTTCTCAAATGAATAAGCTTCTTTTGCAGTGGTAGCTATCGCATAACTGATGTTATCCCAGGATGCAACATGCGACTCATTGTCATCTAATTGCATATAGATAAAAAGTCCGCCAAAGTCTGTGCCATCATCTAATAGAGCATAGAGCTCATCTCCACTTTTATCTCTCTTCTCCCAAAAACTCCAACACGCATCCAGGTCCGTCCGAATATGAGAGTTATAGGGCGAGCTCAACAGATGAGCAATTGCTTCAGAAAAAGTTAGCATAAAATAGCTGACAAACATATTCTCTCCTTGTCTAGTACTATCTGGACGTGTTAATTTTAGAACGTCCTATCGTCAATTTAAGACTACTGAATCATTGTTTCAACTTGATTTCTTGAAGCAACTCACCAAAGTAATTGGCAATCATGGGATCTTTCAACACCTGTTCAAGGTCTAATGCGGATAGTTGCTGCACTAATTGATTGTTTTCAGCTAGCAGTTGTCGGTAACTCGAAACATAAGCTTCTATCGTTTCCACATCCACACTTTCAATTGTTTGAGGCAGGTACTTTTCTCCAGATTGCTTATACAAATGATAGCAAACCAAGACAAAATAATTGGCAATGCAACTCCATACAAGAGGATCGGTCTCCTTATCCAGCTCCATAAATGTCAAAATATCCTTTTCATCCACATTCTCCAACCGACTATACAAAATATCTGGACAAATCTTACTATCCTGGTCAAGCGATTGATTAGCAAGTTTCAAGGAATCTAGAACGAGGTCCTTGTATTCTATATGACTGATTAAATCGACTAGATTAAAAGTCAATTCTTGAAGAAGGTATAATAAGCTATCATTACATTTCATTTGTTTTTCCTTTTATATCACTACCTTGCAATAAATAAACTAGATCTCTTTATATCTTACAGTTGCGATAAATCTTGTATTTTCCGTTACTATTTTATTGCCGCTACAATCATATAAATGACATATCAGACACTCATCCTCAATCCTTTATCTCCACTTGCCCTTTTTCGTATGCTGAATACCAACTGCTATCTGGACTGACATACTCAGGTAATTCCTTTTGCGGCTGATCTCCTGAAAGGGTTAAAAGTCCATCATATATCATACAAGAATACTTCTCTGAATCTCTTGTAAATTCTTCATTTTCAGGGTCATATGAGTAAGTATGCTCTGAACTACCTTCCTTTATGGTGATCTGCTCTCCTTCTATTTTGATCCATGACGTTTTATCTAGGGAGGCCGTTTTAGTAGATTCATTTTTTACTGTCAGATAATAAATTCCATCCTTTGATTTCATCTCATCAAGGTTAATCCTGATAATCCCTAAAATCATCAGTGCAGGAATCATCAACAAAAACCATTTCCATTTTTTAGATTTATTTTTCATCAGTAACTATTACTCCATTGTTAATCTTTTAAGTTGCGTTATTTACAAGTTTAAACTTCCCAGTTCTACTCTCTCTATTATAGCAAAAAAGAGGGATCTAAAAGGATCCCCCTTTACTAGCAATCGATAAACTTTATCCTTTGAGATTAGCCATCTGGAAGATCGGAATCACATAAGGAACAATAGACATCAGGATAGTAAATAACACGAAGAACCAGAACCAGAAGGACGCGAGGGCACGCTGGAAAACTCCCGGTTGAGGTTTATTGGCTTGAATATAAGCCTTGATAGCTGGCCATTTAGTCGCAAGAACCACTATCATGACAATGGAACCAATAGCTAAAACACCAATTTGGAGCCAATTCGCTAGTCCCTCGTCCACATGATAGGCCACATAATGCAAGCCTTGGGAAATCACAAAGTTATTGAAAATGTGATAGAAAATAGCCCACCAGATATTGTATTCAAAGGCAATGTATCCGAAACCTAGACCAATGATACTCGCGAAAAAGAGCTGATCAAAATTGGCATGGAAGAGACCAAACAAGATAGCCGTCATGACAATGGCAAAGACCTTGCCATACCGTTCCAAGCCTCGCAAGCCGGCCCCACGGAAGAAGAATTCCTCTGTGATTGGACCAAAAAATCCAGCATACAAGAGCATGGTCCATGATCGCTCAATCGTATCACCTAGATCTGGTGTTGGAGAATGAAGGCCAATGGTCTCAAACATGCGCTCAATCACTTGTGTCATCACAGATGAAAATACTTGAGAAAAGCCAAGAAAGGCGAGAAGAATAAAGAAGACTGAAAGAGTCATCTTACGTCCCTTGTGCTTAAGATCATATTTATAAAGGGCCTTCTTGCGATAGGCATTAAAGAGAAAGAGTCCAATGAAAATAGAGATGAGGTAGGGAATACCAGCCCAAACATTCAGGGCATTGAGTTTCTCCGTTACTTGACTTGGATCTTTTCTGAGAGAGCCTGCTATGGTCAATCCAAGGAGGACTTCCCACAGGACGGTTACCAAGGTCATTACCAAGAGATAAATGGCAAGTGTACCGGAATACCTTCCTATATCTTTTTTAGGGTCTAATAATCGGTTGTATTGGTTCATTTCTTCCTCCTAGAAAATAGATAAAAACTCGCACACATTCCTTCGTATAAGACAAAGAAAATCAAAAAGGCATGCATAAAGTAGTCTTCTGGTAATGCAAGAATAATCGAATCCACGCGCGGATCAAAGAGCCAAGTATTGTCCCCAGCAAATAAGACTTGATGAAAGAGCGTAAAGAATTGATCAAAGCCAATCATAACAGCCATCACTGCAAGCACTACTGGTAAAACCATCATCCAAAAGAAGAGACTACGGTACAAGGTAAGGTAGCCTTTTTTGACGACTGTCCGCATAAACTGGATAAAACCAGGTAGTGTGACCACAAAAACAACCGTCACTAAGTGAAATAAGTACTTGACGGCCTCAAAATGGTGCAGTCCATTTTTTGAAGAGGGGAATTGAGGCATCTTCAACACCCATTGAAAAGGATTGGTCAAGTAGTTCATCAAGACATTAAAATTCTTCATGATAACAGAAGCCGAAAAACCAGTCCGGCTTTGAATCCCCAACCAATGAATCTCCATGGGATAGAGGGCCCAGGCTAGGCCAATGGTGAGAAGGATTGCAGCTGACAAGATAAAGAAAAATAGGTTGATTGATTTCAAACTTTTAAGCATCAAAATCCCACTCCGCTAAGCTGGAAACAACATGTGTCGGTGCAATTGGTAAGGTCGGTACTTCTTCTGGTTTGGTAAAACCAGTCGTCACCAAAAGGGTTGGAATCCCATTGTCAATACCTGCACGAATATCTGTTAGGTAGTTGTCCCCAACCATGACCACTTCTTCTCTTGCAAGCCCCAGGTGTTCAATAGCCTTATCCATAATGATGGCCTTTGGTTTGCCAATAATCACTGGCTTGACCCGTGTCGCTGCTTCAACAAGGGCAATCAGAGATCCTGCTCCTGGCATCAAACCACGCTCTGTTGGAATGTTCAGGTCCGGATTGGTCCCAATAAAGTGTGCTCCTTTTTGAATCGCCAAGGTCGCAATAGCAAACTTCTCATAATCCACTTGCCAATCCAGGCCAATCACCACATAATCAGGTGCTTCTTCATCGATGATATAGCCAGCTTCTTCAATAGCGTCTTTGAGCCCCGCTTCTCCGATCACATAGACCTTTTTGCCCAAATTTTGGTCATTCATGTAGTCAATGGTCGCAAGGGTAGCTGTATAGATAGTCGAAACTGGGGTTTTTATATTGAAATGAGTAGCCAGCATATCCCGAACAGTCTCTGGTGTGCGGGTTGTATTGTTGGTCACAAAGAGATAGGGAATCTCACGCGCCTGCAATTCATGAACAAAAGCTTCTCCTGCAGGAATTCGTGATTTTCCTTTGTAAATAGTGCCATCCAAATCAATCAAATAGCCCTTATAGTGCATTTATTCTTCCTTTTCTGTTTCCGTTTCGTCATGTAACTTCTCTGCATCGACTCGTCCACCAGAACCATATAAGAGCAAGGCTCCAGCATAGAGGACAAATTGTAACACCAAACCTGTAAAATTAATCCCTTGACTTCCCGATTGGGTGAACAAGAAGGATGCTACCATGAGGATGACAATGGTCAATAACAAGCCTATCACGGTTGCCTGATCCACACTGATTTGATAAACCGTGCGTTTAGTGCTCCGATTTTTCCCGTCAGACTTAGTTTCTGGTTGCAAATTCTCGACAAAATCCGTCACTAAGGTCGCAGCGAGGCTGACTGTTGTGCTAAAGAGCACGCCTTGAGACAAGCGGTGATAGAAATTGGACCAGAAGGATCCTGATTGGCTAGTAATCCCAATCGAGAAGATCATGACCGGTAAAAGAAAGGCCAAGGTGAAATGGATCCAGACCCGATACCAGCGTATATCTTCTCTTAAAAAGCGATTAAAACTCTCTAAATTCAAGCGATAGCGGAAAAATTTATAAATTTCCTCTACCAGGATGATGCCCAAAGCACAAAGAGTCAAGAGCCAATCTCCCAACATGTACAAAGGGTTCTTTTGACGCTTGGCATAGGCCACAACCCGTTTTTGATAGCTTTCAAGTTCCTGTTTTTTATTTTTTAATCTTCTACTTTCCATAATTCCAACCCTTTTCTTCTACTTCTTCCCACTCAATTTCAGCTTGGGCATTGATCTGACTATCTGAAGTAATTTGGTGCTGAGTTTTCAAGCCCTCTTGTTCATATTGAGAGGTGATGAGACCTCCTGCTAGCACTTCTTTGACATATTTTAGATGAACTTTTTTAGGGATATGATGGGTCAAGAAGTCTGCTCCCATCACCTCAAAAACCCAGTCCAAGTACTTGCTATTGTTGACATGTCCGTTCATATCCAAGTCGTAAAACCGAACTCGGTATTCTTGTTCCACGCCACCTTCTAATTCTTTGAAACGGGGACCGCGGAGCATGGTTTTTGAAAATTCAGAGTCAAAGGCATCCGTGATTTCACTCATAACAGGATGAACCTTGCGTGTATCACGATCCATCAAGACAAAGGTCGCGACCATCTCAATGATAGTATTTCCTGCTTCATCCTTGATATTAAAGGCCCGGTAGCAGAAAAGTCGATTGTGACTCTTGGCATAGGTTTCAATAGTGATTTTCTCATCAAAAACAGGGAGACGCTCAATCTTCATATTGTAATCCGTGATAATCCAGACTAGATTGTAATTCTCTAGAATGTACATATCACTCATGCCCAGCTCAATCGATTGCATGCCTGATACCTGCAAAGACAGCAAGATCAATTGCGGAATTTTTATAAATCCATTGACATCGCTCATATCAAACGGAATTTTCATGCTGTATTCAAATGTTTTTGCCATTTTCTACTCCAAAATAAACTTCTCTGCTACAGTGTCTCCTAAAAAGAGACCTTTCTTGGTCATTCGTACAATGTCCTTGTCAGGTACCAAAAGGCCCTGCTGGATCAATTTCTCAACCACTGATCCATATTGTTGGTCAAAATTCACACCAAACTTTTCTTCGAAACGTTTCTTGGAAACGCCTGTTTTCTTACGCAGTCCCAGAAACATCTCTTCTTCCATCATTTCAGTCTGAGTCAGATGTTCCTCCTGGACACGCGCATTTCCCTCTTCGACCGCCTGCATATAGTGACGGATAGGCCCATGATTCTTGTAGCGAACACCGTTGACATAGCCGGATGCACCAGCTCCTAAGCCATAATACTCTGCATTATCCCAATACATGAGGTTGTGGCGACTTTCAAAACCAGGCTTGGAGAAATTGGAAATTTCGTAATGCTCAAAGCCCGCACGCTCCAACTCCTGAATGATGTATTCAAACATCTCCGCTTCTAACTCCTCTTTTGGTAGAGGAAGCTTGCCCCGTCTCATCCGATTCATAAAGACGGTGTGATTCTCTAGAATCAAGCTATAGAGGCTCATATGGGGAATGTCGAGGGCAAGAGCCTTAGCGACATTTTCCTGGACCTGCTCCATGGTTTGCGTCGGAAGGGCATAGATGAGGTCGATCGAAATATTGTCAAAACCAGCCAGCTTCAGACGATCGATATTGTCATAGATATCCTGCTCTTGATGGCTCCGACCAATCTTTTTGAGCAAGCGATTATCAAAGGTCTGTACGCCTAAAGAAACCCGATTAACCGGTGAATCCTTCAAAACAGCAATCTTATCCGGATCCAAATCACCAGGATTGGCCTCGATGGTCAACTCCTCCATCTGAGAAAGATCAAGTGACTTGGTCAGCTCCTTGAGCAGATACTCTAGCTGATCCGCAGTTAAGGCTGTCGGTGTCCCACCCCCAATATAGAGAGTCCGTAAATTTGTGATTTCTTCCCGACGAAATTCTTGGATCAAATGATCCAAATAAGCATCGACCGGTTGGTTCTTAATAAAAACCTTCGAAAAATCACAATAAAAACAAATCTGGGTACAAAATGGGATGTGGACATAAGCGGACGTTGGTTTTGTATGCATACCTTTAATTATACCATAAAATCCCCCTAAGTCCGAGAAGAAAAGGGTGGATGACGCAAGGATTTCCTTGACAAGAAGGAATGAAAAGAATAGAATAAAACTAATCACATTCGGAGGTAAGGAGATATGAACAACTAAGTTTCGTTAAATAAGATACTTTATTTAGTGGACTGCTTGTTCTATCTCTTTTCGTGTGCCCTCTCGCCTATTGTCCAACTTTTTGTTGGCTTAATAAGGTCTTTTTCTGTTTGGGTTTCACTTGAATACAGCTCTACTAAATAGGTAGAGCTGTTTTTTTGTCCCAGTAGAAAGGAATCTTATGCTAAAACTATCCCACCTCACCATCCGCCACACAAAAGATTTACGCGATTTGGTTCGCGATCTGTCCCTAACTATTCATGAAGGGGAAAAAGTTGCCATTATTGGCGAAGAAGGAAATGGAAAGTCTTCTTTGCTTCATGTCCTTATGTCCCCAAAATCCCTACCAGATTATATGACCATAGAAGGTGAAATCACCACTTCTTTTCACTCCTATGCCTATATTCCCCAGACTTTGCCGGAAGCCTTGAAGGGAAAAAGCTTGGAAGAATATTTTTTTGGAGAGGATGAGCTAGACTATGCCACCCTCTACAGACTGGCTGATCAATTGCAATTTGATAGCGACCGCTTTGCGAGCGACCAAGCTATTGGAAGTCTATCTGGAGGAGAAGCCCTCAAAGTCCAACTGCTTCACGAACTTTGCCGTCCTCATGAATTGCTATTTTTAGATGAACCTTCAAACGATCTGGATTTGGAAACCCTGGACTGGCTCCAGCAGATGATCCAAACGAGCCCCCAAACCATCCTATTTATTTCCCATCATGAGGATTTTTTGACGCAGACGGCGGATACCATTATTCATCTAAGACAGATCAAACACCGCAAGGAGGCTGAAACCATTGTAGAGCACCTAGGCTATCAAGACTACAGTAGCCAGAGGGAGCAACAATTCAAGCAACAGACTCAGCAAGCTGCCAACGATCAACGAACCTACCGAAAAACAATGGAGAAGCATCGCCGCGTCCGTCAGCAAGTTGAAACATCCTTACGAAACACTAAGGATAGCACTGCTGGACGTCTCCTGGCAAAGAAAATGAAGTCCCTCCTCTCACAAGAAAAGCGCTACGAGCGAGAATTCCAATCCATGACTCCCCAACCCTATGATGAGGAAGTCATCAATCTGCATTTTCCTCCCCTCACTCCCTTGTCTCCTCAAAAACGAGTCCTTCTATTAGATCAGGAAGAACTCGCCATTGGTGATCGGGTCCTGGTCAAGAACCTCTCCCTTACTCTTCTAGGACAGGATAAAATAGGGATTATCGGTTCCAACGGTGTGGGGAAATCCACTTTCCTAAAAATGATATGGAAAAGTCTACAGAAGAATGAAAGTATCCGCACTGCCTATATGCCACAAGATTACACTGAAGGCCTCCCTCTGACTCAGACACCGGTTCAATTTCTACAGCATTCAGGCGATCGCGAAGAAATCAACACCATTCAATTGCATTTAGCCTCCCTCAACTTTACTTATTCTGAAATGCACCATCCGATCTCTGAACTTTCTGGTGGCCAGCAAGGAAAACTCTATCTCCTTCAACTAGTGCTCACAAGTCCCCAATTTCTACTCTTGGACGAGCCTACTCGCAATTTTTCCCCCACTTCCCAACCAGAAATTCGACGCCTATTCGCAGACTACCCAGGCGGACTAGTCACGGTCTCTCACGACCGGACCTTCCTCAAAGAAGTCTGCCAAAAAATCTATCGTCTGACCGAAAATGGTTTGGTAGAAATAGATTCGCTCTAACGTAAAAAAGATTGGCCAAAAAACCAATCTTTTAAATTGAAAATGAAGTCCTCTTAGAAACTTTCCTTAGGTGAGAACGGACGTCAGCGAACTTCATAGAAGTTCCATGACTTAGTTTTGAATCTAAGGCTTCAAAACTCCCGAGTGCTTGAAACAATCCTGTTTCAAGCACTTTTCTCACGGCGGAAAGTTTCAATAGAGGATTGGATAATTCTTGATTTGTTAGCTTTGAATGAAAGAACAGTTTGTCAATGTTCTCCAAACTTGGTTTTGACCAATTATTTTATCTAATTTTGTTCTGCCTCTTGTCCCATTTCTTGGGTGCGTTTGTATGCAGCTTCCACTCCAGCAATGATGTCGCCCCGTAAGCCGACTTGTTCTAAGCGGTTGACTCCTGCGATGGTAGACCCACCTGGACTACAAACTGCATCTCGCAAGCGGGCTGGGTGCTCGCCTGTCTCTAGGACCATTTGACTAGCACCTTGGAAGGTCTGTGCAGCCATCTGCAAGGCTTGCTCTCGTGAAAGTCCTAATCCTACTCCTGCATCTGCCATAGCTTCAATCATCTGATAGACAAAGGCTGGCCCACAGCCTGCAACAGCCGTTGCAGGATCCATTAATTTTTCCTCGATCTCGTAGAGGGCCCCTGCTCCTGATAAGAGCTGGTTGACCTGGGCTATCTGCTGGTCTGTCACTGCTTGAGAGCGGGCTAGACTGATAACACCTTGACCAATGGCCACAGGCGTATTGGGTATGATGCGAATGAGCCCTAGCTGGTCGTTCTGGATCACGTCAGCCATCTTTTCTAGTTCCAAGCCTGCAGCCATGGAAACCAGTAAGAGATTGGAGCGTTGGGCTAAGATGCCCTGATACTCCTCTAGGAGAGGGCAAATCTGATAGGGTTTGACCCCTAAAAAAATCACTTCAGCCTCTTGAAAGACTTGTTCAAGATCAGACGCCGTTCCCCCATACTGGCTGATAAACTCTTGCACCTTTTGAGGAGAACGATTGACCAAGAGCAGGTCTTTCGCGTCCACTTCTTTTGCAACTGCTTTGGCTAGACTAGCCCCCATGTTTCCAAGACCGATAAATGCAACTTTCATTTCTTACCTCACTTGACCATTTCCACTGACGATATATTTGTAACTGGTCATTTCCCGGAGTCCCATCGGTCCACGCGCATGGAGTTTTTGGGTTGAGATCCCCATTTCACAACCTAGGCCAAATTGTCCCCCGTCTGTAAAGCGTGTAGAAGCATTGACATAAACCGCTGCTGAATCTACTTGCTGGGTGAAATAAGCGGCTGTCTCAGGATTTTCAGTCACAATAGCATCCGAATGATGGGTGCTATGAGCTTCAATGTGGTCCACCGCTTCCTCGACTCCATCAACGACCTTGACTGCTAAAATATAATCTAAAAATTCGGTATCAAAATCCTGTTCCTGTGCCGCTGTCCCAGAAATGATTGCTTGTGCTTGCTCATCTAGGCGCAACTCAACGGATCTTTCCCGATCATCCACTAAACGGTCTTTGACCAAAGGCAAGAAATCAGACGCGATCGCTCGATCCACCAACAAGACCTCCATGGCATTGCAGACAGACGGCCGACTAGTCTTGGCATTTTCGATAATGGCGAGGGCTTTCTGGAAATCAGCCTCCTTATCCACATAGACATGGACGATGCCAGTTCCTGTCTCGATCACGGGGACAATGGCATTTTCAACCACCGCCTGGATCAGGCCAGCACCACCACGTGGAATTAGCAAATCTAGATAGCCCTTAGCCTTCATCATAGCAAGGCTAGAAGCTCGACTCGTATCTTGGATCAGTTGGAGAAGATCTGGATTCAGTCCAGCTTCTTCCAATCCAGCCTTGAGGGCTGTCACGATCGCTTGTGCAGAATGAAAAGCATCCTTTCCAGTACGAAGGACCACTGCGTTTCCACTCTTGATGGCAAGCGCTGCAGCATCAGACGTTACATTTGGACGGCTTTCATAAATAATGCCAATAACACCCATGGCGACTCGAACTTTCTGGATTTCAAGGCCATTTTCCAAGACTTCAGTATCCAGCACTTCCCCAATCGGATCTGGCAGGTCTATTAAAGCACGAATTCCTTGTGCCATCCCTGCAATCCGCTCTTGATCAAGAAAGAGGCGATCCAGCATGACTTCAGAGATCTTCCCTCGTGCCGCTTCCATATCGATCTGATTGGCTACTAAAATGGCTTCCGTCGCTTTCAAAAGCTGGCTAGCCATGGCATCCAAGGCCTGATTTTTAAGAGCTGTACTGGCTGTATTGATGCTTTTCTTAGCTGATCTCGCTAAGGCTAATTGTTCTTGTGTCGTTCCCATACGTTTTCCTCTAGAATTCTGTAAAGAGTAGGTCAATCTCGGGAGTTACCGAGATCCAATCATCCCGGTGAATAAGGATTCCCTTAGCTTTTTTAGACTGGAGCATATCTCGCACAGCTGATTGGCCGAGACGGACCTTGCCTTTTCCTAGTAATTGACCAGTCTCTTGATGATAGACGCTGACGATGTCGTGATAAGAAAAATCCCCTTCTGCCTTGGTCACACCAGAAATTAATAAGCTCTTTCCATGATCCAACAGAGCTTGCGCTGCTCCAGCATCCACCCAAACGGCACCTTTGCTTTCTGCATAAAAGGCTAGCCATTGCTTCTGGGTTTTTAAACCCTTATCCTCTGCAAGGAAGTAACTGCCATTTGCTTGCTCTTCTGCTGCTTCGATCAAGGCATCCGGCTTGAGAGACGAGCAAATATAGACGGGAACCCCTGACTCGGTCGCAAGGGTCGCTGCCTTGAGTTTAGTCAGCATTCCACCAGTTCCGTTGCTACTGCCAGCACCACCAGCCATCTCGATCATCTCACGAGAAATGTGTTCGATTCGATCCAAGCGCTTAGCACTTGGAGCCTGAGAAGGATTGGCTGTATAGAGGCCATCTACATCTGTTAAAAGGACCAAAAGATCCGCTTGAACCATGGCTGCAACCTGCGCACTCAAGGTATCATTGTCTCCTACTTTTAACTCGGCAATCGAGACCGTATCGTTTTCATTGATGATTGGAATGGCCCCACGATTGAGCAGAACAGAAAGGGCCTGGTGGGCATTCTTATAACGGCGCTGATCCGCAAAGTCATCCTGGGTCAACAAAATCTGCGCAGAAACAATGTTGCGTAAGAGCAGGTTGGCTGTATATTCTTCCATCAGTAAGCCTTGCCCAACTGCCGCAGAAGCTTGCTTGTCTGCCACCTTGGTCGGCCGTTTCTTAAAACCAAGGGCACCAAATCCAGCAGCAACCGCCCCTGATGAGACCAAGATCAACTCATGGCCCGATTCGTGTAAGAGAGCCAACTGCTGCGTAATGACCTTGACCTTCTGTCTGGAGAGACTCCCGTCTGGATTGGTTAAAGACGAGGTCCCTACTTTAAAGACGATTCGTTTTGCTTTCATCGCTATGATTCTTTCTAATACTATTTATTTCGTATGTAATGAAAGTGACTGAATCTTCATTCAGCCATCTTCATTATCCTTTTCGAAGGTCTTCCAGCGTTTTCTCAAAGATCGCTGGTACTTCTGCTGTAAATTCCAAGGTCTCGCCTGTACGGGGATGGGTAAAGCCAAGTGTCCGTGCATGCAGAAACTGTCCTTGTCCTTTAAGTGTCTTCTTAGGACCATAAGCAGGATCTCCAGCCACGGGATGGCCAATATAGGCCATGTGGACCCGAATTTGGTGGGTCCGACCAGTCTCCAGTTGCAACTCTACCAGCGTGTAATCCCCAAAGCGTTCCAAGACTTGAAAACGGGTCACTGCAGGTTTTCCTTTAGCCGTCACTGCTTGTTTTTTCCGGTCCTTTTCACTGCGACCAATTGGTGCTTCGATCATGCCCCGATCGTTAGGAAGATTGCCATGGACAATGGCCCAATACTTCCGGAGAGATTTTTTGTCTTTGAGTTCCTCTGCTAAGGCGACGTGGGCTTGGTCATTTTTTGCGACCATCAAGAGGCCTGACGTGTCTTTGTCGATCCGATGAACGATCCCTGGACGCAATTCTCCATTGATCCCTGAAAGGTCCTTGACATGGTATAACAGTGCATTGACCAAGGTCCCGCTGGTGTGGCCGGCACTCGGGTGAACAACCATGCCTTGGGGTTTATTGACGACGACGACATCCTGGTCCTCATAGACGATGTCTAAGGGCAGATCTTCTGCTTCATAGCTGACCTCTTCCACTTCTGGGACTTCATACTGGATGATGTCTCCTTCTTTGACCGTATACTTAGCTTTTTTCACAGTTCCATTGACCAGAACTTTTCCTTCTTTGATCTGCTCATTGGCTACAGCTCGTGACAAGGGAGTCAAATCCGCCAAAGCCTTATCCAGTCGCGCACCGGCTACTTCGATTTTAATTTCCATGCGTTTCCTCTTTCAACATCAGGATCAGGAGCAAGAAAACTCCAACTGTCAAATAACTATCTGCTACATTAAAAATGGCAAAATTCATAAAATCCAGGTGGAACATATCGACCACAAAGCCCTGACGCAGGCGATCGATAAAATTCCCCAAGCCACCTGCAATCACCAAGGTCAAGCCCATCACCATCCAAAGCGACCCCTTAAGGTGCTTATAAAGATAGTAAAAGGCCCCTACCATCACGACTAGAGTGATGAGGGTAAAGAACCATTGCTGATTTTCAAGAAGTGAAAAAGCTGCACCTGTGTTTTGAAGATAGGTCAGGCTGACCACATGGGGAATAAAAGACTTAACGACACCCAGTGGAATGTTCTTGACTACATACCATTTGACCAACTGATCCAGTAGGACCAATAGCACAATTGCTACTGGAACCATTATTTTTCTCTTCATTTCTTACCTCTTTTGATCAAAATACTCTACCATGACCTCGACAAAATTCTCTGCTACAGGGGAGAGATCCATCTCTTCGCGTTTGACATAGACCATTTTATTGTCCAAGTTGTCTTCTAAAGGAATCACGGTAATACCATTCACGGACTGGCTATCTAAAAAGCCTGATCCTGTCGCATAAGCATCTGTCCGCTCCAAGATCCCATTCAAGGTGGCCCGGTCGGTTACATTGAACATTTGGGAGCTCGAACTGGTATCGACAAAATTCTCTGAATAATAGAGGTACTCATCTTTTTCTTGGGTAAAGCGAACAGTTGGCAATTGAGCTAGATCTTCCATGACCAGTTTTTTCTTCTTAGCCAGAGGGTGCCCCTTGCGAAGGTAAATATGAGTCTGAAAAGGAATCAAATCCACCACTTCAAGTCCTAATTTATCAACCCGTTGCATAATTCCCTTGGTATTTTGACGGTTGAGATAAATAATCCCCAACTCACTATGCCCTTGAGCCACTTCATCCAAAATTTGGACCGTCGTTGACTCAAAGATGCGGAAGTTTTTATTTTCCGGATAGCGGATCGAGAATTCCGTCATCAATGGTGGCAAGAAGTCATAGTGTTGACTAGAAATAGAGAATTCTTTCTTCTCTTCTTCAGGACTGGCATATTGATTTTGAAAAATATCAAACCCCTTAACCACGTCCTGCGCTTTTTCATAAAATTCCATTCCCCGACGGGTCAAAAATGTCCCCGAACTAGTTCGACGAAAAATTTTAAAGCCCAGTTCCTTTTCCAGATCGCGTACTGAAATAGACAAGCTCGGCTGACTCACATACATTTTTTCAGCAGCCTCACGAAAAGTACCACTATTGGCAATCGCCACTACATATCGTAATTGTTGTATATTCATTCTATTTTCCTTATTACAGTATCGATCTATTATACCATAAATTAGGGGCTGAAAGAAGAGATTCGTTTAAGAGACCTTCATCAAGTGAAAATAAAAAAACTGGAACTAAAACAGTTCCAGTTGATACTTATTCAATCACTTGAGTTTCAGCTACTTTCTTGTACCAATGAGCCGATTTCTTCGGATAGCGCTCTTGGGTTTCAAAGTCTACATAGAAGAGACCATAGCGTTTTTCGTAACCATTAGACCAAGAGAAGACGTCCATAAGAGACCAGATGAAGTATCCTTTGACGTTTGCACCATCAGCAATCGCATCCGACAAGACTTCCAAGTGTTGTTTCACATAATCAATCCGGCCATCGTCATAAACCGTATTGTCCACAAACTCATCTTTGTATCCAAGTCCGTTTTCAGTGATGTAGATCTTCTTGTAATTTGGATAATCTTTCTTGACACGCATGATTTGATCATACAAACCTTGAGGGTAGATGATCCAGTCCCAGTCAGTACGAGGTACATAGTCAGGAGCTACACGACGTCCAACACCTTTGATTTGGTATTTAGAGCTTCCTTTTTCCCCTTTACCATTATGAATGATTTCTGTTTCGCCATCAAAGGCTTCCATCCAATCACTCATGTAGTAGTTAATTCCAAGGAAGTCGTTCAAATCTTTAGCTGCTTCAAGTGCTGCAAAGTCTTCGTCCCGAAGATCCAGACTACCACCATTAACTGAAAGAATGTGGTTTACCCCTTCCATGGTTGCATCTGAATAGTGTCCGAGGTAAGTCGCATCCAAGATAAACTTGTTGTGGATGATATCTTCCAACTCAGCAGCACGTACGTCTGCAGGATTTTTAGGATCCAATGGATACTTAGTTGGAAGTGCGTGAACAACCCCGATTTCACCTTTATAACCTTTGTCTTTGTACAATTTCACAGCACGTGCATGAGAAACCATCATATTGTGGTGAGATTGGAAGACTTTGGCAAGGTCATATTGAATACCTGGTGGGAATTTACCAACCAAGTATTGACCATCACCGATTGGGCCAATTTCATTGAAGGTTGTCCAGTAGTTGACTTCTGGGAATTCTTCAAAACAGAAAGCAGCATAATCTACAAAGTGTTCGATATTTTCACGATTCAAGAAGTCTCCATTTGAGTGAAGAGCTTCAGGAGTATCAAAGTGGTGAAGAGTTACGAATGGTTCTACATGACGTTTATGGCATTCTGCAAATAACTTATGATAGAATTCTACCCCTTTTGGATTGACTTCACCATAGCCAGTTGGGAAAATACGTGACCAAGCAATAGAAATACGAATTCCGTTTACGCCATATTCTTCCGCCAACTGTAAGTCTACTGGATATTTATGGTAGAAATCACTCGCTGGTTCAGCAGTATACCAATAGTTGTCTGCTAAATATTTATCCCATGCAACAGGTCCTTTACCGTCTGTATGAGTCGCACCTTCTGCCTGATAAGCTGCAGTTGCGCCACCAAAAATAAAATCTTTAGGAAGTGTTTTTGTCATATTTTCACCTATTTCTTGATTGGATAAAATGAAAAGCGAGGGGAGAGGAGTTAGTGAGCCATCCATCTCCATCTCACTTTTTAGTTCTTATTCTTCAAATTGAGCTTGAACAAAGGCTAGAGCACCTTTTCCATCACGGGTTAACTTGATGTACTGAGCACCTTCTGTCTTCGCCAATTTGATGCCTAGTTTATCTGTTTCAGCCTTCATATCTTCGAAGTTGGAAGCAACCTGAGGCGCCAAGATAACAAGGTCAAATTCTGGCAACATTTCACGGTGGGCTCCATAGCCACCTGCTGCAGCTTTAACTGGAACTTTATACTCTTCTGCGGCTTTATTCAAAGCATTGGCAAGAAGACCACTTGTTCCTCCACCAGCACAAAGAACGAGGACGTTTGTTTCTTCAGTAATTGTATTTTGTGCTGAATCTACTCCAGCTTTTTCAAGAATAGCATCTGCTTTTGCAGTGTTAAAGTTTGCAGCTACCTTTTCTTTTAATTCATCATTAGTTTTACCTGAACGTTCTTCTTCAAGAATTTGTTCATCATAAACCTTGAGGAATGGATAGTAGATAACAATATCTACTACAATTAACAATGCTGCAAGAGCGAATGATAAGAACTGGAAGTTTGTACCAAGAACAATACCAAGAGGTCCTGGTGTAGTCCATGGAAGGTTGGCAGTAAATGAGTTCATGCCAAGTGTTTCAATAAAGAACTTAAAGATCCATACGTTTGCAATTGGTGCAAAGATGAATGGGATAAAGAAGATTGGGTTCAAAACAAGTGGTGCACCAAACAAGATTGGTTCGTTTACACCAAAGAATGTAGGAACTACTGAAGCGCGTCCAATAGCACGATTTCGTTTCGATTTACATAACCACATAAACATGAACGGAACAACAAGAGTTGCACCAGTACCACCCATAGTGACGATGAACATTTGTGTACCAGATGTAAGGATCTTATCAGCGTGCATACCTTGTTGAAGGAGGTTCAAGTTGACTTCGGCATTTGCATAAGTGATCGCTGCAATCGCAGGCTCAACGATAGATGGGCCGTGAATACCAATAAACCAGAAGAATGCAAAGGCACCGAAAATAATCGTAATACCAACATAACCGTCTGCTGCTGAGAATAGTGGAGCAAGAAGGGTACCGATTGATTCAGCAACCGTTACATGAAGGCTTGCTTTCACAACTAATTCAAGTGCATACAAGAGTACAACTGACAATGTAAATGGAATCAGGTCTTTAAATACTTGTGAAATATTTGGTGGAACCTCGTCTGGCATGCGAATCGTCACATTATTTTTCACACAGACCTTATAAACATTAACGGTAACAAAGGCTGCAATGAAGGCTGTCAACAGACCTTTTGTACCCATGAAGGCTGTTAAGAATCCACCTTCTTTAGCAGGTTCGGCAGCCATGAGCAAGAAGCCAACCATAGAAGCCAACATTGTAGAAATGAAGTTGATTTGGTTAGTTGCTGGAAGGTCGCGGTTCATTGAATCAGTCAAAGCCTTAGCCGTTGTACCACCAACGAAGAAGGCCAAGATGCCCATAGAATAGCTATATGGAGTCATCAAGAAAGTTTCAATATCTTTAGACCAATGGAATCCCCAAGCGTTTGGTACATACGCAATTAGGATGAAGATAGATGAGAAAAGGATAACAGGCATCCCTGCAATAAAGCCATCCCGAATCGCTCGCAAATATTTGTTTCGAGAAATCTTTTCAAAGAAAGGTTTCCCTTTTTCAATCAGTTCAATCAGTTTATTCATTATTTCGCTCCTCTTTTATATAGTTCAATCAGATGGTGAATCACGTCTTTTAATAGGATTGTTGTCATGAGATGGTCTTGACCATGCATCATGGTAATGCTATAGGGGATTTCTTCTCCTGCTGCTTCATGCGCTAGCATGGTCGTTTGAGATTTGTGAGCCTCAGCGATACAAGACCCCGCTTCTTCTACTAAGGATTCTGCTTTAGCAAAATCACCATTTTCAGCAGCTTTTAAGGCTTCCACTAATTTTGATCGAGCTTCACCGGCATAAGCGACAATTTCAAACCCAAGTAATTGGACTTCTTCTTTATTCATGTTGGTTCCTCCTTATGATACCTTTTGAAAATTTTTATAATAGACGTTGAATATGAAGGGCTAAATAGACTTTTTCATTAGGAGATATCTTGGCTCCTGTCTGTTCAGCGATGGTTTGGTAGATTTGATGACTAATCTCATAAGCCTTTGGATAACTTAGCTGAATCAGTTGTTCCATCTCGCTCAAACCTTCTGGATCTTCTCTTCCCTTATCTAGCGAATCTAGGAAATAATTGAGATGGATCATAAAGCGATCATAGAAATGACTGTTTTCTTCTTTCCGTTTCAATCCATTTTGAGCTAGTTTTTCTTCTACAGCTTTCAAAATAACTTGTCGGTCCTGAACATCTGGATCTTGCTCATGAATCATTTGCCCTTGTGCATTAATGAAATGATAAGCGATGCGATTCACTTCATCGTCAGGAAATTGATCCAAGAGCCGCTTTCGAAAGATCTCAATCGCTTCTTTTGCGATTTTATAGGGAATCGGATGCATAGCAGACACATCAGGAAGGTCACTGTATTTATATCTTCCCTGTTGAACTGCCTGGTAAGAACAAAAGATGTGATCTGTTAATGTCACATAGATATATTCTTGAACAGGATAGGCATATTTCTTAGACAAGGTATCAATCACTTCATAAGTGGTTGTAATGAAATCAAGAGGAACATTCTTTAGAAGGGCCATAAAGTTTTCTCTTGACTCATCCGTGTTTAAACGAAATACTTTTTCGACCTTATCATCAGCTACTAGATCATTTTTCTTTTTCCCAAATGCAATCCCACTCCCAATAACAATCAACTCTTGTTGTAGTTCATTTTGAACCAAAGCAACATTATTGTTCATTGGATGGATAATACGATACATGAGGCTCTCCTTTGTAAAATTTGTTAAAAGCAAATAAAAATGACCACGAAGCAACTGAAAAAACTAGCATACACTAATTGTTCAGTCTACTTGTGGTCACGCCTAATCTAACTTAGTAACGCTCACTGCTATTCAACTTATAAACTTATTCTATCATAAACTTTTTGTTTTGTAAACCCTTACAGCGAAAATTTTTAAACATTTTTTTATAAAAAATAAACAAGACCTTGAAATAATGAAGAGGCTGGGATAAAAGTCCTAGCCTCTCAATCATCTTTGGATTGTCGAGCAAGACGCAGTGGTTGAGTGGGCTCTACTACGCTGATTTCATCAGCTTTTACAGCCCTACTCAACTGTGCGGAGGTGGGACGACGAAATCGAATTCTACCGAATGACCGATTACTGTCCCACTCTCTAACTGTTGCTTTAGGAGGCAATCATCATTGAATCTTATACGCGTTCTGTCCAAGGTGTTGCTACTTTATCCAAGACTGCGTTCAATTCTTCAATATTTTGACGCCCTTCTGTACGAAGCCATTCACGAGCAGCTGCTTCTCCATCTTTGATGTAAGCTTCTACTGAACCTGCCCATGTCGCACGTCCACAAAGAACGCCGTTGAAGTTTGCACCAGATGCATGAGCAAATTCCAAGGTTTCTTGGAAGAGTTTTGCAGATACACCTGCACTGAGGTAGATGTATGGAAGGTTGGTTGCTTCTTCTTGTTCTTTGAAGAAAGCAGCTGCTTCTTCACGACTATAGACAACTTCTCCTTCTCCAAATCCTTCCACGAAGTTCACATTAACTGGAACTTCCACTTTCAAGACATCGATATTGAAACGAGGATCTGAAAAGACTTTCATAGCCTCAATCACCTTACGAGGTTTCACTTTCGCATATTCAGCAGAGGTTGCATCTGCAATTCCTTCATCATAAGCCAAGATTTCAAGGAAGAATGGAATATCTTCAGCAGCGCATTCAGAACCGATGCGTTCGATATAAGCTTGTTTTTCTTGGTTGAGTTCATCTGCACTGTCTACATCATAGTAGAGCAAGAATTTCACAGCATCTGCGCCTTGTTCTTTGATGCGTTTTGCTGACCAAAGGTTCAAGCAGTCTGGCAAGCGCTTGGTGCTTGATGTATCGTAACCTGTTTTTTCATAGGCAAGTAAGAGACCAGCATCTTTGTCCAAGGCTTTTGTAGCAGGTAGACCATATTCTGGGTCCAATAACATAGATGAAGCATATTTTGTCAATTCATCAGCTACAAGGACTTTTAATTCTTCCATTTGTGCTACTGTTGGTTCTGTGTCTTGATATTTGGCCATCAAGCGTTTCAAAGCCCCACGTTGGTCGAAGGCCAAAGCTGAAATGACACCGTCTTTTGTACTAAGACGTTCCAAATAGTTGCGTTTTTGTTCTGTTAATACCATTTTATACCTCTTTTACGATTAATTGTTGATACAAGGCATCATAATGCCCCATGTTGACATGTCCTGTTTGTGCTTCTTGCGCATTTAACATTCCAAGAACATTTGCTTTCTTGAGCAAGTCTGCGTCACTCTCATGATGATAGAGACCAGATGCAATCCCTGCAACAGTCGAATCACCAGATCCGACTGGATTGACGACATCGATCTTAGGAATATCTACCTTATAGAAGACATCCCCATGCTTAGCGAAAGCGCCATTTGCACCAAGGGAGACAATCACCCATTCGATGCCATCAAAGAGAGAATCCTGAAGAACTTCTTTTAAGTCTTCCACATTCTTACTCACTTCTTTTCCTAACAACTGAGATAATTCTTCATTGTTTGGTTTAATGACCGTAGGCTTGACAGCTGTTTGAATGGCAGCTTCTAAAGAAGCTCCCGAGCAATCAAGTACGACTGGTTTCCCAGCTTCCCTTGCAATCTTGACAAGGCTAGCATAGTAGTCCACTGGTAAACCAGCAGGAAGACTTCCAGAGATGGCAACAACCTCTACTTGTTCAACCAAGTGACGATAATGGTCGAGAAAGTCTTGGCCTTCTTTCTCAGAAATGGTTGGACCTTTTTCTAAGATTTCTGTTTGCTTGCCTTCGTGAAGGATGGCGATACAATTACGTGTATCTCCAGCAATTTCAAAGAAACGTTCCTCTATCCCTTCTCCTAAATGATCGAGAATGAATTGCCCCGTCCGACCACCAAGTAGGCCAGTCGCTGCCACTGGATCCTTGATCTCAGAAAGTACACGGGTAACATTGAGACCTTTTCCACCAGCTGTCTTACTCACCTCAGCTACACGATTGACTGTATCCAACTGGAGTACATCCAAAGGATAAGAAATATCAATCGAAGGGTTCATCGTGACCGTTAATATCATACGTCACCTCTTAGTCGTGGTATTCACCACGGTCCCATTTTTCAAGGAATTCTGTAAAGAAATCAGCATCCGCTTGATGAGCATTATGGGTTTCCACATGTTGGATCTTAGCGATCAATTTTTTATTTTCTTCAGTTGGTTTGTATTCAGCGTGGATGAATGCTTCAATGATATCGCACATGAGCAATTCACCAGTAATTTTACCCCCAAACCCGATGACATTCGCGTTCAATTCTTCTTTTGCATAAAGAGCAGTTGTCATATCGCGTACCAAGGCAGAACGGATACCAGGTACTTTGTTAACAGCATTGTTAATCCCAACACCAGTACCACAGATACAAACACCAAGATCTGCTTGGCCACTTGCTACGGCTTCACCGACTTTCTTACCAAAGATTGGATAGTGGGTACGTGTATGGTCATAAGTCCCAAAGTCGAGCACTTCGTATCCTTTTGATTTCAAAAAATCAGAAACAGCCATTTTTTCATTTGTCACAATGTGATCACAACCAATTGCAATTCTCATTTGAATTCTCCTCTCATTAGCACATCTTATTCAACATATCGACACGGATTTGGTGACGACCACCGTCGTATTTACCATTGACGAAGCCTTTGGCAATGTTCTTGGCCAATTCATCCCCAACAATTTCAGCACCCATGGTAATCATTCGAGAATTGTTGTGTCCACGTGTCATATAAGCAGAACGTTCATCTGAAACTTCTGCTGCTACCATTCCTTTGATTTTAGTTGCAACCATAAATGGACCAGCACCGTAAGCATCAATCACGATTCCAAGATTTTGATCGTTTTTGTTCACTTCGCTTGCAACTGCAAGTGTCACATCTACAAAATCTTGACCTTCAGCAGTTACATCCACAACATCAAAGTTTTCTTTTACAAGAAACTCTTTCACGAGATCTTTTAATCTTAATCCTGCAGCATCTGCACCAATTACAATAGACATGTCCTGTCCTCCTTTTGTTTGTTTCAGCAAATATTCCTGTTGTTAATTTTTCACAAAGAAACATTTTCTTACTTTTGATATTATATTACACCTATTTCGAACGAAAGTCAACATTAAATTGTTTATTTTCGAACATTTTTTAAAAATAAAAACACCATATCTAGAAAAGATATGGTGTCAGTTTTCAAACTACATGGAACGATTATTTTGCATTTGCAGCATATTCTTCGTTACGTTTGATCATTTGTTTTCTGTACCAAGCGAAGATTCCGATATAGAATGCCAAGAAGACAACTACACCAAGGATAGCTTTGATATCACCAGTTGTTGCGTTACCGATTGTCCAACCGAGCAATTTTTCAACTGGTCCTTCAAGAGTTGAGTGAGTGATCAATTGAGTAGAAGCTACCCCTTTAGGGAAGGCATCAACACTCTTAGCCAATTGAGTTGCAAATGGTGCAATCAATGTACCTGAAAGAAGGAAGAGTGGCAAGAGAAGGCTTCCGAAGATGATCATACGGATCAATTTACCGCGTGTTACAACCAACAAGGCTGGAGTTACACCCATAGCGATGATCCCTGCAAGTGGCAAGATACCATTTCCGACTTTAGAAAGAAGCACTGCTTCGATCAACATGATTGGTGCAAGTACGTTGGCACAAGCCCAGATTTCAGCACGACCAGCGATAAATGGCCAGTCCAAACCGATGTTGAATTTACGTCCTTGAAGACGTTTAGTAGCAACGTTTGTAATACCTTGTGACAATGGTTCTACTGCTGCGATGAACCAAGAACCGATCAATGAGAACAATTCCAAGCAGACACCGGCAGTCAAACCAAGGCTCAACCAACCTTTAATAACCAATTCCCATTTGTCAGCATCTTGCACACCAGCAACTGGATGTGGAGTACCCATGATACCGATGACGATACCAAGAAGGAAACCGATAAAGAATTTAGATCCCCAGAAACCGATCTTCTTGTTCAATTTAGCAGCGTCGAAGTCGTATTTATCAAGACCTGGGAAGAATTTGTCAAAGATTTTATCCAAGACCATGATAATTGGGTTCATCATGTAGTTCATGTGAGTAGATGTCATTGGTGATGAACTTGGTGCATTCAACAAATCATCAAATGTTGGTTTCATCAAGTCTGAGTTGATGATTTTCATAACCCCTACAAGGACAACGGCAAGAGTTGCAACGAAAAGTGAAACTCCTTGGCTGACACCGTTGTTGTCAGCATACCATTTGATCAAAAGACCAGTGATAGACAAGTGCCAGATATCGAAGATATCGACGTCAAGTGTATCAGTTTTCTTGATCGCAAGCATGATAACGTTGACGATCAACATAATCAACAAGAAGTAAAGTGTCCAGGCAGACCCCCAAGTGATGGTCGCAAGAGGTGCCCAACCAACGTCTGTGATATTCAATTGAATACCAGTGTTCTCAACGAATTTTGCAAGAGACGCTGAGAAAGCTCCATTCAACATACCGATGATGGCACCGATACCAGTAAGGGCGATGGCAAGTTTAATACCACCTTCAAGAGCTTTAGAGAATTTCACTCCAAACAAGAGAGCCAATAAAGTCAAGACGATCAACATGATGATCGGAGCACCCATGTCTAGGATGGGTTTGAAAAACTTATTGGCAAAATCAATAATGCCATTCATAATAAATCCTCCCGATTTATAATTTGTTATATTAGACTTTAATCGTTCCCAATTTTATCATTGGATAACGCTTACAAACTGTTTTAAAAAAATATTAACTTAATCCATGTTCTTTAATGGCAGCTTCGATGTTATCAAAGACTGGCGCACTCATCGCTGGAATACGGAATAAAATTGGTCCTGCTTCTACCACTGGAATACCAGGATCGAATCCCAAATCAGTTGCAGCAATTGGAGTAAAGATATCATAACCTGAAATCAAATCTTCATTGACATCTTTGACCATGACAGCGTCACAACGCACATCATAACCACGGTTTGACAACTCTTCTTCCAACGCATTCTTAATTTGGTGGCTAGAGTTAACACCTGCACCACAGGCAGCTAAAATTTTAATCATTTGGATGTCCTCCATTATAAATATTTACGAATGTTTTAGGAAATAGTTTCCGTAATGTATTGATAAAGCTTATCTTCACTATCTAATTTTGATAGAGCTTCGAGATTTCCATTGGATGTAAAGAAATCCATCAGCTGGGCCAAAATATTGGTTTGGCTAGAGCTTGAATTGTTGATAATGAAGAATAAAAGCGAAACTTGAACTTCCTTATCTGGAGCAATCATATTATGGAAGGTTACGGGTTGATCCAAACGAACCACGACCACATTCTCAGTGAGATTATGGAGAATGTCTGTGTGCGGGATCGCCACATTTGGTAAGTCTTTACCAAGAAATTCCATGTCTAATCCAGTCGGGAAAGACTTTTCACGCTCAATCAAAGCGGAACGATAGGTTGGTGTCACAATCTGTCGCTCTTCCAATAAGCTTGCTACCTGCTCAAAGAGATCTGTTTGATCCTTGGCATGTAGGCAAAATACAAGATCTTTGTTAAAGAGTTGATTTAATCCCATTGTTGCCACCTCCTTATCTAACTATTTATTTATAGCTTCAGTATATCACTATATTGATTGATTGTCAATCATTTTTTGTCGTATTTTGTTTATTTTTGTTTATATTCCTCTTTAAAGCGCTTCCTAACCGTCATTTTCTAACATTATTAAAAAAGTAAAAAGAGAGTGGGACAGAAATCGGAAATTCGTTAGAATTCGATTTCGTCGTCCCACCTCCGCACAGTTGAGTAGGGCTGTAAAAGCTGATGAAATCAGCGTAGTAGAGCCCACTCAACCACTGCGTCTTACTCGACAATCCAAAAATAATCGAGAGGCTAGGACTTTTGTCCCAGCCTCTTGATCTTAAATGATTTTCGTATAAAAGCCATATTTGTCTTTGATCTTCTTTGGAATACTATCATCGGTAATAATGGCATTCAGATCTTCCACACGATAGAAACTGTAGAAGGAATAACTATCAAACTTGCTGTTATCGGCTACCACATATTTCTCTATTGCATTGTTCAGAATAATGGCATTGCCATTTCCTTCTTCTTCATTAGCTGTGGAGACACTATGGCCATCGATTCCATTGACTCCGATGAAGGCTTTAGAAACCTTGATTTCTTTCAAGAGTTTATTGGCAAATTGACCGACAAAGGTTTGTGTCTTTACCCGGTAGCGACCACCAACTAAGATCAAGTCATAATTCGGGAAATCCTTGAGCTTCTCAAAAATAGGCAGGGAGTTGGTGACGATGCTAATTTCTTTCCCTTCCAAATAATCTCCGATAAAGTCTGTTGTTGTACCAGAGCCAATAAAGACGGTATCCCCATTTTCGATCAAGTCTGCACATTTTTTGGCAATGGATCGTTTCTCATCAATATTGATCAGATTTTTCTCACTGTGAGAAGCTTCTAATAAGCTATCTTTGACTTTTTTGTGGGCCCCACCATGTACGCGAACTAAAAGACCTTGTTTTTCAAGATCGATCAGATCTCGACGAATAGTCATGTCTGTCACCCCAAAAAGTTCCTTGAGCTCTTTGACCGATACCACACTTTTTCGATCCAGTTCCTGAAGAATTTCAACATGTCTGCTATCTTTCATGGTACTACTTCCATTCCTACTATATTTGTCTCTATTATACTACATTTTTCAAAAAACACAAATTCAAACATTATATTAACAAGAGTAAACATGATCTTTTTAAATAAATAAAAGAAAAAAAGCCTTCCGTCAATCCGGAAAGCTTTGATTTATGCTATTTCTAGCTTCCTCACCTTTGGATCAAGGCTCGGGATAAAAAGGTTAAGGAAACCTTTTTATTTTGCGATTGGGTAAACAGAAACTTGTTTTTTATCGCGACCTTTACGTTCGAAGCGTACTACGCCTTCAACTTTTGCGAACAAAGTATCGTCTCCACCACGTCCAACGTTCACACCTGGGTAGATGTGAGTACCGCGTTGACGGTAAAGGATAGATCCACCTGTTACAGTTTGTCCATCAGCTGCTTTAGCTCCAAGACGTTTTGCTTGTGAATCACGTCCGTTTGATGTAGAACCTCCACCTTTTTTGTGGGCGAAAAGTTGCAAGTTAGCAAGATTCAATTTCAACATAATTGTTTTCCTCCATGTTAGTTTTCTGTGATAACTCTTGTTTGGACGAACTCCGATGAGTTCTCCGATAAGTTTGCCATCCCTAAGAAAAATGATTCAAAGAATAGTTGGGTCATTTCTCTTTGATGTGGTGGAATATCCGTCGGGATCGTCACCCGCAGGAAGCCACCTTCTTCTTCGTTTAATTCTAGATCCGGTTCGTAGCCTGCAAATTTCTCAACAGAGTTGACAAAGTTAATGGCTAGAGTCGAAACCGATGCACACACGACATCAAAGCCGTATTCACCGCTTCCAGCGTGCCCAGTGATTTCTGCACTCCTCAGCTCGCCATCTTCGGCTCGTTCAAAGACTGCTTGTATCATGTGTTCTCCTAAAAATTAAGCGTTGATAGCGTTGATGACAACTTTAGTGTAAGGTTGACGGTGACCTTGTTTACGGTGGCTACCTTTTTTAGGTTTGTACTTGTAAGTAACAACTTTCTTTTGTTTTCCTTGTTTTTCAACAGTTCCAACAACAGTAGCTCCTGAAACAAGTGGAGTTCCGACAACAGTGTTTTCACCACCAACAAGAACAACTTCGTTAAATGTAACTTCTTGACCAGCTTCAACGTTCAATTTTTCAACGTAGACTGCTTGACCAACTTCAACTTTAACTTGTTTTCCGCCAGTTTTAATGATTGCGTATGTGCTCATTATGCACCTCCTATGTATTTTTGGGTTTCCCCGTATTTTGTGAAGACTCGCCTAGCATCGTGGGACGAACCACTTACTCTCATGGAAATGAGCGACGATGTTCGAGCGGTTGCACAGGCATGTGCATAGTCAACTCTCTTAGTATATCACTTCTATCAGACAATGACAAGTATTTTTGCGCTTTGAAAACGAATTTCTTTTATAAAATGGATGATTTTGTATCTTTTATGTTAAGATCACTTGTCAGTCCGACTTCTTCATCTACTTATCCTTAAATTTAAAGTCATTGAAACTCATTTTGGCTTTAGACGAATCATTCATGCTCTTCATTTTTTCTTCTTGTTCCTTGGTGATTTTGATAGGAATGGCTGCAGCCGTATTAGGTTTCAACACCCCTGATTCGCTCACTTCATAGTCCACTGTGACATCTTTAAAAAGTGGCTCTCCATCATATTCCAAATTTAGAACAAAGGATCCATCACGATCAATGGTTGTGGTGGTACGATTCACGATAAAGAACAAGGCGAAGCGGTTTTCCTCATTTCCAAAGGTATAGCCTGGGAAAAAGACAAATAATTTTCCAGGTTCTCCAAGCGTTGGATGTTCCTTGATAAATTTCTCAGAGGCTTCCAAGACTTCGTTGTCCTGATCTTTGTACTGGTCGGCTCTGACAAATGTGAGGGGTTCTTTTTTACTGCTGGTTGACTGGCTGGTCTTTTCTTCTTTTTTCGGACCAGTAAATGATACTTTGACGCAGCCTGTCAACAGAAGCAAACTTGTCATTAAAACGATAATTTTTTTCATCTTGTCTCCTTTAAGTTGGTTAGAAAAAGAGGCTGGATACTCCCAGTCTCTCCTATAGCAAATTCTCGATCAGGTCATCGACCTCATCTTTTTCTGCTTTTGGTGTGATCTCTGTTACGATGATGCCTGCTACCGCACGCTCAACCAAAGCTTCCACATCCATCCGTTGCTCATACTGCTCTGCATTTTTGAGTTTTGGATTGGTCTTTGGACGATCCGGTGCAAAGATGGTACAACAATCTTCGAATGGCTGGATAGAGATTTCAAAGGTATCAATGGCTTGGGCAATATCGATGATTTCCAATTTGTCCATGGTCACTACCGGACGAATAACCGGCGTATTGGTTACTGCATTGATGGCCTGCATACTCTCTAAGGTTTGGCTAGCCACTTGTCCCAAACTTTCACCATTGATAATCACCAAACCACCGCGAACCTCGCGAATGCGGTCTGTAATGCGCATCATAAAGCGACGGGTCAAAGTCATGAGGTAAGCTTCTGGTGCTTTTGCCTTGATTTCCTCTTGGATCTCTGTGAAGGGCACCTCGATAAATTGGATATTTCCCCCAAACTTGGTCAACTTCCGTGTTAAATCATGGGCTTTTTTAAGAGCACCTGGGCTGGTATAAGGCGGGCTAGCAAAGTGAACTGCCTCGATATCCACTCCACGCTTCAAGGCTAGGTAACCAGCTACTGGAGAGTCGATCCCACCAGAAAGCATGAGCATGCCCTTGCCAGACGTACCAACAGGAAGGCCACCAGCTCCCTTAATGGTTTCATATGAAATATAGGCTGCTTCTTCTCGGATTTCAACCTGCAAGTTGATATCTGGTTTTTTCATCTGAGCTTGGATAGTTGGGATCGCTTCAAAGACCGCACCTCCCAAGGTTTGATTGAGCTCGCGACTATCGAGTTCAAAGGTATGGTCACTGCGCTTACTTGAGATTTTAAAGGTCAAGCCGTCCTTGTAAATCTCCTTCATGATCTCTTGCACTGCCGCTTTTAAGGCTGGTACTGATTTATCAATCTTGTAAACGGGTGAAAAATTTTGGATTCCAAAAACCTGCTTGAGGGATTCGGCTACTGGCTCATAATCCGTCCCATGAAGATAAGCATGCGCTCGATCACGGTCGGCTGTCACTTTGACAGCTGGATAGATAGATAAAACATCTTGGATATTATTGCGAAGTTTATTGATAAAACGCATACGGTTCTTTCCTTTAGTAGAAAGCTCTCCATAGCGAATCATAATTTCTGAATAGGTTAAGGTCATGTTGATTTCCTTCTAAAATTAACGTACTTTTCGTGTTTGCTCGTAAATCAGTTTGAACTTGGTTAAGAATTGCTCGACTTGGCTCATGTCGTTTTCAAGATCGAGACTCAAGCGAACAGCTGTCTGTGCGATACTCTTATCCACTCCCATAGCAATCAAGGTTCCAGCTGGCTTACCAGCTTTGGACGAGCAAGCACTGGTTGTCGAGATGTAAATATCAAACTCTTCAAAGGCATGGACCACTACTTCTCCACGAACTCCCTTGATCCCGAAAGTCAAGATGTGAGGCGCAAAGTGATCCTCACCAGAAAAGATGGTGACATCTGGATAGTTGGCCAATTCTTTGCGGATGACTTCTTTCATCTGCTGGGTCTTGTTGGCAAAAGCTTCTTGGTTTTCCATAGCTAAGCGTAGGGCTTTTGCTGTTGCTGCGATTCCTGCCACATTCTCAGTTGTCGAGCGCATTTCTTTTTCTTGGCCCCCACCTGATAATAGAGGGGTGATCTTTTTGCCTTCTTTGATATAGACAAAACCTACTCCACGAAGGCCATGGAATTTGTGACTAGAGAAGGTCGCAAAGTCCACGCGCTCTGGTAGATAAACTTCTGTTGCTACCTTTGCCAAGGCTTGAACCGCATCGACATGGAAACTAATCGTTGGGCGATCTTCCAGAAGAGCCGCGATGTCATGGATGGGCTGGATGGAGCCAATCTCATTATTGACGGCCATGACAGAGACCAAGGTCGTATCTGGACGGAGTAGGTTAGCCAAGGCATCCACCTTGACAAAGCCACGCGCATCCACTGGAGCATAATCCACTTCGAATCCCTGCGTCTTTAACCAAGCAGCCGATTCCTTGATGGCAGGATGCTCGATGTCAGAGACAATGATATGCTTGCCATAAGGAGCTTTCTCAAATGCGACACCCTTGAGGATCCAGTTGTCTCCTTCTGTCCCACCAGACGTGAAGTAAATTTCCTCAGCTTTCTTGCCAATTAGCTCCGCAATTTGTTTCCGAGAAGCTTCCAAAATACGAGTAGCTTGACTACCTAGATTGTGCAAACTAGAAGGGTTGCCCCAGATCCGAGTCGCTACTTCTGTATAAGTCGCAAGGGCTTCTGGATAGGGTTTAGTCGTTGCTGAATTGTCAAAATAGATCATGTCCTACGCATCCATCACTTTCTTTTTACGTAACTTCTATTTTATCATTTCTAACCGCTTGGGACAAGGATTTGATAAAGAGAGATGTGGCAAAATCACTCTATAAAATTCAGTTCTTTTTAGACATTTTTCAGAAAATGACTTATAATAGGAAAGTGTTAAAAAACAATTTTTGATAGAAAGAGAATGAACATGTCACAATATTCAAGAAGTAACAAAAACCAAAAACCTGAGGAAAAAGTAGATTCAAGACCATCTCGCGGTGAGAAAGTCAAACAAGGGTTGTCCGTATTTCAAACCGTTGTAGCTACGATTGCCAGTCTCCTAGGGATTATCGTCACTTCCTTTACCATCATGAGTCTGCTCAATAAAGACAATCAAAAGACAGAAGACAAACCCTCTAGTAGCACCAGCGTCGTCGTGGTTCATGATAAGGGATCTGACTCAAGCGCTACCAATACAGATGCTAACACCAATACGCAAACCGATTCAAGCAATACAGATGCTAGTTCACAAAAAGAAACCGATAGCTCATCTGCTACAGAAACCAGTTCGTCTGCCGCACAAGACCAAGGCTCCACAGCAACAGACAGTGGCGCAGATACAGCATCATCTGGAACCAACTAAAAAATCAGTAAGGACAACCTTACTGATTTTTTTTGGCTTTCGATTCCAGCTTTTTCTGATTTTTATAGAAAGCATCTATCTCGTTGTCATACTCCCATTTGAGCTTTGAACGCTCTTCCTAGATTTGATCCAATTATTCAAATAATCTACCCCCTACTCTAATGTCGGATCCTATATACATCTCATCTAGATTCAATGTATTGTCCTCATTAATTGGGATATCTACTCCCCAACTCGATTCTTCAATATGATTTATACCTCCATAAACATTCATATAATATTCAGGAGTTGTAAGCCCACCATCACTCCATTGTGTCTGATCCCAATCAATCTGAACGGATTCGACTTTTGAATTTTGTGCTTTGACTAAATCAATAACCTCCTGTTCGTGTTCTTTTAGGTAGTCCAGTTGTTCTTTTTTTATGTCTCCTTCTGGCTTTTGTACGACTTTCTTTGAAGATGGGGTCGTTATCTTCTGTTCGGGTCTTTTGGTCAGGGTCATGATTTTTCCTCCAAGAAAAACCAGTCCTAGGATCGGTAACAAAATGATCAAAAATAGTTCCATTTGTCTCTTCATAAATCCTCCTTACAGGCTTTGAATCTTCCAGTTCTTACTCAATATAATCACCCTTAATACTAATATTATAGCCCATACTGAAAGTCATCTTTTGATCAGAATCAAATACAGCATCCACCCTCCATCCTGAATCTTCTAGCTGATTGACGGTACCAAAAATTTCTATGACCTCATCTCCACCTTGTGGTGTCCCATTTCCACCCTCAATCCATTGCGTTTCGTCCCAATAAATTTGAACAGATTCAATCTTTGAACTCTTCGATTTCACAAAATTGACTATTTCTTGCTCGTGCTCTTTGAGATAAGCGAGCCGTTTTTGTTTGATCACTTCTCTATCTTCTTTAGCGGAGGAAGAGGTGGCAGTTTGTGCTTGTTTCGTATGAGCTTTTTGCTTTACAGTACAACCTCCAATGCTTGTGAAAATTAGCATTAAAGCTATTAACTTAAGGGTACATTTCATTTTACTTTTCATGTTTCCTCATAACACTTATACTTCTATTTACTTAGGAAAAAATTTTCCAGCCACCATTTTCCTCGATATAGATATCATTTAACATCCCCATTTTTTTGATAGTTGGTATGCTATTTTGATCTTCTAGGTAAAAATCAACGGAGAATTTTGTGTTTTTTAATTGATTAATTTTACCAGAAATAGATAAATTGTATCCACCACCCTGAGGTGTTCCATTCCCAGACTCTTCAATTTGCATACTGTTCCAATCAATCTGAACGGATTCGACTTTTGGATTTTGAGCTTTCACAAAATCAACAATTTCTTTTTCGTGTTCTTTCAGATAGGCGAGCTGTTTTTGTTTAATGGTTTCTTTGTCCTCTTTTGTAGTTGAAGAGGTGACAGTTTGCGCTTGTTTCGTTTGCTCTTTTGATTTTATAGTGCATCCTTCGATACTAAATAAAGCAATTATCGATGTTACTGTTAGCAAAATAATTTTAGTATGTTTCTTCATAATTTATCCTTAAATTTCAACATAGATCAAAAGAACTACTACTCCAATATTTCTTCACCGATGGTTATATGGTTAAATATGGAAATTTTTTTCAAATCGATTGAATCATCATCATTAATCGGCATAGAGGCACTCCATCCTGAATCTTCAATATGATTCACTGTTCCATAAACTTCAATAGAATAATCAGGAAACAAGAAACCTCCATCACTCCATCTCACATCAGTCCAATCAATCTGAACTGACTCAATTTTTGAATTTTGAGCCCTCACATAATCAACGATTTCTTGCTCGTGTTCCTTGAGAAATGCGATTTGCTCTTTTTTTATTTCTTCTTCTGATTTTTGTACGACTTTCTTTGAGGATGAAGCCGTTACCTTCTGTTCGGGTCTTTTGGTCAGATTCATGATTTTTCCTCCTAGAAAAACCAGTCCTAGGATCGGTAACAGAATAATCAAAAAAAGTTCCAGTCGTCTTTTCATTTTTTCTTCTCCAATCCTTCCTTTCATGACTGAATGGGCCAGTCACTTTCCTTACTATTATAGCATCTTTCATTTGAATCTCAATCTAACTCACTAGTTAGAGACTATATGCAGCAATCAAAAAGGAACCCTGAGGTTCCTTTTGTGTTATTTTCGATACATCTTGACCTGAAGGTAAAGATCGTTATAGACTCCAAGCAATTTCTTGCCTAATTGTTGATAGACTTCCAAATGGTCCAGCGTTTCATCGCTTGGATAGAAGGATTGGTCATCTTGGATTTCTTTTGGCAACATGGCTTTGGCTTTTTTATTTGGCGTTGAGTAGCCGACATAAAGAGCATTTTTCAAAGCATTTTTAGGACGAAGCATGAAGTTAATAAAGGCATATGCTGCTTCTTTATTTTTCACGGTTTTTGGAATGACAATGTTATCAAACCAAAGGTTGCTGGCTTCAGTTGGGACGACATAGCGAAGATCCTTATTGGCTTCGAGCATTTGGCTGGCTTCTCCTGAGAAGGTAACCCCAATAGCCGCATTGTTTTGGATCATATAGCCTTTCATCTCATCAGCAACCAAAGCTTTGATGTTTGGCGTCAAGGTGTAGAGTTTATCTACTGCCTCTTGCAATTTCTTTGGATCCTTTTCATTGAGGCTATAGCCCAAGGTATTGAGACCAATTCCCATGACCTCACGCGCACCATCGTACATCATGATGTCATTTCTGTACTCTTCACGCCAGAGATCTGACCAATGTTCAGGAGCATTTTTGACCATCTTGGTATTGTAGATAATCCCCAAGGTACCCCAGAAGTAAGGGACTGAATATTGGTTGCCCGGATCAAACGATTGGTTCAAGAGTTTTGGATCGATATTTTCCATCCCTTTGATCTTGGATTGGTCCAACTTTTCAACCAGATGCTCATCCATCATCTTAGCAATCATGTATTCACTAGGAATCGCAATATCGTAAGTGGTTCCACCTTGCTTGATCTTGGTGTACATGGCTTCGTTGGAATCAAAGGTATCATATTGCACCTGAATCCCTGTCTCTTTTGTAAATTCCTTGAGCAATTCCGGATCGATATAATCTCCCCAGTTGTAGATGACCAGCTTGTCACTATTCTTGGTATTCATGCTCGCTTCGATCTGGTGGCTAATTCCCCAGAGGACCAGAATGACAAGGACAATCCCAGTTAGGAATGAATAAAGTTTTTTCATGCTGCTTCCTCCTTTTCACGGGTGATAAAGTAATAACCGATGACCAAGAGCACACTAAAGAGAAAGACAAGGGCGGACAAGGCATTGATACTGAGGGAAATCCCTTGACGCGCACGTGAGTAGATCTCTACAGACAAGGTTGTAAAGCCATTTCCGGTTACAAAGAAGGTCACGGCGAAGTCATCAAGAGAATAGGTAAAGGCCATAAAGTAGCCCGCAATGATGGCTGGTGTCAGATACGGCAACATGATCTCTTTGAGCATTTGCACTTGAGTAGCTCCCAAGTCATAGGCCGCATTGACCATATCCCGGTTCATTTCCTTGAGTCGTGGCAAGACCATCAAGACCACAATGGGAATCGAGAAGGCCACGTGGCTAGCCAGAACAGATAGGAAACCTAGCTGGTACTTCACCGTCGTAAAGAGAATCAAGAAGCTGGCCCCAATCATAACGTCTGGTGCTACCATGAGAATGTTGTTGATGGAGAGCAATGGTCCTTCTAACTTTTTCTTGGATTGGTAAATATAAATGGCTCCAAAGGTTCCAATCACTGTCGCAATCAAGGCTGACAAGAAGGCCAAGAGGAAGGTCTCTGATAAGATCAGCATCAGGCGACTATCTGCGAACAATTCATTGAAATGCTCAAGCGTGAAGCCCGTGAAGGCATTCATATCTCCCCCTTTATTGAAGGCATAAAAGATCAAATAGAAGATGGGAAGATAGAGGATCAGAAAGACGAAGCCTAGATAGAAATGGGATACTTTTTTCATCGTTCTCTCCTTTCTCTAGTTGCCCACATGGTAAAGAGCATAGCAAGGATCAGAACAACTCCGATGGTAGAACCCATTCCCCAGTTTTGTGTTGTTAGGAAGTGCTGTTCAATCGCAGTCCCTAAGGTAATGACGCGGTTTCCACCGATCATCCGTGTCAACATGAAGAGGCTCAGACTAGGAATAAAGACAGATTGTACACCTGAGCGGACTCCATTCATGGACAAGGGGAAGACCACATGACGGAAGGTATCCCAACGATTGGCTCCCAAATCATAGCTGGCATTGATCAAGTTTGGATCTAAGTCATCTAAGACATTAAAGATCGGCAAAATCATAAAAGGCAACTCGATGTAGCTAGCTACAAAGATAAAGGAGAAATCGGTAAAGAGGATCTGCTGGGGAGCGACTCCGAGAAAGCTTAAAAAGCTATTGATGGAGCCGTTTTGACCAAAAATTCCTATAAAGGCATAGGCCTTGAGCAAGAGATTGACCCAGGTTGGCAAGACGATCAACATCAACCACAACTGCCGGTGTTTGAGAAGCGTCAAAAAGTAAGCAGTCGGGTAGGAGATCAAGAGCGTCACCAGGGTGACGATTCCGGCATAAAGGACCGAATTAAAGCTCATCTTTAAATAGGTCAAATTTTGCGAAGTAAAGAACTCTTTGTAGTTTTCAAGTGAAAACTGCCCTTCAACGTTAAAAAACGATTGAAAGATGATCATGACTACAGGAGCCAAGACAAAGAGAAAAATCCACAAGAAATAGGGGAGGATAAATAGATTAGAGGTTGTTTTCTTCATCTCTTTCCTCCTCAATGGCATTAATCAAACCAGCTTCTTGCTCTTCCACTTCAACGTACTCTTCGATCCGCGCATCGAATTCTTCTTCGGTTTCATTGAGACGCATAACGTGGATATCTTCTGGTTCAAAGTCTAGCCCGATGACTTCTCCCACGATGGCCTTCCGAGTGGAGTGAATCATCCACTCATTTCCCAAATCATCATAGGCGATGATCTCGTAATGCACACCACGGAAGAGCTGGGTGTCCACCTTCACTTGGAGCTTGCCTTCTTCAGGAAGAGTGATTTGCAAGTCTTCAGGACGAATAACGACTTCAACTGGTTCATTTGGACGCATCCCACCATCGACGGCTTCAAAGCGTTTGCCATTGAACTCAACCAAGTAGTCCTCGATCATGCGACCATCTAGAATGTTGGACTCCCCGATAAAGGTAGCTACAAAGTGGTTGATCGGTTCATCATAGATATCTACTGGTGTACCAGATTGGACGATCTCCCCTTCATTCATGACAAAGATCCAGTCACTCATGGCAAGGGCTTCTTCTTGGTCGTGGGTAACAAAGACAAAAGTAATCCCCAAACGTTGTTGCAATTCCCGCAACTCATACTGCATGTCTGTCCGAAGTTTCAAGTCAAGTGCAGACAAGGGCTCATCTAAAAGGACCACTCGTGGTTCATTGATAATAGCCCGGGCAATAGCTACCCGCTGGCGTTGACCACCAGATAATTTTTGGATCGAGCGTTTTTCAAATCCAGCTAACTGGACCATTTTCAAGACTTCTGAAACCCGACGTTCGATCTCAGCCTTATCCACCTTTTTCAAACGAAGGGGAAAAGCCACATTTTCAAAGACCGTCATATGTGGAAACAGGGCATAGGACTGAAAGACGGTGTGGACGTCCCGTTTGTTGGTAGGGACATCATTGATCCGTTCCCCATCAAGGTAGACATCTCCAGTCGTCGCATCCAAAAGACCGGCAATGATATTCAGGATGGTCGATTTTCCAGATCCAGATGCACCAAGCAGGGTATAGAACTTCCCTTCTTCCAATTCAAAATTGATATCCTTTAGGACAACGGTTCCGCTATCTTCAAAGACCTTTGAAACATTTTTAAACTCAATAATTGGTTTTTTCAATTCACATAAATTCCTTCTTTACTGCGATTACCAAACTGCTTTTCATACGAAAATGCAGCGGCTGACAGGAAGACCTGTCAGACCACCAATACCTCTCGGGGACTTACTAGACTGCCCCACCTATTTACGGTATCGATAGGCACTCACCCCCTCTCCGACTGATGCTATCGATGGTTCACTATCAATTGTTCTTCAATACTAACGTTCTTAGGATTGGCCGATAATGCGAACTTCTGGTTCTAAACGGACGCCTGAGTGAGCTTCTACTGCCTCAATGACATGGGCGATTAGGTCTTCGTAGTCCTTAGCTGTTCCATTGTCGACATTGACCATAAAGCCGGCATGCTTTTCAGACACTTCAACACCACCGATTCGATAGCCTTTTAGACCTGCTTCGCTGATCAATTGACCTGCAAAATGGCCAACAGGACGCTTAAAGACGGATCCACAAGAAGGGTATTCAAGGGGTTGTTTCAACTGACGAAGATGGGTCAACCGATCCATCTCCTGTTTAATTTGCTCGTGATTGCCTGGTGACAAAGCAAATTTGGCAGAGATGACGATAGAACCTGTCTCTTGAATCTTAGAATGGCGGTAGCCAAAAGCTAGTTCACTCGCTGACAGAGTTTCGATCTCCCCATCTTTGGTCAAGACCTTACAGGATACTAGGACATGCGCGATCTCTCCTCCATAGGCTCCCGCATTCATAAAGACTGCGCCACCGACACTGCCTGGAATGCCACTAGCAAACTCGAAGCCTTTCAAACTATGGTGCAAGGCCACATGGGTGGTGTCGATGAGTTTAGCTCCTGCCTCTGCTTCGATCACATAACCATCCACACTGATGTCACGCAAGCGATCAAACATAATGACAAATCCCGGAATGCCCCCATCTCGGACAATGATATTGGACGCATTGCCCAGGACCATCCATGGGATTTGCTCTTGGTTAGCAAATTGGACGATGCGCTTTAATTCGTATTGGTTGCGAGGGAAGGCTAAAAATTCAGCATTCCCACCTACCTTTGTGAAGGTATAATGTTTTAAGGGTTCTTGAAAACGGATATCAATCCCTTCAAGAATTTGATTCATTTTTTCATTCATCTTTCTGTCTGTTCTCTCTCTATAAAAATACAAACTATTATACCAAATTTTTGACTATTTTTCGACCCTAAAAAACAAAAGAAGACCTATAATATTCAGGCCTTCCTTTTATCATTCACTATGCAATTTTACGAGCGATAGTACGATTCTTCTGTCCATCCAGAGCTGATTTGACCGAAATCCAAGCACCACCAAGAGTGAAGACAGCTAAGAGTCCTAGATTCAAGTAAAATTTATCTGGGACGTCCCCTGAGAATGTCGCTTCATTGAGAAGCGTCCAGGTCATACCAAATGGCAAATCCAGTTCACTCATGAGCGCCAAAGTATAATCTAATTGGTTGACCAAAAAGACCGTCAAGACCATCAAAATAGCTGAAACTACCACGCCTTTTTTAGTCAATTTCTTACCAAGGATCTCATAACCTTTGATAGTACAATAACCGAGGGCAGCCCCTGCTAAAACAGATACATAGCCAAGACGCGCTACTAAGAGGGCAACTGCTCCACCGATGATCACACCAATCACAGCACCTACAATCCCTAAAAGGAAGTTTTCTTCCCGCGCTTCATAAGCCTCAACTGTATCTTGCACTTCGGCTTGGTAGGCTCTAAAGGTTTCATCGTCGATTAAAAAGATCGCATCTCCAATTTGATACAGACCAATTGGTCCTTCCTCACCCGTTTGCGCATTCACTTGCACAAATTGGTGGTTGAGCAAGAAATCAACAATATCTTGGATAGCTGTCCATAAGGTTTCGACAGCCTTCCCTTTGGTCATTCCACCTTTGACGACGATCGAGGTCAAGTAACCATCAGAAGAGATGGCATTAATGGCTTTTGATTGTTCTTTTAATTCATTCCAAAGAATTTCACTATCTTCGATCAAGTCTCCTTCGGAACCTTGTTTCACACTGAGTGAAATGGTAAATACATTCTTGGTTTGAGCGCCTTCAATGACTAACAAGAAGCCTTCACGCTCTCCATACATCACACGGGCTTCGCCATCAAATTGCAGACCAAGATCGGTAGCAATACTATATAAATATTCTGGTTTCATGTTTCCCCCTAGATTTTCGGGAAAGCTTGAACTTTTCCCCATACAATTCCCATTCTACCATAGAAGAAGCAAAAAGGACATATACATTCGTATACATCCTTCTTTCATTTGTGTTACATTGAGGTTTATTTCTCAACACGAACGCCAAATGTGTCGATTTTAAGTTGGAAAATCTGACCATCTAGCCCGAGTTCTTCGAGAGCTGCGACAAAGGCTGCTGTATGCTCTGGCGCTAAGAGGTTCATGATCGTTGGGCCTGCTCCTGACAGATAGGTAGCGTAAGCCCCATGCGCATGCGCTACTTCTTTGACCTGAGGGAACTCTTTGACAAGAGATTGACGGTAGCGTTCGTGGAAATGATCTGACTCGATGGAGCGACCAGCCGTCAGCAAATCTCCCTTGAGGAGAGCTGCGATAGCGACATTGGCTACGCTACTAGCTGCAACAGCTTCCTTATAAGACCATTCTTTCGGTAGGACATTTCGACTATCACTGGTCTTCAATTGGTAGCTCGGTACAAAGGCCACAAGGTCACAGCTTGGGAAGTCAGCAGTGACATATTGGACATCTTCACCGATGTAGCTCGCAATGACCATATTCCCAAAGATAGCTGGAGCTACATTATCCGGATGACCTTCGATCTCGGTCGCGATGCGTAATTTCTCAGCATCTGATAGCTGGAGGTTAGCTAATTGGTTGGCCAATTCAATCCCTGCGACAATGACCGAGCTAGAAGATCCAAGACCACGCGCCAAAGGCACTTCACTAGTCATCTTGACCCGATGGGGTTGCATATCCGTTGAGATAGAAAGAGCTGTTGAGAGCAAGAGGTTTTTCTCATCTGTCGGAATCCCTGCTCCTAGATCATGCTCAATGAACCAAGCATCAGCTGGTTCAAGGACTTCAATGGTCAAATAGCGAGTCACGGCAATCCCAACCGAATCAAATCCTGGCCCTACATTGGCACTGGTTGCTGGAACAATAATTTTCATGCTTATTCTCCCAAGACTTTAAAGGTATTCAAGAGTTCGAAATTCGCCTCTGAATCCAATTTTTCAACCAAGTTCTTGAATTGTGTTTGGTTGACTTGGTGGGTAATGATGACGACACTTGCATAGTGACCATCTGAGTCTTCTTGGAGGATTTGCTTGAAGGAAGCTCCTTCTGCATTAAAGATTTCCGCAAGACGCAAGATTTGACCAGTCGCATCTGGTGCCTTGATTGAGAAGTAATAATTGTTCTTCACGTCTTCTGGCTTAGCCAATTGAAGAGGACGGCTGTATTCATTGAAGGCTTTACCGATCGTTCCTTCTTTTAGTCGACGGACAATGCGAACGAGGTCGGCTACGACACTGGTCGCAGTTGGTTTTTGACCAGCACCTGGTCCGTAGTACATAGACTCCCCAATACCGATGGATTCCACATAGACCGCATTCATAACGTCGTTCACTCCTGCGAGTGGATGTTGTTTTGGAAGGAAGGTTGGTGTCACTTCTGCTGCGATCCCTGACTCTGTTTCAACGATAGAGCCGACAAGCTTGATGACATAGCCAAGGCTTTGAGCAACTGAGACATCTTGAGGAGTGATTTGGCTGATTCCTTTGTGACCTACCTGGTCAAATTGGATATTCATTCCAAAAGCGAACTGGCTCAAGATCACCATCTTGTAAGCAGCATCAATTCCTTCAACGTCGTTGGTTGGATCACTTTCAGCGTAACCAAGACGTTGCGCTTCTGCTAAAGCATCCTCATAAGTCCAGCCTTCTTCGACCATTTTAGTCATCATGAAGTTAGAGGTTCCATTGACCACACCGAGCACTTTGGTCACCTTGTCTGAGGCCAAAGAATTCACCAAGGTCCGAAGGATTGGGATCCCACCAGCTACGGCAGCTTCGTAATAAAGGGCCACTTTGTGTTTTTGAGCAATCTCTAGCAACTCGCTTCCATGAACGGCAAGAAGGTCTTTGTTAGCAGAAACTACGTGCTTGCCTGCTTCCAGGGCACGGGTGATAAAGGTTTTCGCTGGCTCGATACGACCCATCAACTCGACCACGATGGCAATGTCCTTGTCTTCAATGATCTCATCGACATTGGTCACAAAGTTGTAGTTGTGACCAGCCGCTTGCAAGCTTTCCTTTTCAGCATCATCTCGAACCAAGACCTTAGCGATCTCGATTTCATCTTGAGCTGCCTGGGTGATTTTTTCATGGTTTTCTTTTAATAAAAATGGTACGCCACTTGCAACAGTACCAAATCCTAGTAAGGCAATCTTAACAGACATCCTATTGACTCCTTGAATTTTCTATAGTAGCTCCATTATAACAAAAACTTGAGCGTTTGACAGCCAATTGCCTTAAAAATTCTGAATTTTCATGACAGGATCTGCCTGTAGCAAGTTCTGGAAAAGAACATAGAATTTGTGGTACAATAAAGAAAATAATGAAAACGGTGACACTATGAGTAAACGAAGAGTACCTAAAAAAATCAAAGTCCTACTTGGAATTAATGCACTCCTACTGGTCTGTATCTTTATTTGTAGCTTTCTTCTGATCAAGCGGATCACTCAGCCGAGTGGCGGGAATACCAGTGGCACTGCCATGACGCGCTCGCTAGATGAACACAGTTCCTCTATCGAGTGGACTCGTGTGAAAAAGCCGGTCAAACTGCCCATCCTCATGTACCACTCCGTGCACAATATGGCCGAGTCTGAAGCTGCCAATGCTAATTTGATCGTCGATCCAGAAACCTTTGAAAGCCAACTAAAGGCCCTAAAAAAAGCGGGTTACTACACCCTGACACCTGGGGAAGCCTATCGCATCCTCGTCAAGAACGAAGTACCCAAAGGAAAGAAATTTGTCTGGCTGACCTTTGATGATGGCGTCGAAGATTTCTATACTATCGTCTATCCGCTTCTTAAGAAGTACAAGATGACCGCCACCAATAATATCATCACGGACTTTACCCAAAAGGAAAAAGAAAATGTCCTGACCTTTGACCAAATCAAAGAGATGAAAAGTGCTGGCTTGACCTTTGAAAGCCATACGGTCAATCATCCAGACCTAGCCAATTCCAGTCTTGAGACCCAAAAGAATGAGCTAGTTGCTTCTAAACGCCTGCTAGATAAGGTGCTGGATCAAAATACCAGCGTTATCGTCTACCCATCCGGTCGCTACAGCCAGGTCACGATCGACCAAGCCAAGAAAGCTGACTACAAACTAGGCCTCACCACTAAAAATGGAATCGCCAGCTCCGCTGATGGCCTCTATTCCCTCAAACGAGTTCGGATCCTTCCAACCACTACAGGAGAGGATCTCCTAGCCATGATCCAAGAATAAAGAAAGACCCCTGTCTGAAATCATTGTTTCAGACAGGGGTTCTTGTTACTTCCTTATAAACAATTCCTTTTTAAACCGTCGGTTTATAAACTGTAATAGGATTCAAAATTTCCTAAAAGAGCTACATCATTGATTAGCTATCGTCTTTGACTTTCTTCTATAAATGATCAAAACAATTGCAAATGACAACAACTGCCACAGAAGAATTCTTACTATCTGCAAACTATCCCCTTCAGAATTTGAAACCACATGAACTAGATTCGAAGCAAGATTGTTGAAAAAATGATCTCCTAACCCAAACCATAAGGAACCTGTCATTTTGTAGAGTAAGGACCATTTGATACTCATCATTCCCGCTAAGATAACATAGCCTATGCCCATGGCGATGAGGTTTACGAGTGACGACTCTCCTTGAAGATAATCTCTTAAGGGCATTACCAAGTGCCATATTCCAAATAGGAAGGCTATAAAGAATAGACTCTTGCGGTAAGAAAGCCCTTCAAGAATTTTTGTGAAAAGGCCACGAAATATTCCTTCTTCCATCCAGACATTTATCAGGTTAAACAACACACTTGAGAGAATAAGTAAGATTCCTGCTTGAGATACTTTTTCGTTTGTTAAGGAAAAACCACTGGCGTAAAACGATAAGTGAACATTGCCATGAAGAAACAAGAGAACAATGCACTCAACTGTATATGCAAAGACGGAACACACTAAGCCAAAGAGTAGCCCCTTCCCTATACCACTCACGGTTCCGTCAGGACTGAAACCAATATCTTTCCATCTTAATTTACAAATTGAAAGGACTCCCCACAGTAGAAGAATTCCAAAAAGTTTATGTAGAAAATTCTCAGATAAGAAGGTTTTATCCGTCCTAATATAGAAGTATTCAATTAGCCTTGCTACTGAGCAGATAACAAATATAATTGAACAACTTAAAATAGGTTTCTTTATTAGTTGATTTAGCATATCTTTCTTTCAAATAAGTCTTTTATAAAAGTTAATTTCAATATTTCACTCAGTCCAATTCCTTCTCTAGTTCTTTTAGAAAGGTGATTAAAAATTGATGGCGACTTTCTGCCATTTGTTTGGCAGTCTCCGTGTTCATTTCATCTTTTAAGAGGAGCAACTTGTCGTGGAAATGTTGGACGGTATCAGTAAGGGGTCTCCCTTTGTGGCCACCATAGGAAAAAGTTCGCGCAATTCCTACAGCTCCTATCGCATCGAGCCGGTCTGCATCCTGGACAATCTTGCCTTCTAAGGTTTCTGGATGTTTACCGCGATTTTTGCTGAAAGAAACAGCATTGATTACCCGACAAATCTGCTCGATTTGGTTTTTAGGAGTACCGATCTCTTCTAGAAACTTACGAGCATTCGCATGATTCTCTGTTTGAAACAATTTATCATCATCAGCATCGTGAAGAAGAGCTGACAAGCCCACTATCTCCAGATCACATGGCCCTTCTGCTTGTGCGATTCTCATAGCATTAGTATAGACGCGGAGGGTATGCTCTACATCATGGCCATCCGCTCGATCAGCAAATAAGGTTTTCACATACTGCTTAGCAGCAAGAATTCGTTCTTCCATCATCGTTCTTGTCCTTTGAATAATCTATGTATAGTTCTATCTATTCATTTGGGCTAGTTATGGAGAGGGGCAGTTTACTTTAAAACCACCTATCGGTGGTTCTTACTTCTTCTTTTGTGGGAAGAGGGGCAGGCCAAGGGTCGCGATCTTCTCAGCGGGTATCTTCATGCCATCCTTGATCCATTTGGAGATCACAGAGACAATGGCGGAGCTCCAGAAAGAATTGAGGTAGCTGCCAGCACCATTTGAGGAGTTGCCATTTCTTTTTTCTAGAAAATCATAGACTGCCTTGGTCAAGAGCCGCTCAAAATTGTAATCAATGGCCAGGCTGATGATCTTAGCTTCTTTCTTGACTTCCTTGAAGAGGTAGACCCAGACTTGGTAGAGATCTGTCTTAAGGTTATAGCCATCTAAAGACTTGGTAATCTTTGCGATACTAGATTGAAAGATGGATTCTAGAATCTCTTCTTTGGAGTCATAATTCCGGTAAAAAGCTGCGCGAGAGACACCGGCACGTTGAACTAGCTCAGAGATGGTAATCTTTTTCAGATCTTTTTTCTCCAATAATTGCAGGAGAGAGATTTCGATGGATTCTCGTGTAATCGCATTGTTTTCTTGGTTAAATCGTTTGAGATTTTCCAAGGATTTCTCGGATATTTTTCTTTCTGCCATAACATTTACTTTCTATCTGTCTCACCTGATGATATCTGCTTGGATAGCATTGTACTTCATGATATAATTGTAAAAGAAGACATACTACTTGTCAATGTACATTTTTATATAACCATGAGGTAAAAATTAATGAAATGGAAAATTATTGCGGATTCCGGCTGTGACTACCGCTCTTTGGACAATCTGGCACCAGATACGGAGTTTGTCAGTGTCCCACTGACCATCCAAGTGGGTGATACCATCTATACAGATGATGCCCAACTCAATATCGATCAGATGATGGAAGAGATGTATGCGACTGCGACTGCTTCTAAGTCTGCCTGTCCAAGTCCAGATGACTACATGAAGTCTTTTGAAGGGGCGGATAATATCGTCGTTGTCACTATCACAGGTACCCTTTCTGGTAGCTACAATAGTGCTGAGGTAGCCAAGAAGATTTATCTGGAAGAGCATCCGACTACCAATATCCACGTCATTAATAGCTTGTCAGCTGGAGGCGAGGTGGACCTGATCGTTCGCAAGCTCAACCAGTTGGTCGCTGAAGACCTTGACTTTGATCAAGTGGTCGAAGTCATTACCAAATACCTAGAAAAAACCAAGTTGCTCTTTGTTTTGGCCAAGGTCGATAATCTGGTCAAAAATGGACGTCTCAGCAAATTGATCGGAACGGTTGTCGGGCTCCTCAATATCCGTATGGTTGGGGAAGCTAGTAAGACGGGTACCCTTGAGCTGCTTCAAAAAGCACGGGGCCAAAAGAAAGCGATCAAGGCTGCTTTTGATGAATTAACCAAGGCGGGATATAAGGGCGGACATATTACTATCGCCCACCGCAACAATGAAAAATTTATCGAGCAATTCTCTGAATTGGTTCGTGAAAAATTTGCCCATGCAATGATTGAAGTCCTTCCTACTTCTGGACTTTGTAGTTTCTACGCCGAAGAAGGCGGGCTCCTCATGGGGTATGAAATTTAAGTTAGCACTAAAAAGAGGCTGGGACAAAAGTCCTAGCCTCTTCTTGTTTTTAGATTGTTGAGCAAGACGCAGTGGTTGAGTGGGCTCTACTACGCTGATTTCATCAACTTTACAGCCCTACTCAACTGTGCGGTGGTGGGACGACGAAATCGAATTCTAACGAATGACCGATTTCTGTCCCACTCTCTCTTTTTATTCTCCGATCTCTTGGTAGAGAGTCCGGATTTTTTTGCGGTAGATGGCAGAACTGATCCCTGCTCCGATGAGCAGGATGACACTATAAAGGATCACAGCCAGCAGGGTGCTGACGGAATGATAGGTCCAAATGAAGCTGACAATGATCAAGAGAAACATCACAAAGAGAAAGACAATCAAGAAAATAGACTGAAGGACGGCATTCCCTCGATGACGGGTCATCAACTCCGTGATATTGGTCCAATTGGTGCTAAAATTTTGAAAATCTTTGACATAGTCTCGAATGCATATCGGAATAGTGGTTACGACCCAGATCAGCAACATGGCAAGGATGGCCAAGGGATGGACGCCAAAATAGAGACAAACACCAACCAGAAGAATGACAGGAAGGATGGATTGCACCAGATAGAGCAACCAAAACTTCAGGAAGAGATAGCGCTTGAAATCAATAGGGAGCGATCTCAAGTACTCAAAGTTTTCACGCTCCAGCGAAATACCGATACTGGTCAAGCCTCCAAAACTGTTGAAAACACCGATCAAGAAGGCAACAAGGGCCAGTGGCACCAGATACTGGGGTGTCAAGTAAGGACTGAGGCCTCCTATATTCTTCGATGCTCCTGCTGCTCCACTGAGGAGGAAAATATATGGCAGAATGCTCATCATCAAGAGGACTTGCACCATAAGGGTTCCATCAAGCAAGAGTCTGCGATGATACTGAATGACAAATCGTCTAAAAGAGTCTTTCTGACCCACATGGATCGCTCTCACGCGCTCTTTGACGGTTTGGTTTGTCGAAACCGCAAGGGCTGCATCATAAAACTGCGGGATCACAAGTTTACGAACCAGGGCGATCAGAACTAACAGCACCGCGATCCAGCCCAAGAGGCCAAGGATCGCTCCCCCATCAAAAGGATGGAGGATAAACTGATGAAAGGCAACAAAAGGCGGAAAAAGAATGGGAATATCCGCTCCACCCGACATCTCTACCCGGTGAGTTTGGACTAGATTTAGATAAAGATAGGCGCCTAGACTGAGAAGGGAGCCGATTCCGATCATGATGTTGGAGACCAGAGTCGTGTGTTTTTTAAAAAAGAGGGTCTTAGTGATCAGATGGGATAGAATGATCGTCGCTAAAAAGAGAACGGCTAAGAGAATCAAAGCACAAAAGATTCCCAGCAGGATCCCTATCGGATTGAAACCACCTGCTTGCACAGGGAGGATCAAAAAATAGCTGATCAAGGGAAGGATAGCCATAAGGAGGGTCAGGATGACCGAGATACTCTTTCCTGCAATGACTTCCGCATCTGAAAAGGCATAAGGCCGGTAAAACTGCAGGTCCTTGCTTTCATAAAAGACATTGTAAAAGCTCATAAAGCCTTGGGAAATGGTCATCAAGGAAAAGAGGGCGACCATATTGACAAAGAAGGCTGGTTGGTTCACAAAATCATAGATACTAAAGAGCAAGCCAAACAAGACGAAATAGAAAAAACCTAAAGCGAGATAATTGAGCACCGATTTGCGGGCAACATTGAGTTTGACGTCCGGTTTTTTGGCCTGTTTGGCACGTAATTTTGCGATCTGGGCTGGCTGGCTGGCATAGATGATATTGACATTGACCAACTGTTGGATGATCTTAAGACGCATGATCGCCACCTTCTTCCTTCCGCCCCGCTAAACTGAGATAGATACTCTCCAGGCTTTGTTCGGGGTGTTGGCCCTTCAATTCCTCGATCGTCCCATAGAAAATGAGATTGCCTTTTTTGAGAATAGCGATCTTATCACAGAGTTGTTCGGCCACTTCTAAGACGTGGGTAGAGAAAATAACGGTCTTTCCGCGATCCGCATGTTGGCGCATCATTTGTTTTAAATCGTAAGAAGCCTGCGGATCCAACCCGGTCATTGGTTCGTCCAAGACCCAGATATCTGGATCGGATAAGAGCGCTGCAATAACAAAGACCTTCTGGCGCATCCCATGTGAAAAGGATTCAATCACTTCATAGCGGTGGCTCTGAAAATCAAAGATCCGAAGAAGCTCCTCCAAGCGTTGATCACAGTCCTTCTGACTCATATCATAAGAGGTCGCAACCAACTCCCAGAATTCATTGGCTGTGAGACGCAAGAAAAGATCCGGCGAATCCGCCACATAACCGATCTTCTTTTTGATCGCAAGCCGATGGCTATAGAGGTCCTGACCGTCCACTTCAATCGTCCCAGTGCTTGGGGTGATGACACTGACCAGGCTCTTGATGGTTGTGGACTTACCGGCTCCGTTGTGGCCAATCAGTCCGACAATTTGCCCATCTTCGATGGTCAGATCCAAGTGGTTGAGGGCAATGTGCCCATCGTAATCTTTGGTAACTCCGTGGAATGTAATCATACTAACTCCCTTTACGATCCTCACAGGGATCGTTTTTCTTATTCTGTTGATAAGCGATCATCGAAATGGTAGAGCAAATCTAGCAGATAGGTTGGAATGGTCTCCAAGAAATCTTCTTGGTAAACCCGCTCTCCTCGCTTATGCAATTCTTTACCCCAGGGCCCGAGATTGATCGCTGGAACCTGAATTCGAGCAATTTTATCCAGATCCAGATCATAAATTTGAGCCGGAGTGGCTAGGCTATCAAGGACGACTTGATAAGAAGCCACATCCTTTTCCAAGGCACAATAGCTGGTGTCGTTAATCCCCATAAAGTATTCTTCGACCTTCAAGCTATAGCCTCTTTTGTCCAGATACTGGCGGTAATCCTCGATCAAGGATTCGATTTTGAGTTCTGTATTGTCCAAAAAGCGACAATTCATAGAAGGATAATATGGGGGCGCAAAACCAATGACCACCATGGGATCCTTATCTCCGAGAAACTCTAGGAGTCGCTGGATTTGCTGGATTGCAAGGCTCTGGTAGCTGGTACCATTACGAAAATCGTATTCCGCTTTTTGGTTAGAAGCTTCCCTAAAGGCTTGGTAACCTTCTATGGCTTGGCATCGTTCCTCTAGTTCTTGATAGGTGATGACTCTTGGCCTTGCAATCATATGGTCTTGGCCAGCCTGATCCTGCAAGTGCTCATACTTCTTGTAAAAGGCATCCAAGGCCTCCTGACTAAGCTCATAAATCCGCTGTAGGAGCTCTTGGGGTGTTTTCTTCAAATGCAGAACACTGAAATAACCAGCCGCATAGAGCACGGTCGATACATCGTACTGGTCCTTCAAATCTCTGAGATAGGACCAAGAAGGAAGGGGAGACGTTTCTCCCAGCGCCTGATCTGCCAGATCGGGATGAAGATCTAGCTGGCTTGCGATGGCCACTAAGAGTGACAAGGCATTGATCCCTTTAAGGGGCTCCTTCATATGGGACAAGACACCTTGTGCCACAACGACCGGCATGAGTTTGCCGACTGTGCCAATGTGAAGGACCTTTTCTTTTCCTACCTCTGATTCAAAGGGTTCTGAATCCACTGCTAATACATAATTCAGATCAAACTTCTCCTGCAAATCTGTGAGGAGGCCCAAAGCTCCACGCATCCCACGTGAATAGGATTCCTCATCTCCAACAGAGAGATAGAGCAGATTGACCTGACCTTCCACGGGATCTGCCGCATAGGCTTCCAGAACCCCCAATTGAAGGGCCAATGCTGCTTTCATATCGCAAGACCCTCTGCCAAATTTCCATTCCCCAGAAGCTAAATCTTCCTGCATATCAGGTCGACTGTCCAGTCTTTTCAAAGCTTCTGCTACTTTATCAGAATCGAGCGCGATCTCTGCCAAATTTCCATAGTCTTCTAGATCAACTGTATCATGGTGGTGGAAAAGGATAACTGTTTTTTTCTTTCCCTTATCAACCAGGGCCCAATTGACCGACCGATGCAAGTGATCCTGTGGCACCTGATAGCGCCCAAAATGGTCCGGGTGTTCCTTGAAATAGGGGATTTGTCCAATCCGTTGATCCAGGTAGGCTTCGATTCCTTGCTCGGTCTCAGTATTGGTGAAGCTTGGAATCGCCAAGGCTTCGGAAAAAATCGTTTCGATGCTCTCTCTATTGGTGGTTTTCACTTTCTCTCCATCCTTCTTTTCTACTATTCATCTTTGTGAGCTTTGCCAAGTGACAAAAGGCTGGTGAGCATGAGTCCTAGGAAGCCAAAGAGAGTCCAAGAGCTTGTTGCTTGACCTGTTTTTGGAAGGCTTGGTTGGCTTGTCACTTCTATCTTATCTTTATCAGCTCTTTGAGCCAATTCTTGTGCAGTTTCTTCTTTTTGTTCCTTACGGAAGTCCATCGGATCTCGACCGTGGCTTGGTTTTTGAGGAATTTCAGAAATAGCTGGATTGGTTGGCGTCATTGGATTACTTGGAACAATTGGTTTTTCCGCTTGATCTACTGGACTTGGGTCTTGTTCAGGATCTACTTTTGGTTGAATGGTTGCAATTGGCAAGATCCGATCTGCCAATGACGCATAGTCTGTATCTTTTTCACTTGGTTGATAACGGAACAAGAGAGATCGACTGTCTTCTACGATTGGAATCGTTGCAGAAATAGAATCTGTCTTGAAGGTCACTTCATAAGGATCTGCAAAATAGATGTAATCTGGATCATAGGTGTGCAAACTCAAAACCAGTCGATGGCCTTTTTTCACTGTATAGAGATTTGGTTGCAGATACATGGTGTAATCATGATATTCGTTTTCTTTCAGATCAATAGAATGACTAGAACTTGCTGAGTCATAGCGAGATGCTGGATTGGCCAGATTCATCCAACCACGCGCAATCACCACACTCTTAACCTTGTGGGTCTTGTAACGTTTGAGAGGCAAGGTTTCAAGGTTGCTACCATTCCAGTAGCCTGTCTCATCGATGGTTTCTTTTTCCAATGTGCGCGTGCTATAACCGTCTTTGTCATAGGTGATTTCTTCTTTGACCACATCAAAGTCTTCGTCTGAAACATCCATCAGGGTCGCACTGACATGGGCATGGTTTTTGTCTCCCTTGACAAAAGCAGCGCTAAAATGCACAGGAATATGGCCTTTGATGGTGACATCTTGGTCGACGGTGGCTGCATAGGAAGCTGCCACTTCGGAAGAATGGAAGGCTGCATCTTGGTTACGTGTAGTCCAGTTATTTCCTGTACCATAGTAATCGCCAGTTACTGTCACATCCTCCCGTTTAGAGTAGATTCGAGCGGAGATGGCATTGTTGGTATCCCATTTATCAAAACGACGCCATTTACTTGGATCTAGATTGTCCTGAGCTGTTACTTGTGGAAGGTTTTCAATCCCATTTTCAATACCGTAGAGGTAATGGCTATACCAGAGATTCATCAGGTCATTAAAGGCTTGGCCTGCGACTTCTGTCCCTGACCAACGAGTAGATGGATAGATGTGATTGCCCTGGTGGAGCAAGACCTTGGCATCGATCCCCGCCTTTTTATAGGCTTCTAACATGAGTTCAAAATGTTTGGGTTTGACATTGTCATCATTGAGCCCTTGGATAATGAGAGGGGCCGCTTTCAGATTGGCTGCATTGAGCGTGTAGTCGCGTTTAGCATATTCTTCGTTGTAATTATGACCATCCTTGTGTTGGAGCTCATTGAGCTTGGTGATATAGGCTGCATAGTAATCCTTGACCTTGTCCCAATCTTCCTTGTCAAGGATACGACCAGAGGTATAGACAGATAACCAGGAAAGGTCATTGGAAGCTCCTGTATCAAGGGGAGAGCCTTGGCTGTTGAAATGGTCATACCAACTAGCAATCCCTGCGGCTGGCACAATGGTCTTGAGCCCTTCAACCCCAGTGGACGCTACACCAAATGTCGTCGTACCTGCCCAAGACAAGCCTGTCATAGCGACATTGCCGTTGGACCAGTCTGCCTTAACTTCCTGGTTGCTAGTCTTATCAGAGTAGGCTTTGCGTTTGCCGTTGAGCCACTCCACGATATTCTTGTATGCGGCCACTTCAAGATCAGAGCCGGTCGTATTGATCCCGTCTGATCCTTTTGAGCCCAAACCACTACTGGTCACCACTGCATAACCACGAACTAAGAAATAATTGTACCAGTTGAGATTTTCGTAATCATAATGCGTATAATCTTCAGAGCTTTCACGTGGATTGACGTAGTACCAATCCTTTGGATCAGTTGCTTTGGCTACTTCTTCTGTCGTAACAGACTTGGTTGCTTGGCGTTTGGCAGGTTTTTCATAGAGCTTGGCCATATCGAATTTTCCACCTTCTTTGAGGCCAATTGCCTCTAAGGTACGCTCTTCTGTTGTTCCTGTTACATAAGGACTAGCTTCAAAAATGGTCGCAGCTTTATAGTCCCCATTGACAGCAGCTTTTGGCACCTGCACGAAGGTCTTGACCAAGTCAGGCTTGCCATCTCCATCCGTATCATAATCAGTTTCCACATAGACAATATAGCGGACGATGTCACTCTTGTCATAGGAGTAATGCTCCGGATCGTCCCCTGGCGTAAATGGGAAAATAGGTTGTGCTTTGCCATTCAAAAAGAGAGGTGTCTTCTTGTCAGCTCGGTAAGCGGCACGGAGCTGTTTGGCTACATCAACCATCGAAGTGAGATTAGTGACTGGAGCAGAGCCCTCCACTCCTTCCTTGACCATCCCTAGGCTCTTGGCAAAAGCTAATCGGTCTTTATCAGTAGATCCGACTTGATTTTCCTTGGTAGAAGCCCAGTTCAATAGTTGATTGACTGCCTCCGTCACAGTGACTTCTTTTTCACGATCCTGATCGGTTACAGTTGCACCAGTAATTTCAGCCAAGTCTCCTTGGGTTACTTTTGGAGCTGTGCTCACCTCTTGACTGCCAACGGTAGGCGTCGCAGGCGCAGGGCTTGGCTGATTGGCTAGAGTGGACTCAACAGTTGGGGCGCTCACTACCGCTGGACTTGACGCAGGTTCTTCATGTAGCTCAGTCGTCGGAGTAGTTGTCGGAGCGGTTGGCGAAGTGGTTGGTCTGTTAGTTTCTGAAACCTCTTCCACTTTTTCAGGATGTACGGTTTCTTTAGTGTCTCCTTGTGTTGAGGTCACTGTTTCAGTAACTTCAGGACTTACCGTAGAAGGAGTAACCGTCTCCTCAGTAGTTGTGCTGCTTACTTGGTCTGCTTGCACATGCTGGGCGAGTACAGCAGGACTAATCAGTAAACCTGCAACGAGTAGAGAAACAAGAGTTGTTTTTTTCATAAAATGGTCTCCTTTCACCATTTTCAAAGTCAGTCCTAGCGGAGCCTGACTCTATTATGTTATATTCTCACTTCATTTCTTTCATGTATGCGATTTCTTTTCTAGAAAGGGCTTGCTTCCAGCGCAAAAGTTTGTCGCATCCAACTATTTTTGGTAAAATAGGAACATTCACATGAAAGAAGAAATAAAAATGGAAAATCAAACCTTAATGCAATATTTTGAGTGGTATTTGCCCGCTGATGGGAACCACTGGACGCGTCTTGCTGAAGATGCGCAACACTTAGCAGACTTGGGTATTCGTAAAGTCTGGATGCCACCTGCCTTTAAAGCTACATCTAACAATGACGTTGGGTACGGAGTCTATGACCTCTTTGATTTGGGCGAGTTCGATCAAAAAGGAACGGTTCGTACCAAATACGGTTTCAAAGACGATTATCTTCAAGCCATTCAAGCCCTCAAAGATGCAGGGATTCAACCAATGGCCGATGTCGTTCTTAACCACAAAGCTGCTGCAGATGGTTTAGAAGAATTCGAGGTCGTTGAGGTCGATCCGATGGATCGAAACAAGATCCTTACCGAACCTTTCACCATTCAAGGATGGACCAAATTCACCTTTGATGGCCGAAATGGCGCCTATAATGACTTCCACTGGCATTGGTACCATTTCACCGGTACGGACTACGATGCTTCACGTAATAAAAGTGGGATCTACCAAATCCAAGGGGACAACAAAGGTTGGGCCCATGGAGATCTGGTTGACAAGGAAAACGGAAACTACGATTACCTCATGTACGCCGATATCGATTTCAAACATCCCGAGGTTGTAGAAAATCTCGACCAATGGGCTGAATGGTTTATCGAAACAACAGGGGTTGAGGGATTCCGTCTGGATGCAGTCAAACACATTGACTCCTTCTTTATGAAGAATTTCATCCACAATATCACCAAAAAATATGGTGAAGATTTCTACGTCTTTGGTGAATTTTGGAATGGGGACACAGAAACCAACGATGAGTACTTGGAAAGCATTGACTACTTATACGACTTGATCGATGTGGCCCTCCACCAAAATCTCTTCCGAGCTAGTCAAGAAGGTGAAAATTTCGACCTTCGAACTATTTTTGACGGAACACTAGCGCTCAATCATCCTGAACAGGCCGTAACCTTTGTGGACAACCATGATACCCAACGAGGGCAAGCCTTGGAATCTACCATCCAAGAATGGTTTAAGCCTGCAGCCTATGCCTTGATCTTACTTCGTGAAGCTGGTTTGCCTTGTGTCTTCTATGGAGACTACTACGGTATCGAGGGCCAATTTGCGCAAGAAAGTTTCCAAGGGGTCCTCGATCGACTCTTATGGGTTCGTAAAGATCTGGCCTATGGGGAAGAAACGGACTACTTCGATGATCCTAATTGCATCGGTTGGACACGTTCAGGTTCAGAAGAATCAGCACCAATCGCCTGCTTGATTTCCAATAACCAAGCTGCTACAAAAGTCATGGAGATCGGCTCATCCTACGCAGGCCTCACCTACTATGATGTACTAGAAAATTGTAGCGAAACCGTCCAAGTCCAAGAAGACGGTACTGCTGAATTCCCAGTGGCAGAACGTTCCGTCAGTGTCTGGGTAGCCCAAGATACAGAGGGGCAATAACCTTTATATGTAATTTTCTCCTAGGATCTACACCTTCCTAGGAGAATTTTTTCCTGTAAAAATTTTATAGGAAATACAGCTTCATTTTAGCACTATAAGAAAGCGCTGTCAATGGGTATCGCGTCTATTTGAAAGAAATAAAGAGCATCAAAAAAACTCGTTTTCCGGTTTGGAAAACGAGTCTTCTTTTTAGCTCAATTCTGCAATGATTTCTTTCAATTGGGCTTTCGTATGAACTCCAGCCACTTGTTTGACAACTTGTCCATCTTTTTTAAAGAGAAGAGTTGGAATCGACATGATACCGAATTGACGCGCTGTATTTGGATTTTCATCGACATCCATCTTACAGATTTTCAAATCATCTTCATGTACTTCTTCTGCCAACTGATCCAAGATTGGAGCTTGCATGCGGCATGGACCGCACCAAGTTGCCCAAAAGTCAATCAAGACAAGGCCTTGGCTGGTTTCTTGTTCAAAAGTTGCATCTGTGATTATGTGTGCCATATTTCCTCCTTTTTCAGTAGTGACTACTGATTCTGCATTTCTAATTTTATTTTACACTAAAAGATGCCATTTTAGAAATATTTGCTACGGGGAGTCCTTAGGCATCTTCTCTCTTTTTGCGCCAAAAGATGAGGCTAGAAGCTGTTAGGCTAATCACCCCTAAGAGACCCAGAGAATGGTCTTTGCTCCCTGTTTGAGGAAGCGTATGATCTGCTTTCTCTCCTCCCACTACAAGAGTTGCAGCTTGAGGATCTTCTGCCAATCCTTGTGAAACAAATTGAGGTCCATAAGATACAGCTAGTGTATGAAGAGAGTGCTCTTGTCTTGCTGATCCTATTTGCATCTGCTCTGCTTTTTCAGGAAGAGTTTGGCTTGGTTGGACAAAGGATTCTGGGCTTGGAAGCCTATATTCTTCCTTGTAGTGCACTTCTGGAGCGACTAGAGCAGCACCTTCAACTTCTGGTAAATTCGCATAGTCTGTATCTGTTGCACTTGGTACATAAGCTGCCTTTTGGGCGCGGGTCTTTTCAACAATTGGAATCGCCGCCTGGATAGAATCTGTCTTAAAGGTCACTTCATATGGATGCTCCACCGTTAAATCAGATGGGTCATAGGTGTTGAAAACAAGTGCTAACTTGTGACCTTTCTTAACCGTATAGAGATTTGGTTGGAGATAGACCGTATAATCGTGGTATTCTCCCACTTTTGGCTCGATGCTAGCTCGTGAGCTTGCTGAATCGTAGCCAGACTCAGGGTTCGCAAGGTTGATCCAGCCTTTCGCAATCACCTTGTACTTGGTCTTGATGGTTTCGTATTCGGCAACAGATAGGTTGCTTAAATTGCTTCCCATCCAGAAAGCGTCTGCCGTTTTATCTTGCTTGACGCTACCATTTCCTACCACGCCAAAGTCCTCATCTGCCACATCTACCAAGAGGGCGTTGATTTGGAAATTCTTTCCTTGACCCTTGGCAAGAGCTGCCTTGAAATGAACAGGGATGTGGCCCTTGATCGTAGTGTCCTCAGTAACATCAGAAACGAAGGTCAGATTGGCCTTAGAGGAGGCTTTGCTGACAGTTTCATTACGGTTAGCGATCTCAACACCTGCAGCCGCATAATCACTAGAAATGGTTTCTTCTAGACGTTTCGAGCTTGCATTCAAGAAGAGACGTTGACTGCTCTTCCAGTTATCATAGCTGGTCCACTTGCTTGGATCATAGTTGTTTTGAGCTAGGACCGCTGGCAAGCTTTCGACGTGATTGTCCACTCCGTAGAGGTAATGGGTCAGCCAGGTATTGAGCAGGTCATAAAAGTCCTGACCATTGGCGGTGATGCCGTATCCCCGTGACATAGCCGCTGGATAGACGTGATCTCCTTGGTGGAGATAGAGCTTGACATCTTGGCCTGCTTTCTTGAGGGCATCGTACATGAGTTCAAAGTGTTTGGTCTTGACATTGTCATCATTCAAGCCATGGACGATCAGGGCGCTGGTCTTGAGATTTTCCGGATGAAGGGTATAATCCCGCTCCTTCCAGACATCACTGTAGTTACGATCATGGGCGTACTGGTCCTTGTTCAATTGGTTGATGTAGTTGGAATAGTTTTGCCAAATCCCTGCCCAGTCGTCTTGGTCCAGCATCCGCGTGCTAACGTAGAGGGATAGCCATGAAAGATCACTATAAGGCGCATTGCCAAACTGGGTTCCTTGGCTATTGAAATAATCATACCAAGAGGCAATCCCTGCTGCTGGAACGATGGTCTTTAGGCCTTCTACGCCTGTCGCTGCCACACCAAAGGTCGTGGTTCCAGCCCAGGAGAGACCGGTCATAGCGACATTGCCTGTTGCCCAGTCTGCCTTGATTTCAACATTGCTAGTCTTATCGGTGTAGGCCTTGCGTTTGCCATTGACCCACTCGATGATATTCTTGAAGGCATTGATTTCGAGATCAGAACCTGTGGTGTTAAATCCTTCTGATCCCTTGGTACCAAGTCCCGCACTCGAGATAAAGGCATAGCCTCTGACCAAGAAATAGTCGTACCAGTTCAGATCTTCGTAGTCATAGATATACTCGTAGGGACTGTAGTAATACCAATCCGATGCCTTGGCTTTTTTGGCTGCTTCTACTGTTGTTTCACTGCTTACTGGCTGTCTCTTTGCAGGTTGGCTGTGCAGTTTCTTCATGTCATAGCTACCGTCCGTTGGAAGCCCCAAACTTTCGAGGGTCACGTAGTTTTCATCAAGCGTCCCCGCTACGTAAGGGCGCGCTTCCAGAATAGTGGCTGCCTTAAAATCACCTTGCGCTACTGCTTTTGGTAGTTGAACAATGGCTTTGACTAAGTCAGGCTTGCCATCTGCATCGGTGTCATAGTCTGTTTCAACATAGACTGGGAAGCGGACAATTTGGCTGTCCTCATATTTGTAGTCTTCGTCTGCTTTTTCTCCCGTCGTATAAGGGAAAATAGGCTGGGCACGACCATTTAAAAAGAGAGGGCTTTTCTTTTCGGCCCGGTAGGCATCATAGAGTTTCTTAGCTGTTTCGTACATCTTGGCCAATTCTGGCTGACTGACCTTACGAGTCAGATCTTCTGATGTTTCAATCAAACCTAAACTCTTGGCAAAGCGTTCCCGATCTGCTTGGCTTTGGCCTAATTGGCTTGGATCCGTTGTTGCCCATTGAAGCAAGCCACTAACAGCATCTTGAACTGTCAACTCTTTAGAGGTCTGATCACTTGCAAGGGTCGAACCTGTGACTTTTGCCAAATCCTGACTTGTTGCCGGTGCTTCTGAAGTAGGAGTGGATTGAGGTGCAGCTTCCCTGTTTGTTACTACTGGAACAGTTGGATCACTTGGTGCTGTGTGGGCTTCTCTTGTATGAGCTACTTGATTGGCACCTGCTGCCCGATCCAGCGATGCCTCACTTGAGTTTGTCCCTTCTTCACTAGCGGCAGTGCTTGCGTCACTAACTGTCGGTGTTGCTTCAGTAGATGGAGCATGGACCACTTCTGTGGATGGGGCTAACTCTTCTGTCTGCTCATCTGCTGCTGCTACTTGGTGCAAAACCATTGGCGCGATCAGTAAGCTCGATGCGACAATGGAAACCATTGTTTTCTTTTTCATGTCAGTCTCCTAACTTTTTGTAATCAACACTCCCATTATACTATGTAAGCGTTTTAAGATCAAACAGATATTCATCTGATCCACAAAAAAACCGAGGCATCAGCCTCGGTTATCGATCCTTATTTAACGTGTTTCTTAAGATCTTCTTGTGCTTTTTTATTTGACTCTGCTTGTTCTTTTTGCCATTTTTCAAGGGCTTTGTTGTAATCAGCACTTGTCACAGCTTTGTCTTGGAGTTTCATTCCTTTGTAGATCACGTGGTCTTTTCCTTTACCACCAGTCCATGCAAATGGAGCTGAGAATGGTTCGATACGTGTCAAGAATGGACGTCCAGTTGATGAAGAAGTTGGCATAACAAGGGCGCTATCAGTCAACCAAGCTTGCGCAGCCGCATATTTTTCATAGCGTTTGTTGACGTCTTGTGTTTCTGCACCAGCATCTTTGATCATCTTTTCAAAGTCGTACAGACCAACTTTTTTAGCTGCTTCATTGTTTTCACTTGGGTCAAATCCAAGGAAAGTCTTAGTATTTTCACCAGATGAAGCTTTCAAGATATCCATGTAAGTTGATGGGTCTTGGTAGTCAGGGCTCCATCCAACATTATCAGAGAGATCCCAGTCTTCGCCAGCCGCATTTGGTGCAAAGAGGGTCACATTTTGAAGGTCTTCTTTCGAAAGCATTTGGATATCGATGACGACATTTTCTTTACCAAGCGCTTCTTCAACTGATTGTTTGAAAGATTGCACCCGTTGAACTCTTGATGGAGTGGTTTGGTCCACAGGCATATCGATGTGAATTGGGAATTTCACACCATCTGCTTCCAAGGCAGTCTTCGCTTTTGCAAACTCTTCCTTCGCTTTCTTCGCATCGAAGAGACCGTTTTGACCATCATCTAGTTTAGTAGATTTCCACTCATCTCCATAGGTATCCAATTGTGTTTTCACCATTTCACCGAAGGTCTTGCCATCAGCTTGGACAAATGTTGGTGGAATGTAGAGGTTACGGATGATCTTGCTTGCTCCGTCTTTTCCGTTCAATTGAGCAGCATAAGCTTCACGATTGAAGGCAAAGCTGATCGCTTGACGGAAGTCCTTGTTCAAGAGGGCTTTCTTAGTAGATTGTTTTTCTTCATCGGTCTTCTTAGCTGTGTGTTTGTAAGATTGACGGTCGATGTTGGTACCAATGACATAAGAAGCAGCATCTTGAGGAGTGTAGGTGATTTCGTCTTTAAATTCTTTGGCTTGCTCTGAGTAACCAGATCCAGTTGGGAAAAGTTTTGCCAAGCTAAGAGCATTTTCACCGAATGATTTGGCCAATTTACTTTGGTCTTGTCCATCGTAGAATTCCAATTTTACATCTGAGACGTAGACCTTGTCTTTATCCCAGTAGTTTTCATTCTTAGTCATTTCGATAGAAGATTTTGAAGTAAAGCTCTTCAAGATGTAAGGACCATTGTAAAGAAGGGAGCTAGTATCACTTGCTTGAGCGAATTTATCCCCTTTTGATTTTACGAATTTTTCGTTGACAGGGAAAGTGATCCCAAGTGTCAATTTAGAGTTCCAGTAAGATTCTGGTTGGTTCAAAGTGATTTGAAGGGTATGATCATCAACTGCTTTTACTCCTACAGCTGAGAAATCTTTATTTTTGCCACTGACGTAGTCATTCAAGCCTTTGATAGAATCTTGGATGATGTAGAGCATTTCTGATTTGTTATCAGCCGCATATTTGATTCCTGTGACGAAATCTTTAGCTGTTACATCTGCATACTCTTCGCCTTCTGAATCATACCATTTGGCATCATCACGAAGTTTATAAGTATAAGTCAAGCCATCTTGCGAAACTGTCCAATCTTTTGCAAGAGATGGAATCAAGTTCCCGTATTTATCATTTTCAAACAAACCATCAATCAAGTTTCCAGTGATATCGTGGGTTGCTGCTTTACCAGATGTGATATAGTTTAGGTTTTCTGGCTCAGTCTCATAGACATATGAGAATTTTTGACCGTTGCTTGAGCTAGATGATTTAGAACCACCCGAACAAGCTGCTAGGATACCTGCTGAAAGGAGGGCAACTCCCGCAAGTGCAATGACATTTCTTTTTTTCATGTAAAACTCCTTAAGAAATTTTAAGTTTATTTTAAGATTATACCACAAAGATTTTCAGAAGAAAAGAATTTTCAGAAAATTTTAGTTTATAAAAAAACTACTCCGGAGAGTAGTTATCAATTTAACTTTAAGACTTATTTGAGACTTTCCTTAGGTGAGTACGGACGTTAGGTGAAATTATCCAGTGGATGATTTCAGCAATCCAGGAAGTTCCATGACTTATCCAAGATACAAAGGGTGTCTGCGGATAAAGTCAAAATAGGAAGTTTGACGAAGAATCTTTCGATTCTAGGAGAACTTATCTTTTTGACACAATCCGCAACCCGTGTTCAATTAGTTTTGAACCCCTTCGCTTTTTTATTTCAATGCTCAGGCTAAAACAGTTCCCCGAACTGTTTTACTCTCAAAACTCCCGAGTGCTTGAAATGATTCTATTTCAAGCACTTTTCTCACAGCAGAAAGTCTCAGTTTTGATTTGAAAAACTATAAGGACTAGATATTTTATAAAAAAATTTCTTATGTTATTTTCTAAGAAAAAACATTGTTTTCTTTCTAAAAATAGTTCACAAAAGTAGATCCAATTTTTAATCTACCAAGTCGCTCTTGAGGTAGGCATCGACCATGCGCTCTGTTGCGACTACAGAATCCAAGTGGGTCCGCTCATATGAGTGGCTAGATTCGATTCCTGCCCCGAGAAGAGCGTGTTTGACTTCTGCTCCAGCACTCATGGCTGCAGAGGCATCTGATCCATAGAAAGGATAGATATCCAACTTATAAGGGATTTCTTGGGCTTTTGCAAGAGCTACCAAATGCTGACGGAATTCGTAGTGATACGGTCCAGAAGCGTCTTTGACACAGATGGATACCGTGTATTCATCTGTCGCTTGGTCATCTCCCATAGCTCCCATGTCCACTGCCAAGTATTCGACCACTTCAGCTGGAATACTAGAATTAGCCCCATGCCCCACTTCTTCAAAGACTGAAAAGGCAAAGGTGGTCGTTACTGGCAGTTGGATCTGCTCTTCCTTGTACACGCGCAGAAGATTCAAGAGAATCGCTGCACTCACCTTGTCATCTAAGTGACGAGATTTGATAAAGCCGGTGTCTGTTACAATTGTCCGTGGATCAAAGCTGACAAAGTCCCCCACTTCAATACCAAGGGCACGGGTTTCTTTTTCGTTGGTCACTTTTTCATCCAAACGGACTTCCATATTATCCTGGGTCCGCTCGACAGTTCCCGCATCCTTGTAGACGTGGCAAGAAGTCTGATGGACCAAAATTGTCCCCGAATGGGTCTTTCCTGTATTGGCTACATGGACTGTACAATTTTCCCCTTCAATCATATTCCAAGGGAAACCACCGATACGGTCTAGCTTGAGCCGACCATCTGCTTTCACAGCGCGGACAATAGCCCCCAAGGTGTCCACATGGGCTGTGACGTAGCGTTGCTTGTCTGTGATCACACCAGGAACGGTCACATTCACGCCTCCCTTAGCAGTCCGAGTTACCTCATACCCAAAGCCTTCAATGGTTTTGACCAAATAGTCTGCGATCTCACGTGTAAAACCGGTCGGTGAAGGAATGGCTGTCAATTCCTGCAAATAAGTCACTGTCTGATTCATAATGCCTCCAAATGTGTTTTTCTTTATTCTAGCATGAAATAGGTGGAATAGCTAGAGGAGAGATTACAGGTTAGCGTTTTTCAACTCTTCCCGTACTTGCATTAGGAGAAAGCCAGAGTTCTATTTATATTTTCAACACATTTTGGGAGAGATTCATCTAGTGCACCTAAAGAAACTTGTCCACAACTAACGGTGTCTAAACAAGTTCCACGCAGGCTATTTCAATGGTGAAACATAATTATCAGGATAAAATATGATGTAATTTTTGACAATATCTGTTAGACTATCTTCAGTTATGTTTCTCCACTTATGGAGATAGAAGGTTTCAGACTTGAGAACAGAGTGAAACCATTCGATACAGCCATTATCTGCTATTTCGCCTCTTTTCTGAGAATTCTTACACTCCTGTTTCCAGCGATAAAGGTGGAGCGTTTGACGCCGAAACATTCTAAAATAATAGATACAGCGCACGTTTTCTTATACTCTTCTACTAGCTTGATAAGACTTACTTTGTCGATTCTCTTATCAAGCTCTGATACTTTTTTAGTAATTCTACCTGCAAACGTAACTGTTCCACTTCAGATAACTGTTTCATCCCATTACCATAAGTATATTGTTTCCCCACGGGTTGGTGGAAACGGTACAATTCATCATTCTGATACCATCGCAACCAGTTCTTGGCCTGACTAGCATTTTTGATACTGAGGGTATCCATGATAACTTTATTTGATTTGCCTGCCTTCTTCATTTCGATACAGGCTAACTTAGTTTCTACCGAATATGCTTTTTTGACCATAACAAAACACTCCTGTTTCTAGTTTACCAGATTTCAACAGGAGTGTTTTCTTGTGTCTCATTTTATGGGTGCAGTGCCGACCCTAGGGATTCTTTCGTTCTCATATATACGTCATTAGTATAGGCTAATTTGATTTAAATTCCAAGAGAAATAACATTTTACATAAAAATCAGTGGGTATTTTACAATTTTTCCATATAATATAGCTAAAAAACAACTGGTTTTAAGAATTCTTATCTGAAACATTCGGAAATTTCCCTTAACCGTAGCGGAAAGTTGTTTTCTTCTCCTATTTATAATAGACTATCACTAACATTAGATGAAAAGGTGACTCTATGACTATAAATCAACTGCTTCAAAAGCTGGAGCCTACTAGCCCTATCCTTCAAGCTAACTTTGGAATTGAACGCGAAAGTCTTCGTGTCGATAGACAGGGAAAATTAGCACATACGCCTCACCCTTCCTGCCTAGGAGCTCGAAGTTTCCACCCTTATATTCAAACAGATTTTTGTGAGTTTCAGATGGAACTCATCACACCAGTTGCTAAATCTACCACTGAGGCTCGTCGATTTCTTGGAGCCATTACCGATGTAGCTGGACGTTCCATCAGTAAAGATGAACTTCTCTGGCCCTTGTCCATGCCTCCTCGTATCAACGCCCAAGAAATCCAAGTTGCCCAACTGGAAAATGAATTTGAACGCCATTATCGTAACTACCTGGCCGAAAAATACGGAACTAAACTACAAGCTATCTCAGGTATCCACTATAATATGGAACTAGGGAAAGATTTGGTTGAAGCCCTATTCCAAGAAAGTGACCAGATTGATATAATTGCTTTCAAAAACGCCCTCTATCTTAAGCTGGCTCAAAACTACTTGCGCTACCGTTGGGTGATTACCTATCTTTTTGGGGCTGCACCTATTGCTGAGCAAGGATTCTTCGACCAAGAAGTTCCAGAACCTGTGCGTTCCTTCCGTAACAGTGACCACGGCTATGTCAATAAGGAAGAAATACAAGTATCTTTTGCAAGCCTAGAAGACTATGTCTCTGCCATCGAAAACTATATCGAACAAGGTGATTTGATTGCGGAAAAGGAATTTTACTCGGCTGTTCGTTTCCGTGGACAAAAGGTTAATCGCTCCTTCCTTGACAAGGGAATCACCTACCTAGAATTCCGTAACTTCGACCTCAACCCCTTTGAGCGTATCGGTATTAGCCAAACTACCATGGATACCGTACACCTACTCCTTCTAGCCTTCCTCTGGCTGGATGCCCCTGAAAATGTTGATCAGGCTCTGGCTCAAGGTCACGCGCTGAATGAAAAAATTGCCCTCTCTCATCCTTTAGAACCTCTACCTTCTGAAGCTGAAACTCAGAACATTACGACAGCTCTAGACCAACTGGTGCAACATTTTGGGCTTGGTGACTATCATCAAGGGCTGGTCAAACAAGTTAAAGATGCCTTTGCAGATTCCAGTCAGACACTAGCTGCTCAACTTCTTCCTCATATCAAAGACAAGTCCCTTTCTGACTTTGCCCTTGACAAGGCGCTTGCCTATCATGATTACGACTGGACTGCCCACTATGCCCTTAAGGGTTATGAGGAGATGGAACTTTCTACCCAGATGCTGCTCTTTGATGCCATTCAAAAAGGGCTTCATTTTGAAATCCTAGATGAGCAGGATCAATTCCTTAAACTCTGGCATAAAGATCATGTTGAGTACGTCAAAAATGGTAACATGACCTCAAAAGACAACTATGTAGTTCCTCTTGCCATGGCTAATAAAACCGTGACCAAAAAAATCCTGGCTGATGCTGGCTTCCCTGTCCCTGCCGGCGACGAATTTACCAGTCTAGAACAAGGTCTAGCCTACTATCCTCTTATCAAGGGCAAGCAAATTGTGGTTAAACCAAAATCAACCAACTTCGGTCTGGGCATTTCCATTTTCCAAGAGCCTGCCAGCCTTGATAACTATAAGAAAGCTCTCGAGATTGCCTTTGAAGAAGATACAGCTGTTCTTGTTGAAGAATTTATCCCAGGAACCGAATACCGTTTCTTCATTCTGGACGGGCGTTGTGAGTCTGTCCTCCTTCGTGTCGCTGCTAATGTTGTCGGTGATGGCAAACACACCATTCGTGAATTAGTCGCTCAGAAAAATGCCAATCCATTGCGAGGCCGTGACCACCGCTCACCTCTGGAAATCATTAAGCTAGGAGACATCGAACAATTGATGTTGACTCAGCAAGGTTATGCACCTGATGATATTCTCCCAGAAGGGAAAAAGGTCAATCTCCGCCGTAACTCCAACATTTCTACGGGTGGTGACTCTATTGATGTCACTGAGACAATAGATTCCTCTTACCAAGAATTGGCAGCAGCTATGGCAACTAGCATGGGGGCCTGGGCTTGCGGGGTTGACCTCATCATTCCAGATAAAACTCAGCCTGCTAGCAAGGAAAAACCTCATTTCACTTGTATCGAGCTCAACTTCAATCCCGCTATGTATATTCACACCTATTGTGCTGAAGGTCCTGGACAAGCTATCACTCCAAAAATTCTAGACAAGCTTTTTCCAGAAGTTGCCACAAGTCAAACCTAAAACCTAATTCTTAGGAACAAACAAATCACCTTTATCTCGATGATATGATACCTCTTAAGTAGACAAGGTAAATACCTAAAATCTACGGCTCTTTGTCAACTTTAGTGGGTTGAAGAAAAGCTAAGCTCGAGAAAGGACAAATTTCGTCCTTTCTTTTTTGATATTCAGAGCGATGAAAATTCACTTCTTGAAGTTTTCAAAGTTCCGAAAACCAAAGGCATTGCGTTTGATAAGTTTGATGAGATTATTAGTCGCTTCCAATTTTGCGTTGGAATAGGATAACTGAAGGTCATTGATGATTTTCCCTTTGTCCTTTAGAAATGTTTTAAAGACAGTCTGAAAAAGAGAATGAACCTTCTTTATATTGTCTTCAATGAGTCCAAAAAATTTCTCTGGTTCCTTATTCTGAAGGTGAAAAAGCAAGAGCTGATAGAGATTATAGTGGTATTTCAAGTCTTCTGAATAGCTCAAAAGCTTGTCTAGGATTTCTTTATTGCCTAAATTGTCAAATTAAGTTAGACTTTTCAAGTAACTCAGAAAAAACTTGGTAGGGTGATTGAAATAGTTCTAATGGGAATTCATAGACTACCCTCTGTTCAGCTATTCCCCCTTCATCTGTAACAAAAAAATATTTCTCATGATGTCGCCAAATATGTTGTCCATAACCTTTTATTTCCTCAAACTTACTAACTTCTTCCCAGCCTAGTTTACTATATTTCATGTATGTTCTCCGATCTTTTCACTAATATCTTACATTACACCTTCAGGAATATCTCCTGTTGATCATTGTAACTATCTAGTTGACTGTTATACCAAACCCAGACTGTTAAATGGAATAGCTAGAGGAGAGATCTTACAGGATAGAGTTTTTCAACTCTTCCCGTACTTGCATTAAGAGAAGGCCTAGCTTGTTCTTTCCAGAGCCATCTCCCCCATCAGCCCAGTAGTCGTCATTTCGTGTATGTTCGATGAGGATGGCATCTCCTGTCGCGAGCAATTCTTTCGCGATTTCTGGATTTTGGCTAAATTTCATTCGAAGGGCCTGGAGCATTACCTCATCTTTGACCTCTTCCCAATCTGGTCTCAAGGGATTTTGTCGATTGCGTCCCTCTAAAGCAGCATCCATTGGAGAAACTATCTGACGAATTTTCTCTTGAATATGGGGCACTAAAAACTTTTGTGCTTGAAAATAATGCTCTGATGTTGGCCAGATTCTGCTACCATCTGAAAAAGGGTAGGGAGCAAAATTGGACATAAAACCATAATCATCATTTACTTTATAAAATTTAATTTCTTTCACCTTTACCCTCGATTCCAAAATCTCTTAGGGATTTTTGCTTGTCTTTTAATAATTGTGTCACATAATCAGGCTCTACTTTTAAGAATAGCTTCAAGGTATCATGAATTCGCCAATAATTACCCTCAGGTTTGTCCATAATGGTTGAAAGGAAGTGTTTCAAGTAGGGGATGTATTCCGTATAATGTTCCTCACTAACCAAGCGATATATTGTTGAAATATCATAATATCCAATCTCAGCCTGTTCGATGATTTTACAAACATAAGGATAAATTTCTCCTCTAGCCATCTTCTCTTCGCCCAAATCATATCGGCTCGCCCAATAATTTACGATATCATATAGAAAAATCCGATTGGTATCATCATAACCATACAGACGATGCGAAATCATCCCTTCTAATTGCCCTTGACTGAACATCTGAGTCAAGACATCAAAGCCTTCTCTGATTCCCCAAATTGTCAACAATCTAGAGGATTTATAACGCAAAAATTCATCATCACTAGACAATAACGAAGTCAACTTTTGAATCGTTTCTTCAGGAACATCCTCTAGATCAACATCTTCCAATATATCTGCATAATCAACCCCTTCAGGGACTTTATAAAATAAATCTTCAAATTCTTTATTGTTCATCACTTCTCCATTATTCTTGGAATTATTTTCAACGTCAATCCTCTAAAGTCACTGGAAAACATCTTCCCCTCTTTTCATTCTTTCTTCCATTTCTTTCCACTCTAGAACCAATTTATACAGTACATTCGTAGGAATAAAGCAAGGTTCACCTAAAAGTTCTTCCTCAAATTGGAAGTAAACTTCTGTGATTTCTTTTCCAACTTCAATCCCCAATAAATTTCCATCAAAAGCGTACTCTTCCATACTTCCAGAAATGACATTCTCCAAAGCTTCGCGAACATCCAGATAAAAATTATGAACTTCCGAATTTAAAAAATTCGACAGGGATTGAAATTTTGGATCAGTAAACTTCAAGAGCAGCATCTGAACTGTTTGCTCATTTTCAAAAGCGACTATAGAATACGTTCTTTTCATCATTGGAATTCTGTCAATATTTTGCGATTCATTTAGTCCACTTAAAGTGAAAACAGGAACTTGCCTAAATCCTTACAAGCTATTTCAATGGCGATACATAATCATCTGGAAGCTTGCCTCTCCAGTCAATCCATTTCTGTTCAGCAAGCGGAATTAATCTTTCAAGCTCTTCCTGAGTAAATAATTCCCAACTCTTAGGATTAGCTATTAAAGGAGTTAAGCCTTTTAATATAAATTGTTTCTCACTAGCTTTCTTTTCTTCTTCCGTCGGTGGCCAACGATCGTGCTTAATCTTCCAAGATATTTCGAGTAGCGATCTTTCTCCACTATCTAATAGGGAGAATAATTCTTGGGGTAATTCATAGACTACTAACCAAGAAGCCACAGTTCCCTCTTCTGAAACTAAATAATATTTATCCTCATTTTTCCAGATAGATTTCCCATATCCTTCAACTTCTTCAAATTGGATAACATCTTCCCATTCTAGTTTTGTTGGTTTCATTTTATACCTCTTTCAGTTCTTTAAATTCTAAGTATTTCTTGTTATAATCATAAATCAATGGAATAGCGCCAGATTCAATCCAAATAAATACATAAGCCAACATACCATTCAACACTAGAATGGCAGCTTCTGTTCCATCATCTTCTCCCATATAAATGGCTAAAGCAATTGCATGTAAAAGAATAAACAGATAGGCATGGAATTGTCTTTTTTTCTTATTATTCTGAAAGACTATTTTAAACCTCTTCTTTTCCTGCGATAAACGACTTGAAATCTCCTTCCTCGATTTCATTAAAATACTTTGATAGACAATATAAGCTACCAAAATAGATATAAGAAATAAAGATACTTTTAAATACAGATTATGACTAATATCATAATATCTAAAAATTGATGTTGCTACTCTATACAAAAGAAGGCCAAAAAAACCACCTACCATACTCATTCCTGAAGGACCCATATTAATTCTTTTGTCAAAATTTTTATTCTGACTATCAAGTTCTATCAAATCCACTTCAAGAGTTTCAGGGGAAAGTCCCCAATAATAACTCTTTGGTGTCGTGGAGTTGGAATCGAGAACATACTTTTTCTCTCCCATCTCTAACACATCAAAATAAGCAACATCTAATCCTCTAAAATTAATTTTCACATTTACCACCCAAACACTTTCTGAATTGATTTAAAACCTGAATCAATAGCATAACCAACGTTTTTGATTCCTTTATTAAGACTATCTCCCATGTCATTAGCTATATCTTTGATTCCTAAAAAGTTATTGTCGTAAGCATAGTCAACTACCAGACCAACCCCAATACCCGCCGCAATAGACCAGCCTACAGGAGTTGTTCCAAGCGCTATGGATGAAGCAAAACACATGGTAGCCTCTGTACCAAATGCTGTAGCCACTCCAAATACCCCAGAATCTAAACTGGACACTCCTACTGCTGTCATTGCCGTCGTTGTTGCAGTATGTGTCAAGGCACGTCCTGCATTCTCTTTTTGCAAATAATTTTGAATTAATAGGCCTGTCCCAAGCTAACAGTTTTACACGCTCTTGAACTGTTAGACCTGACTCAGCATATTCATGCCATTGAAGATAGCTTTGACAGTCCATCGGTTCCATACCCATCAAGGTTTTCTGGAATTTCTCCTTCGCCAAATATTGGTCAAAGTTACTGAATTATCTCGCAAGTTTGCTTTCTTCTATATTTCGTAAAATATATTCACGATCGTAAGTTTACCTCTTCAAATTGGATAACATCTTCCCATTGTAGTCTTGTTGGTTTCATTTTATACTTATCTCCATCAGATACCTTTTCAATGATATCTGCATGTTCTTTACTCAACCAGAATCTTGTTCCAGCTTAGCCTTCAAAAGATTTCACGTTCCAATAAATAATTAGCAATAACCATTTTTAATTCGGTAATAGTCTCATTAATCTGTTTGCTTAATTCAACATCATTATTCCAATAGTAAATATCAGAAAGTCCCCCATGTGGTGGAAAAAGGGCTTGATAAATTGTCAATTTATCTCTTAAACTCATTCCCCTATTAGTATTTGCATATTCTTTCAAAATCTGTAACTGATTTACCTGTTGAGCAATAGTTTTAATATTATATTTGTCAATGATAGACAACAAATGATCAATCGCTTCTAAAAAAGTTTCTTTCTTACTAATGTTTATATAAAACAAAGTATAAATTTCTAATTATCTTTTTATATTTTCTTAAATGCTCGTAAAGCCTTATTCTATGTGCTTTCGAGTATTTTTACTGTAGGAAGATACTTCACGTTTCTTTGCATATTTCCTCATGTCTTAGCTGTCAGAAGTGGTAAATAAGTAGTAAATTCATTTGTACTACTAAGCAACAAGACGCTCCTGTTGCTTCTCTTTATTCAAGCGTTTCATTTCTGCCATTGCAGAATCGAATGTTGCATGTGCGTAATAGTTCAGCGTCATGGCTATATTAGCATGTCCCATAATGTACTGTAATGCCTTTGGATTCATTCCTGCATTTGCATAGTTGGTACAGAATGTATGTCGCAAACTATGTGGAGTGATGTGTGGCAATTTATCCTCGTTATACTTATTGTATTTCTTAACAAGACCTTTCATCATGCCGTTGTAATCACTTGCCACTTTTGGATAGTTCTTTCTATTAAGAAAGAGGAAATCACTATATCCATCAATCTCAACACGCTTATCATTCTTTCGATTCGCTAACACTCGCTTAAATGCTTGATAGGCTTCTTCAACCATAGGAACTTGACGTTCGCCACTTTTGGTCTTTGGTGTTTCAATGTAGTACCCAATTTCAGTATCTCTCAATAGCTGATGGTCTATATTGACAAGACGATTCTCAAAATCTAAATCTGGAAGTGTCAAACCACCAAACTCTGAAATACGAAGACCTGTTTTTAAGAGTATCAGAATTTCATCATAATTTTTGCTGTAGGTTTTATCAGCTTTTGCAAAGGCTAACAGTTTTTCTTCCTGTTCTTCTGTTAGTACGGTCTTAGGGACAGTATCATCATCAAGAACTGCTTTCAGTTGAAAGTCAAATGGATTCTTCCGAACACAATCATCTTGTATAGCAATATAGAATGAAGCCTTTAAAGAACGTTTGTAGTTATTGATGGTTTGATAAGCATAACCATTTTCACTCATTCTAATAGCCCATTCTTTAGCGTCTGATGGCTTAATACTGTCAATACTTCTTACACCTAACTTGTCTTTCTTCAAAATATCCATAAGATATTTGCGTCCAGTTTCAGTGTTTTTTCTAACCTTTGGTCTTTGAGCGTTCTGTTTTGCGTAAAGCTGGCAGAGTGTCATTTTCTTTCCTACAACATCAATACCATCATGAATGTCTTTCTGTAACTCTGCGATTTTCTCTCTAAGTGAGATACAATCACGCTTTCCTGCTGGTACTCGGTCTGTAGCCACAAGTTTCCACGAGTAAACAAATTGCGGTTCTCCAAATGAATCTATATATTTGTATAAGTATCTTCCGTCTTTTCGTTGGCTCTCTCCAGTCTTTAAGATTCGACCTTTATTGTCACGTCTTTTTTCTGACATGGCATTTGCTCCTTTCCTTTATGGAAAGAGCCTTGATACGACTTAATACTATTTTATCATATACAAGACCCTTTGGCGACGCTAGATTGCGTCCAATGTATCTATAATTTTTTCAAATTGTTTTCGTTTAATCTGAATACGATTGCCATTCATAATCAGCCAATTTGCATTTTTATTTTCCTCTGCCAAGCGTCGTAGCTTGTTTTCGCCAATACGAAAATATTTTGACGCTTCTTCAATGGTTAGGGTATAACGTTCCCAAATAGGAATGTCAGTCTGCTTCATAAAATCCTCCTTTCCAAATCACTTATTTGGATTTCATAAAAGTTGTTTTACCAGCAATCGAACAGCTTTAGCAAAGCTCACGGGAGTTCCACCCCTGCATGGTTCTCATGTAGCCATACTCATTGCCTGCGACGGTTTTATCACGCTCGGACTATTGACTGTATGGGAGTATCATTATCACGATAAGAATGTCGTTGCAGGCAATCCTGCTAAAGATTGCTTCTCGGATCACTAACATGAATCGCTCGCTATCTTTATAAGATAGGTCATGGCGGTTAGTTCCGTTGGCTCTTTTCTTATCGAAACGTATTCGATTACTTTTATTCAGTTTTCAAAGAACAATGGCTCGTTAGCCTATCAAAACACATTGAAAGCTCAATATGCTTTGGTGGAATAACAAACCTCCCTGTTCGGGAAGCGTGGAATGGTTTAGCACGCTTCCACGAAAGGAGAGAGGATATTACTTAATTTCAAATGACAAAATCTTTGTAATCAGTCTGGTTTCCATTCTTCCACGTAAGACTTCATCAACGACCATACTTTGATTGCCATATTCATCTTTCATAAGTCGTAGGGAACGCTTCGTTATGTACCCTCTGTAATGATGTAGAATCTGGTTAATCGCTTCGGTATCGCCATCTGTTGCCTTTACAATGAGAGGAAAGGGAATCATAGGATATTGTGTTTTCATTCTTCAAATTCCTCCATAAACTTTTTAATTAAGGCTAGTCCACTGGTTCTATGCCGATAGACAGTAGAACGGTTCAATTTCAACAGGTCTGCAATTTCTGAATCGCTCATGTCCATAAAGTAAAACAGCAGTAGAATTTCACGTTTCTTGTCTGGCAACTCACGTAATGCTTCACTCAACAAATCATTTTCAACGCCTACTGATAACCCATTGAGTGTAAAAATCTGAAAGTCAGTTGAATAGTTATCTGTTGTCGCAAACTGGCTAACAAGATAATCGCCAACATCCGAAAAGGACACCTCACGCTTTGCAATCCTTGAAAGATAAAGCATATAATTCTTTCGCTCGTCTTCCATAGCACGTTTACAGATATAGTCAAACTGATTTTCTATTGTGGTCTGAAAAGAAGATGGTTTCATGTTTCTCACCCCCTTTCTGTCTAGGAAAGGAAGTGAGCCTTGCTCGTTTATCTCCTTTCACTCTTAGTCCCAATGTGAAAGGGGGATTTGTTGCATTACTGATAAATAAACTTTGTAAAAAAGTTCTGAATAGCCAAAAAAGCATATAAACAGATTTATTTCTCTGTTTACATGCTTCTGTTATTCTATCTATATGATTTATAAAACCACATTGGTGGACGTACTTATCTATTGCAGATAGACGACTTTTTTTGACAAGAACCCAATGTAAGGAAATTTATTGTATATGATGTACTTCATGGCGACGTTGACCTCCAACAAACCGCCATTTGGAAGTAATATACAATATTTTAACAGCGTAAATAGCACTACCATATAACGGTTTTTTTTATTGGCGTTTAGTAGTGCTTTTTATTAAATATAAACCTATAAACCATATAACACGTTTTTCTATACCTGTTTTTAATTCAGTAGGAACAATAAAATGTATAGAGGTGGTCTACTATGCGTAAAAAAGAAGATAAATATGATTTTAGAGCCTTTGGTTTAGCCATTAAAGAAGCTCGATTGAAACGAGGTTTAACTCGTGAACAAGTGGGAGCATTGATTGAAATTGACCCACGGTACTTAACTAATATTGAAAATAAAGGGCAACACCCCAGCATACAAGTTCTTTATGACCTTGTATCGTTACTTCATGTTTCCGTTGATGAATTTTTCTTACCTGGGGTCCCGAGCGCTTAGTGGGAATTTGTATCGATAAGGGGTACAAATTCCCACTAAACCAATGTTTCAAGGCCTATTTATTTTTTATATTCAATTCTCTTAAGTGTTTAGGAATAGATAACAAGTCAAATTTATACTCTCCAAGAAAAGTGATATGCTCCCAATTAATAGGAGATACATGCTTCATATACTTAGTTACTTCGGGATCTATTTTGACGAGATAATTATAAGCTGCTTGTAAGTAGACGGCGTTCCATATACTTATTGCATTTATTAACACATTAAGCGCACTAGCACTTTGAAGTTGTCGGCGAATATCGCGCTCCATAAATTTTCCGCGTCGCCCAAAAAATAGTTCTCTAGCTAAAGCATTAATCGCTTCTGTCTTATTTAGTCCATGAGTGATCCTTCGCCGTAGCTCACTATCTGTAATATAATCTATCATAAAAATGCTCTTTTCAATGCGACCTAGTTCTCTCAGTGCAAGAGCTACTCTATTCTTACGTGCGTATGAGCCTAGCTTTCCTAATAGTAAAGAACTAGATACTTTTCCTGTTTGAATCGAATAGGCGATTCGTTTAATTTCATCATAGTTTTCTTCAATAATTTTTACATTGATTTTTCCGCTTATATCTTCTGATAAGTTAGGGTAGTAGGAAGGTGATTTGATAGAAAATAATTGTGATTTTTTTATATTTCTGATGCGAGGTTCAAAATCAAAGCCTAGTAATGCGGTCATTCCAAACACCTGATCAGAATACCCATTTGTATCAGTAAAATGTTCCTCAATATCTAGATCTGTTTCATGATAAAGTAGGCCATCAAGGGTATGAGTAGCTTCCCTTGTATTAGTTGAAGCAACCTCGATATGATGAGTCGTATGCCTATCATTTATTGATCGAATCATTGTAGCTCCTTTTTCCATACTTTTGTAATGTGGATTAACATCGGATTTTAGAGCTGAGACGCCCACTGGGACGCGCATTCCGTCTGAAGCAGTGGTTTTTCCTTCACCCCAAAAGTCTGCAACAGGAAGCTTTAACTGATAATTAACCAAAACAGATTGAGCACGAGTCAGAGCTTCTTTATAAAAGCGCCATTGTTTGGCATTGGCTAACTGAGAATAAGAAATTCCAGGAGTTGATTGGGCCATTTTTTCAAGACCAATATTCATCCCTAAACCCAGCAAAGCAGCAAAAATAATTTTTCTTTCTTGTTCACTCGGCGGTTTCCCTGTAGAATCATGACTAAATTCTTGTGAAAAGTTGGTCCAACTGTCCACCTCAATTAAAAGATCACTAAGCCTTATCTTAGGAATTATTGAATAAAGTTTTTTTCTATATATTTCTGCTTCGCTAGGTGTAACTTTTTCCAACTTTTTAAGGTTTGCTCTTGAAATTCTCTTATCAACTGTCGAATAAAATTGAAGCTGTAAATCTAAAATTATTTCCCGATCCTTTAAATAGTCCTCAAACGTGTCTGGAATAGTTTCTGAATCAATACAAGCAGATAAATCAACTAAGTAATCATCAATATTTCGATGGATCATACTTCCTTCAACTGAAATATCTCCTGATCGAATATTGTTCTTTAGCTCGGTGAAAGCTACTAACTCATAGTAAGACCGATCTATTTTCCCCTCTTCTGGCCGAACAAGGCTTTTCCATTTTTTACTCACAAAATCAGTAGAAGTATCTGCCGGTATTTTTCTTTTACCACTATTGTGTAAATCAGTTAGTTGAGTTAGGGCCATGAGGACTGGATTTGCTGCCGGAGTTGCTTTGAACGAAAGGGTCCTCAATAACATTGGCGTGTATCTTCGGAGGTAATTAGCTTTATTTCGAACCATTTCTAAATAGCCATGATTTTTATTACCTGTAATTTTTTTAGCTTCTTCTCCATCTTGTACTAAATCTTCCCAAGGCATGATTCGTTCAATTTCGTCAAAAGGATTACTATCATTATCTTTTGCAAAGTGAAGAGCATCAATTAAAGAAGCATAATGTTCCAATTTTTTAGTAGCCAATTTTCCTTTTTCTTTTAACTGTTCTTGTGAATCACGTGTCCCTTTGCGTTTAATACTTGCTAAAATGCGGTCATTAATCTCAATCAGTTGATCGATCAGATATTGATGATGATTGACTAAAAAAGCAATAAGTAAAGAGTATCTTTTTTCAAGCTCAAAACGGGAGAAGTCATATGCATCATAATTTTCCCCTAGTCTAGCTAGCTGAAGAAACCTGTTCCGATTAATATGGGAGACATTAATTGTCCCGAGTCCCATGGAAGCAATCACTTCCACTTTTTTACAAATACTCATAAAGCTTTCTGGATTTGCCTTACCTGGAATGTCTTTTAGCCAAGCGAGTTTAGTTATTTTCGTCTCTTCATAAATTTGAAACAAACTCTCTAGTTTTTCAATTTGTATATCTGTTAATGAACAGAGTAATATTGAAAATAAGTTGTTTTCTGCTTTATCTCGACAGCGGCTTATAATGTCTTCAAGTGTAGCTATAGATGGAAAAATAATTCTTTTTCGAGTTAAGAAATCAATTGTTTTTTTCATTAGATAGATAGAGTCATCATTTTCTAAAGCTAGTTCAATTAAATATTCTATTAACTGTTTTTGTGTATTAGCACTACCGAATCGATGATAGTTGAATACTTCTAAGATCTCGTTGAAGTGATTTGCACGTGTATTTCTATGATCATATGAATTTAAATCAATTGCATCAAGATGGAGCTGTCGACTCACATAAGAAGTTAGTCTGGTTGATTTAATCGGCCAATTACTTAAAGAACACCCAGGATACCGGGCCAAACAAAGTTGTATCGCAAATCCTAGTTTATTGACCTTTCCACGGTGTTGATTAATAACCTCCAGATCATAATCAGAAAAACTAAAATACGCTTTAAAATCCTCTTCTGATAAGTGGTCTACAGAAAGAAGTTGTTCACGCTGTGAAGTAGTTAAAATTCTTTTCATAGCCATATCTTAAGCATTCCTTTTATTGAGGTAACGGTAAAAGGTTGTTTTGCTTAATTTAGAGGCATCAAGAATTTGACGAATAGAATACTCTTTGCTGTCATACATTTTTAAAGCTAAATCAATTGATAGCTTACCTTTACTTGGACGGCCCCCTTTTTTTCCTCGGACTCTGGCTGCCTTAAGACCAGAGTTAGTTCGTTCAATAATAATATCCCGTTCCAGTTCTGCTAAACTAGCCATAACTCGGAAAAAGAATCTTCCCATAGACGTTGAAGTATCTACGTTATCTTGAATAGATATAAAATTGACACTAAGTTCTTCAAATAATTCAGAAAGTTCAATCAAATGTTTAGTTGATCGTGAAATTCGATCTAACTTGTAAATGACAACAGAATCTCCTTCACGTAGTAGGTTGATCATTTCTTCTAATTGCGGTCGGTCTTTTTTCGCACCAGTTACTTTTTCTTGAAATAATTTATCAATTCCATAATGAGTAAGTGCATCAATTTGTAAACTAAGATTTTGATCATCCGTACTCACTCGAGCATAGCCAAAAATCATAAAAAAACCTCCTTAATTTTATAATTTAAATGTACCATAACTCATTAAGTATAACTATATAGGAACTATGAAAAAGGAACGGATTTTGGTACTTGATTTACTTAAAAAACATTTAGAAAAAGCAGGAAAATGAAAAGGTACCATAAACGGTCGTTTATGGTACCATTCAAATTTATCCTTATTGTACAAAATAACAGCGAAATTTTTAAATCTATTCCTTATCGATACAAATTCCCCGTAGGCGCTAGGGACCTCTTTAGCTCCTTGGAAGCTGTCAGTAGTATACCTAATAATTTATCTACATTCCCTTTAGTAACGTGTAACTTTCCAAATTTACAAAAGCGACTCATAGAATTATTTCCTCCCGTTAAATAATAGATAACTATTAAAAATAGACAATACTTGCTCATAAGTAACGGTACTTAAATTGTTTACTTTGGCGTGTTTCATTGCTTGATGAAACTGATTTTTAGTAAACAGTTGACGATATTCTCGATTGACCCATTTTGAAACAAAGTACGTATATAGCTTCCAATATTTATCTGGAACATCTGTGGTATGGCGGGTAAGTTTTATTAAGACACTGTTTACTTTTGGTTTAGGATGAAAGCATTCCGCTGGCAGCTTAAGCAATTGCTGAATCGAGACTTGAGTGTGCAAGAGCAACCCTAGTGTTCGGTGAATATCCAAGGTACGCTTGTAGAATCCTTCTTCAACAATCAGATAGATGTCAGACGCATGGCTTTCAAAAACCACTTTTTTAATAATTTGTGTGCTTAAATGGTAAGGAATATTCCCAACAATTTTATACCTCTGTTTGTTAGGGAATTGAAACTGTAGAATATCTTGGTGAATTAAAGTGACACGAATGTTCAGTTTTAATTTTTCTGACGATAAGTTGAATAGATGACTGTCTAATTCAATAGACGTTACCTGTTTACTTATTTTAGCCAGTTTCGTCGTTAAATGCCCTTTACCTGTTCCAATTTCGTAAACGGTATCGGTTTCTTTTAAATTCAATTGTTTTATTATTTGGTTGAGTACTTTTTCACTCGTTAAAAAGTTTTGAGAATATTTTATATTTTTGTTCATGTAATCACTCCTGAAGTGATTACATCTATAAATAAATACAGAAGTTAAACGATTTGTTTGTAATTTTAGTTATCTGTTTAAAAAGTCATAAGATTAGTCACTGGTAGGAATTAATCTAACGTATTTATTTATCTGTGTAATCACTGTTTTTAGTCTGTTTCAAAACAGTAGATGTTTTATCTACATTACGCATTTGGAATACCAACATGACGAATCCCTCCTTCTTAATTACAAATTTTTAGCATCTAATTTAACTTCAATTCCTATTATACAAAATTTTAAGATAATGCACCACTTTTTTATAATTAAAACGGTTGAAAACTGTACCACTAATAACTCACAATAGAGAGATGTCACCGTCAAGTTAAATGTACAAAATAACAGCGAAATTTTTAAATCTATTTCTTATCGATACAAATTCCTCGTAGGCGCTCGGGACCCCTACCTGCTAATAACTTGGTAAAAAGCACCCGACGATTACAGATAGAGAAATACATGGATAGCTTTACAGACAAAGAACTATCCTTAATGGAATCTTTAGCCAGCGGTATCAACGAAGCAAGAAACATCGAAGACTAATTAAAAGAATCCATACATAACGGAAAGAGCCGATAAAATGAGATTGTATTAATCTCATTTTATCGGCTCTGCGTCTTTGCGTCTGGCTCTGTAATCACAGTTACTTTGAACTGCTTTATTTCAATTAAATTTTCTTGTCTGCATTTCGGACAATAGAGGGGGAATTTTTTTAATTCAGTATCTTCCCTTATCTTTAATCGTGTTTTATTTCCACATACAGGACACAATATCCACTTGTAGTTTATAATAACTATCTCCTCCTTTACACTTTAATTCAAATCTTTATTAAAAAATATTTCATCTTATTTAACAAGAAACCATATTTATATAACAACATAAAATACACTAAGTTATTTTATTGAACATATATCGTACTTTATCTATCCGACTATTTGGACGACGGGGCTGGCAAACAGGTTCACCGGTAGTAACATGGTACCCTTTTAACTCTGTTAAACAAACACTACGTCCATTTGTAAAGAAAGTTAAATCACTACGATATTCTTGAATACACCGAGCAGGGATTTCTCCACTAAGAATGACCTCATTATTTTTCAATTGAGTGTCTACGATGTTCGCACAATATTTAGGAGCATCGGTGTATGCTCGTGAAAGATATTCCTGTGGCGCATAAATTTTAAAACTAAGATATGGCTCTAACAATTCTGTTCCAGCTTTTTTTAAGACTTGTTCCAATACAATAGGAGCAAGCATCCGAAAATCTGCTGGGGTACTAACAGGGCTATAGTATAAGCCATACTTAAAACAGATTTTACAGTCCGTCACATTCCAACCATACAATCCTTGTTCACAGCCATAGCGTATCCCTTCCATAACTGCATTTTGAAATGATTGATTTAAGTATCCAAGAGAAACCGAGCTCTCATACTGCATTCCACTTCCCAACGGAAGCGGTGATACAGATAAACCAATGGAAGCCCAGAAAGGATTCGGTGGAACTTCGATGTGAATGGTATACTCTGCTTTTTTTAACGGTCTTTCCATATAAATGACTGTAGGCTCTTTTATTTCTATCTCCACATGATACTTTTCTTGCAGCAGAGCACAAGTCACTTCCATTTGTACTTTCCCTAAGAAAGAAAGTATGATTTCATGTGTCGCAGAATCCACATAATATCGCAGAAGCGGGTCACTGTCGGAGATTTCTAAAAGTGCATCAAGTAACATTTCCCTTTGTTGAGGTTTGCTCGGTTCAACAGTCGTTTGCAGCAGAGGGAGGGGATTTTCAATTCTCTCTCTCTGTGGCAATAGCTTTGTATCTCCAAGAACACTATTTAACTTCAAAAACTCATTCTGCAAAATAACAATTTCCCCGGAATAAGCCTTATCGATTTTACATAATTCACCATTTATTGAAGTATACATTTCTGTAATTTTTATTTTTTCCTTTTCCGATATTCTAACCGAATCTCGCAAATGCAGTACGCCACTATAAAGACGTATATATGCAAGACGCTGTCTTTTTTCCGAATACTCAATTTTGAAAACTTTTCCGCAAAGTTCAGACTGACCTCGATGTGTTGATGAATAAAATTTATTCGTAATCACTTCTATAAGGTTATCAATCCCTATATTGTTTTTTGCACTTCCGTGATAAACAGGGAACAGAGAACAATTCTGAAATCTTATGCTTTCCTCTTGTTCGAGTTCCAATGCTTCTAATGATTTACCGGACATATATTTCTCTAAAAGGTCATCGTTTCCCTCTATTACCGTATCCCATTGTTCAGATTCGGTAAAGTTCGTCACACACATATTAGGATACAGTTCTACCTTCTGTTTGATTACAATTTCGGCAGAAAGTTTCTCTTTAATATCCTGATAAACCGTTGATAAATCAATTCCATTTTGGTCAATCTTATTGATAAAAAAGATTGTGGGAATCCCCATTTTCCTAAGTGCATGAAATAATATACGAGTTTGTGCTTGTACGCCATCTTTTGCAGAAATCAGTAGAATTGCCCCATCTAAAACTGATAATGAACGATATACTTCTGCTAAGAAATCCATATGTCCTGGCGTGTCTATGATGTTCACCTTCGTATTTTCCCACTGAAAAGAGGTTATTCCTGTCTGAATTGTAATTCCTCTCTGACGTTCTAAAAGCGTATTATCCGTCCTCGTTGTACCTTTGTCCACGCTTCCTAATTCTGTAATCGCTCCACTGTTATATAATAAGCTTTCTGTTAAGGTAGTTTTTCCTGCATCAACATGAGCTAAAACTCCAATATTAATAATTTTCATGTGATTTTCCTCCATTCAAAAACCCAAAAGGGCATAAAAATCCCAGTGATAAATACTTTTATCACTGGGATTTTTATGCATAACCATAGGTATACAAAGCATACAGATATTCTCTGGATACTTTAGAATCACATGATAAAGGTATTCTTAAACTGGGTACAAAAAACTAAGCCCTCCTAAAAAAGGACATCCAATTATTTGTTCCCACTATCAAATTGACAGTTTATTTAAGAATACCTTGCCGCATATTTATTAACTCCTTTTAAATAGATACTTAAATAATAGCACGTAAGAGCATATTTGTCAAGGAATCTCCAATTTTTTATCAAAGAGAGTACGTGATTACAAAATAGCTGTAATAATGTACCAATATTTGTTATTCTATAATCTTCCAATTACTCCCGTTCTTTTCAAGTACCAAATCAAATTGAGATACCTGCGTTGCTTTGGTCTGCTGGTCGATATACTCCACTGTCAGCGATACCGTGACTTGATTATCCTTACGATTGTGAATAGGATTTACCAGTTCTTGAAAGATGTACTCTTTTCCGATTGGTTTTAATATCCCGTCATTCACATAGTAGGAAAGTTCACTGGCTGTCGCTGTAGGATAGAGCTTGAAGAACGTCGTTAAAAACTCATTGATTTCATTGGTTGTAATGGAATCAACCGTCCCCTCACTTTCAATGGCTTTTGGTTTATAACTTGATTTCTTAGGTATGTTGGTAATGGTCGGATTCTTAACCAGTACCATATTTCCAGAACCATCTACATAGACACTCACTATATAAGCAGAGTGGACGGTCTTTGTATTTTCTCCCTCTGTAATGAGCTGGTCTACACTGTAGGTTACATTAAACTCATTGTCGCCAGTTGGCTCTACCGTCCATATCTGAAATCCTCTTACAGAAGACGATACAGGAATATCTTTGCGTACTGTATCAACATTGAGAGCTTGAAGTTCATCTGTCAGATAGCCTTTTAGACTTTCCATTCGATTATCAATGGACTTATCGGATTGCTCCCATGAATAGTAGACTTTCGCAAAGTTCTCTACAAAATTTTCTACATGATGAGTATCAACGTATTCCTTTTCTATGATAGTTGTTTCGTGAATAGTATGAGTATCTATAGCTGTAAAGTGCTTGAATATCGCAAAGCTGAAACTAAGCCCTAAAAGTACCCACAAGGCAATCACAACCTTTTTATGAGGATTGACCTTATAGTAGACACGAGGTTTCTTTTCCTTTGGTATCTGTTTTTCTTTATTCTGATTTTTTCTAAATTTCATCATTAAATCTTCCTTTCTCATTGTTTGATTCGTCCTGCTCCCACTAAATGCTGTTGCCAGTAGGGGCTTGTTAAGTCGGCATAACCGATTGGGTCGCCTGCATGAAACATACGGTTATTGCCAAGGTATATCCCAACATGAGTAATATAAGAGCCAGCGTTATAGGTAGAATGAAAGAAAACCAAATCGCCAGCTTGTGCTTCCGATAGTGGGATATGCTGGGTCACATCATATTGCTGTTGTGCGGTTCGTGGTAAGTTAATTCCAGCTTTTCCATACGTCCATTGTGTCAGTCCGCTACAATCAAAAGAAGTAGTCGGGGAAGCTCCACCGTAAACGTATCGCCAGCCCTCATATTTCAGTGCTTCGTCCATGATGGCTTGTACCGTATCATCATCAAACTCTGTTGTGACAAGATACTGCGTTACCAGTTGCACATAAAACATATTGCCATAGTTGTATCGCCAGCCCCCATTGATAGGTATGGCTATGGGATTGGGGTAAGACACTTTTTCGCCACCTGAATACTCTTTTGAGAAACTTTGAGCCAGTTCAAAGGTATATTTATTTCCACGATTAGCCACATACCCTAAGAAACCACCACCATAATTGTAGGACTGGATAACCGATTCTAAATCTACACTGAGCCTTTCGCTACTGGCTAATAATTCACTGAAATACTTCACACCTTGCTTAATGGATTCTTCTGTACTCAATGAATTAGGTGGAAGACCGAGGGATTCCGAGGACTGCATAACATCTTCCGCAGTACCGCCCGATTCCACCTGTATAATCGCAAGAAGTATGTTGACATATTCTTCAACGCCATATTCTTTGGCATATTTTTCTACCATAGGCTTATGAGCCAGCACTTCTGCGGAAACATTCACACCTCCATAATGAATATTGGAAATTCCGCTGTCCTGTTCATCTGAAAATAAAATGGCAACAAACAGAAGCAGTGAGAAGACCATCAAGAATAATCCAGAACCACCAATCACTAAAGTTTTCAACTTCATGGTTTCTTACCGACTTTCTTAATGGTGGCGGTTTTGATTGGTGGTCTACTTCTTGTATTTTGTAGTGGTACTCTTTGAACAGTAGACGGACGTTCTTTTGTGATTGGACGTTGTGAAGTTCTATCTGCTGTAGTGGTTGAAGTTGCTGGCTTTTGAACGGTTTTTTCTTGAACGGTATTGCCTTGGCGTTCCACTTTTGGACTTGAAAAATCGGACTTAACTGCTGGACGCTCTTGTTTGGCTTGTTGAGATTCCTTATATGAAGTCTGAATATTAGACTGTTTTGAGGTCTGTTCATCATGATATTGTTCTTGTCTTGTAGTCGGTCTTTCATGAACAGAAGAAGCAGGCTGTTTTTTCTGTTTGACCTGTTCCATTTCAGAGCGACGCTTCGCAATGGTTTTTCGCCTTTGTTCCTGCTGTTCCTTGCGTCCACTGGCTCTGTCCGCTTTGGTTTGAGAAATACTACTGGTTAAATCACGGACATTCTCTTTTACTTTGGATTTTCCTTGATATACTGCATATCTTGCATTGGTCGGCAAATCTTTAACCTGTTCTTTCAAACCACTAGCAGTGTCTACCATTCTGTCTTTGGTATCAGCTACTGTACCGATGGTTTGACCGATACGTTTTCCAAGTGTTGATTTTTCCTTTCCGTCTGGTCGGGAGTGATCTGCTTGTGTCCTTGCAGAACTCCCCGAACCCGACTGTCCTTTTTTACCTGTAACAATGGCAGACCCAGCCCCTAGAGTAGTCATGGAACGTCCAAGTTTCCGCTGTAGACGGTGCATGTGAGCGTGCATAAGCATACGAGGTTTTCTCATCACACGACTTCCCACACTTTGAGAATCGTTACTCTGTAGAGAAAACATACTCATTAAATCGCCCAGCTTGAAGTAGATTCCTGCAAAGGTCACAATCTGTAGAAAAGCAATCAAAAAGAACGGATAACCAGCCGATAAGGTATAGAGCATGGTTGAAATACTAAATGCTGTCGTAATAATCAATGTGATTCCAGCTCGTGTCAAAATGGTATTAAAGAGCTTTGTTATGGCTCGTTTTGACATACCATCAAATGATGGAATCATGCTTAAAATAAAGCTCACAGGCAGAAACATAGCATAGATGATAAAAAGTACCTGCGAGAAAATCATGATTCCTGTTAATAGGAATACAAATATGGAAATCCCAATATTGAAGACAAATAGGAAGAAGACTGTACCTAAACGGTTAATGGTCTTTGTAATGGTTAGATTGGTATTGCTTCTGTCTTCAATTTCTTCCGCAACAATTTTTTCTCTGTCTTCGCCATTGTTGGAATCTGGGCTGGTGGAGAGCAGGCTTTCCACACGGTCAATACCGATACTTTCAATGTCTGAACTGTTGTATTGAAGCAGTAGCCACGGTTGCTGAACCTGTATGGAAAACAGGCTATCTCTGATTAAGTCCACGCTGTCCTTGCCTTGACTATCGGAATGGGGCATGACAATCTTCGTGCCAAGTGATAAACTGGCATTACTGATGTCTGATGAAAAGTCATTGATTTTTTTAATGTAGTCGGGAGCGTAGGCAATAAAGGAAGCCGATAGGATAAACACCAGCACAAAATTCATAATGGCATGAATTGCCTTTGTGGTTTCTCTCTTTATCAGTCCCGTATAGGCAACATAAACCCCAAGAACCAAAATCAAGAGTAAGAGGAATCCAACATAGAAACCCTCTGTTGAAAATCCGTTTGCACTCACACCAGCTAAGGTCTGCATATTCTTACCAATGGAATCTGCTGTAGCGGAAATGAAGTCTAAGGAATAGGCTTCCTGTACTAAGTAACCTGTCGCATTGGAAACATACAAACTGATTGTCCAAATAAAATTGGTAATGGCATATAGTCCATACATGACCTGTTTTCCAATCCCGTCCGACCAGTTCCACGGAAGCCAGCCCCAGCTATTATCCACATAAAAATCCAGTTGATAGTTTTCAAGTGGGTATCGGCTGTATTCATTTGCCACATTGACCGTATCATCTACCAAGCCCGCAGCTTGAACCACCGTTCCCAGCATGGCTAAAAGAAAAATGGCAATCACAAGTGTGAAAGCCACTGTCATTGCCACTTTACCTAGACGTTTCAGCGTCCAGTTTGATTTTATTCTGTTTACTATTGATGGTTTCACATTTACACCTCTTTTCGCACAGGTGGTCTGGTATCAAAGGCATGGAGCAGTTCTTCAAATACAGGGTGGAACTGTATCACACCGACACGACCATATAAATCACTGATAAGGCATTGCCCGTTTTCCAAATCACGCAATCGCTTCTGATTGTTTTCGTCCTCTGGGTCTACACCAAAAAAGGCTAAGGTCTTTTTAATCTCGTTAAGGTCAGTGGAACGAAATGCAAATTTTAAGCCGAGGTTATTTTTCAGTTTTTCATCTAAGAGGTCGTCTGTATTTTGGGTCACGAAATATACCCCAGCGTTCATAGCACGACCAGCCCGAACCAGCTTCATAGATAGTGTTTTTCCTTGTGCTACCTGTAAAAAGCTCCATGCTTCGTCTAAATCTACAATCTTGAAAATGCTTCGGTCTGTATGGATAAAGTCTAAAGCAAAGGTACTAATGACAATCAGCATAGCAACGGATAAAAGCTCCATAGTGGTATATTCCTCAAAGGAAGTTTCCTTGTCGGGAAGTACCAAGTCCGCAACCTGTATAATGTTCAGTTGTTTTTCTAAGCTGATAGACTGCTCCACATAACCATTACTGAATAATAAATGTGCAAAGTCATAGTCTGTAAAACTTTCGATATGGTCGGCTATACTGGTACTTAGTGGCGTATTCTCAACCCGTAATTCCTCAATCACTTTCATCAACCCTCGTACTTCACTATTGGTTACTGCACGAATGGCTTTTCTAAGGATTGGGAAGCGTTCCCCATCACGAGAGGAAATCCCCGTAAGGAATGTCAGAATATCAATAGCCAGTGATTCAGAATCTTTGGGATTTTTCATAATCACATAAGGGTCAAGTAAGCCTTTGTTTTTCTCATCAGAAGTCAGAGTGACGATATTGATTTCATGGGAAATCTCTGGCAAGGTTTCTTTCCATCTGCCACGTTCTGCTTTTGGGTCTACAATCACTGCTTGTGCCCCATAAAGCACCGCATAATAGACGATAAGGTTATTCGCAAAGGATTTACCACCACCCAGCGAACCAACAAAAGCCGACGCTAACGCATTGGTTACTGAACCCTTAACCCCTTGACTGGCAAGAGCAGGTTTCAGATAGACATTGCGTCCAGTATCTAAGCTGTAGCCAACATAAATCCCCTCATTTTCCCCCAGCATTTGAGTAGCACCAAAACCTAAACCAGCGAGGAAATCAGAGGTCACGTATTGAATATAATCATTCATATAACGCTTGCTGGCAGGTAAAAATTCTTCATGTAAGCCGAGCATATCCCCAAATGGTCGTACCAGTTTTACGCTTAAATCGTCATAAAAATCTTTCACTTCATTACAACGACGTTTGAGTTCGTCAAGATCATTTGCTGATACCCTTACCACATAAGACAGCTTGTACATAGATTCCTTGCTTTGGTCTAAATTGGTTTCCAGCTCATTCACACTTTCCAGAGCTTCCGCCACATTGGAGCTGGTTTCATTATCACTTTGCCAAGCGTGGTTATCCAAGTCTTTCAGTTCTTTCTTTTTATTGCGGACAGTAGATAGGGCTTTACGATTCGCTACAATTTCCACATTCATTGACGTATCAATCGGGAATGTAAATTGCTGTTGCTGGTAGTAGAAGATTTCAGAGGACGGGAAGTCCAGTTCTCCGACAATGCTGTTAATGGTAAAGTAAGCTACATAGACGGTTTCATCTTCCTGCTGGATTTTCAAATATCGCTGTTTTTCTTCCACCAAACAGCGAGTAGGCTTAATCAAGTCATAGTATTTAATCAGCGTTTCATTATCCAGCTTTTTCTTTGATAGATGGTACTCATACTCTTCATAGGCAGTGCCTGTCTGTCCGTAAAGGTGTTCAATCAGATAGCCGAAGTCGTCCTTATCTAACCTGCGGATTTTGAAACGACGAGAGATTTTATTTTCTAAGAGCTTTTCCATCTTCTGAAAACGCAGGATTTCATCATTACTCATACTAACAAAATCGCCCATCAGCTTATGGTTCACATCATAGACAAAATCAGACAAAGCATTTTTTGCTTCAACGGTAAGACTTTTCATAGAAAACTCCTGATCGTTGAGAAGCAACTTAAAGCCGATAAAGAAACGGTAGTTCACTTGATTTTCGCCAATCATGGATATTAAAGCGTCTGTCTGTTGGTCGATTTTGTCATAGGCAACCGCTTTGAGCTTGCCAGTGACTTCATTTTTGGAACGCTCTTGTGCAGAACGTATGCTGGATTCTGTACTGATTTGTAAAGCATGAATTTTGCCATCACGATTTTGTGCGATAAGCTGTCTGAAAGAATCATGCACTTGTATTTTCTGTTCTGGACTTAGAAATGAGTAATTGTAAGGAACAAGCTCATAGTAAGCATAACATTCCCCGTCTTTATTCCAGACGAGATTGTTTTCAATGTATTTAATTGGATATGCCATAAAATTCACTCCTAACTGCTGTAATGGCTTCTTGTGGCTGGTTTCTGCCAAGCGTTACTTTTTTTCCTGCATAGGTCAGCTTTGGTCGCAGTGCATAAGCAATGACAGACTTCAAAAATCCATAAGGCTTTTTACCATCAAAAGTTTTTGTAGACATAAACCATGTGAAAGCCACAGGAATCCCAAAGTATTTGAGAAATGCTCCCTCTATCATGGAAAGAGGGGGCAAGTTGCCAAGTATCATCACTGCAAAGAGTGACACGACAAACCATGTCATTTGCGTAAAGGTTATGGGAAACGGAAGTCTAAAATCATTGATAGAATACAGTACCTTTTCCACAGACCAGATACTGGTATAGCTTCGTATTTTCTTCATGTAATCAATCCTTTCATAAAAAATAGGGGTAGCTGATTGAGCCACCCCGTAAAATAGAAAATCTGCCAGTAGTAATGTACCGACAGATTTAATAGACGATTTCAAAAATCCCATGATTGGTTGAGATAAACGTTCCTGAAAGGTCTAAATCCCGACCATAGGCTTGATAATCAATATAGTTTTGAAGACTAGCTGGTACTTCGCCTAAAGCACCCGTTTCTTCAATGTAGTAGCGTGCCACGTCATACATATCATCACAATCGGAATGAATGATAATATCCTCTTGATGTTCGCTTAGTTCTTCAATGCTTGAAAAATGAGTGAGCAGAGCAGATAGCTCCGATTGTAATTCTTCGGGTAATTCCGATACCATTTCCCATAGTCGATTGAGTTCGCCAATGGAAGTGTATTCGTCAACCGTAAAGGGTAACTCGTAGTCATGAATGGCGTATTCCTCATATTCATCATTCAAGCCGATTTTCTCTTTGACTTCCTCAAAGTCAATGGGAAAGGTAAACCACGCACCGACCAATTCGCCCTCATTGTATTTGCCTAAATTCGCAATATAGACTTGCATATCGTCCATATATTCACGTCCTTTCTTTGTAGAGATTCAAAAATCCCTACCGCACTTCGTTTGGTGTACCATTCCTTTGCGGAACATAAGAAAACCACTTATATTCCACAAAAGAACGGTTTTATTTAAGCACCAATAATGCGATTGAATAGCTCTAGTAAAATGTCTTTTACTCCAGCAGCGTTGAAGACTAAGCCAACCGCAATAATCGCAATAATTAAAAAGCCAATCAGTTTGCTAAACTCACGCTTGAAGCCAAGATACAAGCCAATCACAACGATTGCTAAAAGCACCAGTGATTGAGCGTTTGATAGAAACCAGTTATAAAGGTTTTGTCCAAAATTCATAAAAATGTTCTCCTCTCTATATTCAATGAATTTGTATTTGAGTTATTTTTTTGTTGTTATCACGTCCTGTTCTTTTACTGACTGTTGCTTCAAAATCTGCTTGTGTCGGTCTGTCAGTTTCGCATGGTCGAGAATGTCTTTTACAACCTGCGTCTGGTTGATTTCATCAAGTTTAATCGCAACCTTTAAGGTCGGGGCAACTTGATGAGATAGCCAGTTCAGCGTCCTTTGGAAGGAGTAAGGCTCTGGTTTTGTGGTTAGTTTTAATCGTTCACGATTGTTCCCAATAAACCAAGCCCATTCTTCATTCAGTTTCCAATCAGAACGAGGTTTGGAATCGTCTTTATCTACAAAACGGATATACCGATTGATAATTTTAAAGGCGGTATGCTCTGGATTGTCATAGACGAGTAAATCACGGACTGCATAATAGGCACGCTCATTTTTCAATCGAATCTCAAAACGGTTTTTTACTTCTGCGTCTTCAATGGGAATATCATTTTTCTTGTACTGCTCGTAGTCCTTTTCATAGATACAGAAATAAACTTCACTTTGTAATGAACCGATATAGAGGGTGTTTCCCATACATTCCTTTTCCTCTTTGCGTACCAGTTCGCCACTGCGATAGCTTTTAAAACTGCGGAAGACGGAGATACATTCTTCCTGTTGGCACTTTTCAGTGAGTACAGGGATATTCAAAATCCCTGTCTTATCGTTAATGGCAAGGTCAAGGCGTTTCATCACACCGCCAGCCACCAAAACGTCCATAAAGAACTCATACCAGCTTCTTTGTTGTGCCAGAAGATAGCTTTCAAATTGTCTGCACCCACGACCTTTCAATTCCACCAGAACTCCTTTGTCCAGTTCATGGGAGCAAAGGACGAATATGTCGCCTAAAGCATAATGCTCTGAATAAGAATAGAAACCATAGTCCTCATGAAGAAAATAGGACAGTTTCAGTTGTAAGATGTTTTCGACCACCTGCTGTACGTCTGTTGTCGGAAAGCGAATCCTTACATAATCAAACAGCATTTCAAGGGGAGCGTCGGGATTGAAGCGTTCCAGAGCTTCCCAAAGGGACTGCTGTAAATCCTCTGATGGCTTGACTTTTCCTGTTTCAATATCGCTTAGATACTGCCTTGTAATACCAGTCGCAACAGCTAAACGGTTTTGAGATAGTCCATAAGCCAAGCGTTTTTCTTTTAAATGCTGTAACCAAGTTTGTTCATTCAGTAAAAATCCCTCCAATCAAAAAGGCGTATGTCAACTTTTAAAGCCCATTTGACATACGCTGAAATTTTGTAAATCCCTTGTAACCAAAGGATTTTCTAATGTTTTTTTGACTGTTTCCTGTCGATTTGTACCCCCCTGTTAGAAACGGGGGGTTAAGTGCTGGCGTGGCTATTGCCACACCAGCCAGCAAGATCAGTCCACACCTGCGACTTCCGCTTCGCACGTCGCCTGCGTGGACTGTCTGCTGTTGGATAACTTTTTAATTTCCTCCAAGAAATCATATCCTTTTGGTACAAGGGGAGTATAAAACTCTGATATGACACTTGTTCCTACATCAACATAGCCACGACCTTTGATTCGCTTTAAGAAGAAATCCTTTTGTACGTCACTGCCAAACATCATGCCATAGCCCATTTCAGACATACGACCTAAAGCCACTCTGAAATTAAACTGATCACGGATTCCGTCGCCTAAATATTTTGCGTCTGGACGTTGACAAGCCAGTATTAGAAAGAAGCCAGCTTGACGACCTAACATGACAATCTGTTTCAGCTTATTCATAACTGCGGTGTTTTCTTTTGTTCCCAGCATTTCCATGAAAGCGACGTATTCATCAAAGATTAAGAAGTGTGCCGGGAGACCTAAGTAAGCATAATTTTTGCCAGTCTTATAGTTCTTCATCTGCTTCATTTCCTCACTACGTTTCATCATTTCTTCATAGAATGTTTCAATGCAAGAAAGCAAGTCTTCTTTTCTATAGTAGACATTTGCCATCACAGAACCTAAGTCCGCAAGGTCAGCATTTTTCGGGTCAAGAATATACAGTTTTGAATCTGTATGAAGCAAGGCTTCAATCAGTGTCAGTATAAAGTAAGTTTTACCGCCACCTGTACCACCAGCAATCAACATATGAGGGAGCTTATCATATTCCCACCATACGTTTTTCATTAAGCGAAGTTTACCATCTTTAGCTTCTACTTCATCAATAGAAATACGACTGGCTATGGTGTCATAGAGCAAAGTATATTCCACATAGGAATCCTTTAACTCTTTATCCGTCAGCTCACAGTACAAGCCACTCTCTAATTTCTTTTCCAAGTGTAAGAGTTGGTCTTGATATTTTCCCAGCGTGATTTCCACCCGTATCTGTATCAAGCCATTTTTAAGTCGATAATACATTTTAGGGAAGTAGGTTATCTTTTCCTTTGTACGACCAGCACTATCTTTAAAGAAACCCTCTGTTTTGACCTGTTCAGATTCATACCACTTGTTTTCAAGTATCATCTTTGCCAGTTTTTGACGGTGGTAAAGTTGTTTAACCGTATCATAGCGAACCCGTTTGAATACAAACGCTACCAGCAAGCAGATAAGAATTGCGACACTGAAACTGATAATTAAATAGGGAATGTCAATCTTATCTGCTTGTGATAGGTTAAAATCCTGCCAGTTGATCTGCTGGATTGTCTTCACATGAAACAGTCCGACAACCAGCAGGAAAACAGGCAGGAGTGACGCTATCGTAAAATGAAAGACTAAATCTTTACCAGATGGGCGAATCCTTTTACCACGCTGTTTCATGCGAAAAAGTCTCCTTTCTACCTAGCGACTATTTGTCTTGTGTCGGTTCTTTCTTTGCTTGTGGTTGAGCTTTGAATGAACTAGAATCCTTTGTCAGCACAATATCGTCTGCCTTGATATACCAGTCAACATCTGCTCCTTGATAGGTGGCAGTAGCAACGGTGTCCGCAATGGGATTGATAAGTTCCACCCGTGCGTTATAATCAAACTCTTTCAAAGGCACGCTGGCAGGAATACTTACTTGAATCATGCGTCCTTGTCCTTTGGATTTTAAGTCATAGGTACGTTCCTTGATTTCATCTGAAACCGACCCGTCTTCATTTTGGATTCTCACTTCACGACGTAGAGCAGAGAATTTCAATTCTCCAAAAGTCGTGTCTTTATCTAATACAATGCCATTTGCTAATCTCATCATTTTTCCTCTCTTTCTTTATTCTTTTATCATGTCGTCAGCATGTAAAAGGTAATTTGTAAAACCACGAGTGCCGATTTTGTAGCCCTCTGCGGTAATACGTGGATTGACTAACTTCACACGTTCCTCAAAGCCGAAATGTTTTTCGCCAGCTTCAGCAGGAAGCACCACCACAATATCATCTGCTCTTTGAACATCAGAATAGAGATTATAGCTTCTTGATAAGACAGTTAGCCGTCCGTTGATTCTTCGCTGAACGACTTTATCCTCGCCAGCAAATTCTAAATTGCCGAATGTTTTTTCCATGTTGGGAATCACAAATTTAAGTTCCATATTTTTACCTATCCTTTCTTTTTTATTGGCTGAATGAATGTTTGATGGTCTTAAAGAGTGGGGAACGACCTTTTGATTCTTGATTTTTTGTTTTCATAAGTTCACTTCCTTTCAAAATCGGGTAAAAAAATAGACACCTCATTTTTTGAAGTGTCTACCTATTAAATATTCAAATTTTATTGGAAGTATCTTTATATCTTCACTTTTCAAGGATAAATCGTCGTATCAAAGCTCATTCATAAGTAGTAAATTAGTAGTAAATTGAGTGGTTTTGACCTTGATAAAGTGTGATAAGTCCAGTTTTTATGCGGATAACTAGATTTTTATGCTATTTTTATATAAAAAAAACCTCATTAAGTACTGCTATTTTTGCATACAACAGTAAAGTTAAATTTCTTTAATCTTACTTTTCCTTAAATCCTATTCTACCAAAATATGCCCATGAATTCATACCAAAACAAAAAAGAGCAGCAAACTGAGCTGCTCTCTATTTTGTTTATTTTTCTACCATTCCACCCTTGATAAGACTGTCTTTCGTTACTGAATAACTAACTGTTTTGTCATCTAACGGATTAAAGCCTGGGACGATTTCTTTTAATTTATTAAAATCGATTTTTGTGTAATCAATGGTATTGCGGATATAAAAGATTCCGTCCTTGTATTCTGATGTCAGTTCAAATCCATGGCCCATCAGATCTTTAAATTTTTCTTGGCTCTTAGCAACGGCTTCTTTCATGGTTTCAAGAGGGTTCTCACCAGGAACTTTTGAGACATCGTAATCATCAACTTTTTCTTGTAATAACAAGGTATCTCCCTTGTAATACAAGGTGATGGTTGACTTACCTGCTTCATCACTCGTTTCAAGAACGGTTTTTTGTGCACCTGCTAGTGCATCTTCTTTTTTGCTTTCATCAGTTGATGACTCTTTTGTCTTCTCTTTAGCGGATGATTTACCTGTTGCCTTACTCGTCGCTTTAGTGGACGATGGACTAGTAGATTTCGTACTCTCTTTTTGTCCGCAACCAGCTAAAAGAAGACCCGCAGTCAAGAAGACGGCTAACAATTTTGTGGTTTTATTCATTTTGAATCCCTCACTATTTTATGATGGTTAAGGAAATGACTGATTTCTGAAATGAGTCATTTAGCAAGATCAACTGTCGTTTTAGATGTTATTAGAAAAGCCTCAAAAATGATGTTTGCAGTCCCCTCCTTATCGATCATTGTAGCCATCTGGGTGGCTGGAATGCCAAGCCCAGGCTGTTTGGATGATGGTTTCGATATTATCAAATTTTGGTTGCCAGCCAAGAATTGCACGCGCCTTCTCAGATGATGCGATCAGGGTATCTGGATCTCCTGGTCGGCGATCAGCAATCTCAAGTGGGATCGGATGTCCTGTCACCTTGCGGGCTGCTTCAACGATTTGAAGATTGGAGAATCCAGTCGATGAACCCAGATTAAAGGCGGTCGATGGGTTGCCATTTCGGAGATACTCCACGGCAAGCAGATGGGCATCTGCCAAGTCAAATGGATGGACATAATCCCGGACATTGGTGCCATCTGGTGTCTTGTAGTCATCCCCAAAAATAGAGATCTTCTCGCGTTTGCCTTGGGCTACTTGTAAGACGATTGGCAAGAGGTGGGTCTCTGGTCCGTGGTCTTCTCCGATCGATCCATCTGGCTTAGCACCCGCTACATTAAAGTAACGAAGAGGCACATACTTGATGCCGTAGGCTTGATCGGCCCAGCGCATAATGGTTTCCATCATGAGCTTGCTTTCGCCATAAGGATTAATCGGCTTTTGTGGAGTGGTTTCAAGAATCGGAATTTCTTCTGGAATACCGTAAGTGGCAGCCGTTGAAGAAAAGACGATATAGTGCACTCCACATTCATGCATGACTTCCAAGAGTTTGACCATGCCAGCTGTATTGTTGTCAAAATATTTCAATGGATCTGCCATAGATTCCGCAACCAGTGAATAGGCCGCAAAGTGGATGACGGCGTCAATATCTGCATGTTCCTTAAAAACAGTGCGCATAAAGTCTTGATCCGCCAGGTCTCCTTGGTAAAAGACGGCATCTGGATGCACCGCTGCACGGTGGCCTGTGACCAGGCTATCGACCACGACGACTTTTTCCTGTCCTTCATTAACCAAGCGGTCCACCATATGGGAACCGATATAGCCAGCTCCTCCGAGTACGAGTATTGCCATTTATTTTCCTTTCGCTTCTTTGTTTTCTCTCTTATTGTACCAAATTTCTGCCTCTTCTCCACACTTAAAGTGTCGCAACAAAGCGTCTAAAGGCTGCTTGGCCTTCTGCTGTTCGCTTGTAGACACCGGCATCTTCGAGCACGCGCGCAAAGATTTGACCAACTGATTCACGAACAACAGCTTCTGCCTCTGCTTCGTCTGTGATGGATGGGTGAGTAGCTTTCAAGTCATCTGCCCAGTCTTGGTGGTAACTAGCCACACTGCTTTCACGTCTAAGTAGATAGTCTTGAACCTGCTTGAGCTCTTCCTTGAGTCGAGGTGGCAAAATGGCTAGACCCATGACCTCGATCAGGCCGATATTTTCTTTTTTGATGTGTTGCACATCCGCATGCGGGTGGTAAATGCCATCGGGATGCTCTGGTGAGGTTTGATTGTCACGGAGCACCAAGTCCAGTTCATAATGCCCATCGCGGATTCGTGCAATGGGGGTAATGGTATGATGGGGTTGACCGTCAGATGTGGCTAAGACTTGCACAGCTGGATCCGAGTAACCTCGCCAGCTTTCTAAGATATGGTCTGCCAAGTTAATCAGCTCTTCCTTGTTATCTGACTGCAGACGCAAGACTGACATTGGCCAACGAACGATGCCCACTTGAACCTCTTCGAAGCCAGGAATGGTAAAGGTTTGGTCAAGCTCTGCCAGCTCCATAGGGAAGGTGTGGCGTCCGCCTTGATAATGGTCATGAGTCAGGATGGATCCCCCTACAATGGGCAGATCTGCATTGGAGCCTGCAAAATAGCCTGGGAAAGTCTCTACAATGGTCAAAAGTCGTTCAAAGGTCTTGCGGCTAATGGCCATGGGAACATGCTGGCTATCGAGGAAAATGCAGTGTTCATTGAAGTAGGCATAAGGGGAATACTGGAAGCCCCAATCATGACCGTCCATGTCAAAGCGGATGATCCGATGATTGGCACGGGCAGGATGGTCTAGGCGACCTTGATAGCCTTCATTTTCAAAGCATAATTGGCAGGCTGGATAATGACTAGCTTTAGCCAGCTTCGCCGCTGCAATGTCTTTAGGATCTTTTTCAGGTTTTGACAGATTGATGGTGATTTCAAGAGACCCATAGGGAGTTTTTGCTTCAAAGGCAATGTTTTGTGCAATCGCCTTGACCTTGATGTAATCATTGCGCTTAGAGAGAGCGTAGAAATCCGCAATCGCATCTTCCTTGGACTGACGGTAGTTCTCCCAGAAACGATTGTTGACCTGACTAGGGCTAGGGGTGATCCAATCCATCAACTCTGCTCCCAAGCTGTCCTTTGCGGCCATGCTATCTTGGATCTTACTATTCGCAACAGCGATTTCCACCAGCTGATCTTTGAGTGCGATCAAGTCAGCCTGATGAGCTGGGGCGTTTAGCCCTTCTTCTCCAATGCGACTCATAACGCGGTTTTTTAGATAAATCCGATCCATCTCTTCATAGTCACTTGCCGCAATGACGGCTGTGACAAATGCATCTAATACCTGTTCTGTCATCCTATCTCCTTTTTAATCAAGCACCCGTGTCCCTGCCGCGATCTCTGCAATGTAGAAGCTTGGCGCATAGCCAACAACTTCTTCATAGCGTTTGCCGACAGCTTCTTCAAAGGCTTCAACTTTATCTTTGTTTACGAGGGCGATGGCGCAACCACCAAAGCCTGCTCCTGTCATACGAGCGCCCAAGACGCCTTCTTGTTCCCAGGCTGTATGGACTAAGGTATCCAATTCTAGACCAGTCACTTGGTAGTCATGCTCCAAAGATACGTGGGAAGCATTCATGAGACGGCCAAAGCCTTCCAAATCACCTGCTTCAAGTGCCTTACGAGCTTGGAGGGTCCGTTGGTTCTCAAGTACAGCATGACGAGCCCGTTTGATGCGATTTTCATCCTTGATCAGGTAGCTGTAGGCATCAAAAGCCCAGAGATCCAATTCCCCTAAGGTTTGGATATCCAATTTTTCTTGGAGTTCAGAAACGGCAGTTTCACATTCTGAACGACGTTCATTGTATTTTGAATCCGCTAATTCCCGGCGTTTGTTGGTATTCATGATGACTACGACATTGTCTTTGAGGTCCAGCGGTACCAAATCATACTCTAGGGTGTTGGTATCGAGATAAATAGCCCGTTGGTCCGCTCCCATACCGATGGCAAATTGGTCCATGATCCCAGTGTTAACTCCGATGAAGTGATTTTCGGTTTGTTTTCCGATCTTGACCAGATCTAGACGATCTAACTGAAGATCATATAGTTTCTCAGCGATGACGCCAATCAAGAGCTCAAGCGAAGCTGAAGAAGAAAGACCGGATCCATTTGGAATATTGCCGTAGACATAGACGTCCATACCGCTATCAATGACATGACCAGCTTCTTGCAAGAAGTGGAGCACGCCTTTTGGATAGTTGGTCCAGTTGTGCTCTTTTTCAAAGTGGAGATTTTCAAGTGGAACTTCAATAATCCCCTTGTCTTCAAAGTTTCCTGAGAAGAAACGCAAGACCTTATCCTCACGCTTTCTTGCCGCTCCGTAGGTACCAAGTGTGATAGCCGCTGGGAAAACATGGCCTCCGTTATAGTCCGTGTGTTCACCAATCAGATTAATCCGTCCTGGTGAAAAGAAAGTGTGGTCAGCCTTTTCCCCAAAGACAGCCTGGAATTTTGCTTGTAAATCTTGAGATGTGATTGTTGTCGTCATGAGAAACTCCTTTAGTTTTGTAAACGTTTTTATACTTGTATTATATCTGATCAGAAGTAAAACTTCAAGTGTTTTTAGTAAAATTTTATTAATTTTTTATTTTATGTCCAAAAAGGCTATAACAAAGGTTTTTCCTCTGATTATAACTTCTATTTCACTCTTGCTATTTCGAGTTAATTTTAGTAAAAGTTTACCAAAAAATCTCAATTGGGAGTGACCCAATTGAGATTCTGAATCCTTTAGTGTTTCTTTCTTGGATAGACAAAAGATCCAAGGAAGGTTAAGAGGCTGATGCCCATGAGAGCTAGGAGATTCTCTGTTTGACCAGTTTTTGGCAATACAGATGATGCAGGACTTGCTGACACGCTGACAGGAGCCTGATCAGTGGCTTGTTTCACAGCGATCGGAGTAACTTGTGGACGATCAAGAGTGCTAGCTTTTTCTTGCTTGCTAACAAGGACCTGTGTTCCAGTGTGACCAACCTCTACTGGTTGTGTCTGATGGGTTGGATCTTGAACTGGTGAAGTTGGAACTTGGGTTTCAGGTGTTGGCAATGGTGCAGGTGCTGGATAGAAGAGACCGTGACCAATGCGGTAGGCGTACTCTGTTTCCGACATTTTTCCGTCTACAATTTTTGGAATATCAACCGGTAAGGTACCTAGATGTTCCTTGCCATTGAAGATGACTTCCACTCCTGCAGGAATATTAGGACCAAATGCATTGTCTGGTTTGAGGGATTCCGTTGGATCCATTCCCTTATTTCCATAGACTGCCAAAATGGCTTTGGCTGCTGGATAGTTGGCTACATCATAAGGTTTAGAGATGGAAAGGACAGCTGCCTTTTTATGGTTGGTGTTAGCATAATTGACGATTTCAGTTGGGATCTTGGTACGCCAGAAATTTTTATCCAAATGCCCTTCATATCCAATCTCTGAAATCACCACGATGTGGGTCGCTTTTTCTAGGTCTTCTTTTAGACTATCAAGGGTGGATTCTTTGGTGAAATTCTTGGCTACAAAGGAAGTATCTTTTGGAAGCACTCCGTCAGCAATTAAGCGACGCATACCCAAATTTAGTCCAGGAACTTCGTTTTCAAAAGCTCCTAAGAGTAAGACATGGTCCCCTGTTTGTACCTTAAATGGCAAAGTATTTTCTTCATTTTTTACAACCGTCACCGCTGCCGCTGCAATTTTACGCTCCAAGTCACGATTGAGGCTAGATCCGACTGCTTCCTCTGCTTTTTCAGCTGTTCGAGCACTTGGATCAAAATTCAAGACCCCACGTTTTTCTTTGAGGGTCAGGATCCGGCGAACCGAATCATTTAAGCGCTCTTCTGAGATGTCACCGGTTTTCACAGCATCTACCACCGCATCGACAATGGTATCAATCTTGCTCAAATCGGCTTTACTGCGAAGGGTCGTTGGCATCAAGACCAAATCAACCCCTGCTTTGATGGCCATCTTCACAGCTTCCACCTCACCGAAGTTCTTGGCGATAGCATCCATCCCCATAGCATCGGAGACAATCACGCCCTTATAGCCGTATTTCTTCCGTACCAAGCCCGTTAAAATATCATCAGAAAGAGTCGCTGGAACATAGATTTTCTCACCCGTTTCTTTTGACACGACCTGATCTTTTTCAATCTGCGGGTATTGGATATGAGCCGTCATCAAGAGGTCTACCCCTTCATCCATAGCTTTTTTGAATGGAAGGAGTTCCAATTTTTCAAGTTCAGCAAGAGATTTATCCACCAATGGCAAACCTGTATGTGAATCGACCGCTGTATCTCCATGACCTGGGAAATGCTTGGCTGCCACAGCTACATTGTAGTCCTGAATGCCTTTCATCATCGGAATACCCAAGTAGGCAACCCGGTTCGGGTCAGATGAGAAGGAACGAAGCCCAATCACAGGGTTTTGAGGATTGTTATTGGTATCTAGCACCGGAGCGAAGTCCACATTCAAGCCTAGTGCAGAAAGTTCACGTCCGATAATTTGACCAGCTTCTTTCGCTAGTTTGGGATCATTGGTAGCTCCGATGGCCATATTACCGGGAAGGGCTGTACCCGTACCCAAGCGGTAGACGATCCCCCCTTCTTGGTCGATGGCTAACAAGAGCGGAATTTTGCCATTGTTGGCTTTGTTTTCAATCGCTGCCTTTTGCATGTCTTGCGTCAGAGCCAAAGTCTGCTTGGTTTCTTTGACGTTTTCAGCAAAAAGAATGACGCCTCCAAAATCATATTTATCAATCGCATCTGCTACTTCAGCATTGACCTTGGTGAGATCCTGTGGCGACTCCTGATTGGCCTCCTGCCACTTACGGAAGTCCGGCATGATCATTTGGGTCACTTTTTGTTTGAGTGGCATGTTTTCAATCAGTTTTTCCACTTCAGGAGATGCCGTCTCTGTCGATGTTACCGTTGGGGAGGCAGCAGGAACAGCTGCACGGTCTGTTGTCGTCGGTGTTTCGGCCACTTCTCCCTGATTTTCTGTGGTGCTTTCTGGCGTTGGAGAAGCCACCACCTCTTCTACTGTTGCCGCCGGTTCATTGGCTTGATCCGACGCTTGAGCTGTGTCTGCTTTTGCTGTTTGAACGGATAATAGAGCAAAAGCCGTTAATAGGGCCGCAGATGGATAAATGATTTTTTTCATAAAGCGACCTCCTTTCTTTCAATAGATATTGTACCATTATTTTATAGTTTTGTAAACGGTTGCAATGTATAAAACAGAAAAAGGATAAGCATTTTTTACTTATCCTTTAGTTCGTTCATATTTTTTTAAAACACAATGTCTTGACCATTTTCTGTCACTTGGTAAGTGCCATCAGCAAGATTGATTCGGGCTACTGCTGTGGAAGTTTGGTCTTTATTTTGGCGCGTGATGACAATGGTATGATCATCTGGTGTTTCCACCTCAATGCTTCCTTCTAGGTCAAAAGCTTGCGAGTTGTTCCGGAAACTAAAGAGCTTGAGAAGGGATTGCACGACTGGTCGCTCCACTTCTTGAGCAATTTCTTCATTACTGTAGTAATGACGGTTGATATTGCGGCCTTCTTTGGTGTTTTCTAAGAGTTCCAAATCATTCTTCCCAGCTAAGAATCCAACATAATAAACTTGTGGAATACCTGGTGCAAAGGCTTGAATTAATCGGGCTAGGAAGTACTTACGATCGTCATCTCCAAGCGCTGAATAGTAGGTCGAATTGATTTGGTAGATGTCCAAATTGTTGTACTCTGCTGTGGAATATTTGCGTTTAACATTTGCCCCAACCTTATAAAGCTCATTTGAAGCATAGTCAATCTCTTCATCTGTCAAGATATCCTTGACATCGACCACCCCAATTCCATCATGGGTATCCAGCGTCGTGAACTGCTTCATGGGGCTCATCTTCAGCCACTTGGCAAGGCGCTCCACTTTTGAACTATAGAGGCTATAGAGGGTCACCATTGGAAGCGCGAAGTCATAGACATAATAATCGTGATCAGCAATCTTAAATTGGATGGAATAGTGTTCATGAATCTCTGGCAAGAGCTCAGCACCGTAGCTGGCCGCCATATCGCGCACCTTATCCAACAAATCCCAAATGTCTGGCTCTACGAAGAAATCATTGGTGTCCAATTTCTTCACCGCATAGGCAAAGGCGTCCAAACGAATGAGGTCACAGCCATTGCTGGCCAGGTGTTCGATGGTCTTGCGAATAAAGTCCATGGTCACTTCCTTGGTCACGTCTAGGTCAATCTGCTCTTCCCCAAAGGTATTCCAGAGATGCTCGGTCGTCCCATCCGCAAAAGTGATGGCTTGCTTGGGAGCTCGGTCTTTGCGCTTATAAATCAAGTCCACATCTGCTTGAGTTGGGCGATTCTCTGGCCAGAACTTGTCCCAGTTGAGAAAGAGGTCCTTGTAGGCACTTTGGTCATGCTTCTCTTGGTAGTCCTTGTAGTATTTAGATTGACGAGAAATGTGATTGATCATAAAGTCAAACATAAGATAGTACTTGTCGCCCAAGCGTTTGACATCTTCCCAATCTCCAAAGGCTGGATCCACTTGGTCATAGTCCACAGGCGCAAAGCCTCGGTCACCAGTTGATGGGAAAAATGGCAAGAGGTGAACCCCACCTACTGCATCTCCAAAATATTTCTCCAGATTTTCATAGAGGTCCTTCAGGTTATTTCCTAAGCTATCTGAGTAAGTAATTAACATGGTTTTGTTTTGAATTGGCATAATGGTTTCCTTTTCTTTTTTGAAAGCCAAGTTTTAAGAGACCTGGCTTTCTTGAGTTTTTCTATTTTAAAATTGCTTCCTAGGATACGATTTAAATCAGCAAGCTGAATCGTTACTTTGTGTACAGAATTGAACACGGGACTAATTTCTTAGGAAAAAAGATAAATCTTCTTGTGTGCAAGCACACTACGTCGATTTCCTATTTTTCTACAGAAATTTTCAGCAAGCTGAATCGTCCCTTTGTATCTTATTTCTTATTTCACTGCGCCGTTGCTCATTCCTGCGATGATATGGCGTTGGAAGAAGAGATAGACAATGGTGATACTGATAATGCCGACAACGTAAGAAGCAAAGCTTGGTCCGTAGTCGTTGAAATATTGTCCTGCGTAGTTGTATTGGAACAAAGGCAAGGTCCACATTTTTGAATCCCGGTTCAAGACAAGGAGTGGCAACATGAAGTCATTCCAGAACCAAAGAGCATTGATGATCATAGTTGTCGCATGCATCGGTTTCATCATTGGGAAGATGATACGGAAATAAGTTGTAAACTTATTAGCCCCATCGATTTCTGCTGCTTCATCCAAACTTTCTGGGATAGAGATTTTGATATACCCCACATAGAGAAAGAGGGTCTGTGGAATCGCATAAGTCAAGTAGAGCAAGATCAAACCAAAGGTGTTAGCCAAACCGAGTTTACTCATCATAACTGTAATCGGAATCATGATGACTTGGAAAGGTACGAAAATTCCAAGGATCAAGAGGGTGTACATGATGGTAAAGGCTTTTCTCTTACTCATATTACGTGCGATGGAGTAGGCTGCCATGGGGATAAAGATCATTACTGCAAGTAAAGACAAGACAGTGATGACGACAGAGTTCCAATAATAGCCTCCGATCCCATCAGCCAATAGACGGCTAAAGTTGTCCCATGTGAAATTCGTCGGGAATCCAAAGAAATTATCTACAATATCTTTGGTTGGTTTGAAGGAACTAAAGAGGGTGGCAAGGAGCGGCACTAAAATCAGAACCGATCCTAGAATCAATAGAATATATTTGCCAATCAAGGCTTTTCTTTCATCTTGTTTCATCGTGCTTCTCCTCTTAAATTTCAAATTTCTTAGATACTCTCAATTGGATGATTGAAATCACTACAATCAAGAAGAACAAGATTACGGCAATGGCATTGGCATAACCGAATTGGTTGTTTTTAAAGGCATAATTATAAACCAAGAGCCCAAGTGAGGTTGTGGCATTGTTTGGACCACCACCAGTCATGGCAAAGACTTGGTCAAAGGCTGTAAGCCCACCTTTTAGGGCTAGGATAAAGACCATAGAGACACTTGGTAGCAAGTAAGGCAATTCAACATTCCAGAAGACTTGCTTGCTCGTCGCTCCATCGATTCTTGCTGCTTCTGTAATCTCGGTTGGAATAGATTGCAGACCAGCTAGGAAGATAATGATGGGCATAGCTACTCCTTGCCAAAGAAGGACAAAGACAGCCGCGAATATTGCTCCCCACTTAGTCCCTAAAAGACTGGTTTGGAGAAACTCGATATGAAGTGCATTCCCAATCGCTGGTAGACCGTAGTTGAAGACTTGTTTGAAGATCAACGCCACTGTCAAGCCGGACAAAACTGCTGGGAAGAAAAACCAAGCACGGAAGAAGGTTTGCCCTTTGATTTTAGAGTTTAAGACACGCGCAATGAAGATCCCAAGGGCAATCTCACCAACTACCATGGCAATCGTGATGATTGCAGTAAAGCCAATCGCATTCATGAATTTTGGATCCATAAAGAGGAGCTTAAAGTTGTTCAAGCCAACAAATTTGTAGTTATAGGTCAAACCTGTCCAGTTGGTAAAACTGTAAAAGGCTCCTTGGAACATTGGCACATAGAAGAAAATTGCTTGTAATAAGAGGGGAATGACCACAAAAGCCCATGCCCAATATTTTTGTAATACTTTTTTCATCGTCTCTCTACTCCTAATCCACATCCGCTTTCATCGGGTTAAAGAAGGCATTCAAATCATTGACCATTCCTTGTTTATCACCTGTCAAGACATAGTTCATCGTCAAGGTATGGAAGTCTGCTTCACTGGTCCAGTATTGTTGCAACCACACCAAGTGACGATCCGTAAAGGCATATTTGGTCATCCCAGCAAGCGGTGAATCCTCTCCTGCTTGTTTGACCCCTTCGATCGCTGTTGGAGATCCGTCCACATCATAGTACTTTTGCATGACTTCTGGACGGGTCATGTATTCCACAAAGGCATTGGCTTCTTTTGGATGTTTGGTAGTAGCTGAGATAGACCATGCTAAGTCTCCCGCACCAACAGTTAAGCTTTGTCCTTTTTCTTTCCCTGGAATCATGAAGGTCCCAATCTTAAATTTCGGTTTTTGTTCATTGATCGCTGTAATGGCCCAAGACCCATTTGGTGTCATGAGGACATCTCCACGCGCGAAGGCACCAATAACATCTGTATAGCCAGCGCCTTCCCAGTTCTTTTGCTTAGATCCTTTAATACGAAGGATATCCATGACCTTGATATCATCCTTCATAATCGGATCAGACAATTTAATGGAATTTGGCTGAGAATAACGAAGGTATTGGTTGGCTTCTTTTCCGCCACCTGCTGCTGTCGCAAAGGCCAATTGATTGTACCCATTGAGTGTCCAAGCTTCTGCTCCTGCAATCCCAAATGGAGTTTGTCCTTTGGCAACGATGTCTTTTACCAACTGTTCAAATTCGTCCCAAGTTTCAGGAACCTTCAAGCCCAATTCTTCGAATTTATCTTTGTTGTAGTAGATTCCGTAAGCATTGGCTGTGAAAGGAACGTTGTAGACTTTTCCGTTGACAGCATATTTTTCAGCGTAGCCATTTTTCACACGTTTCAGATAGTCTTTATTGCTTAAATCTTCGAAGACACCCGCTTTCGCCCATTCTTGCAGTTCGATAGACTGTGGGTAAATATTGACCACATCTGGTACATCACCTGCGAGGACACGGGTCTTCAACACCTCACCAGCGTTTGGTACATTGACAACTTTGACCTTGACCTTTGGATTTTCCTTTTCAAAATCACGCGCGATTTCTTCCAAGGTTTTGGTCATTTCTTTTTTCTGGTTGAAATACTCGATGGTCACTGTGCCATCCGCAGATTTACCATCGTTGGAGCAAGCGCCAAGCCCAAACAAGGCTAAGCCTGTAGTCGCAAGAAGTCCGATTTTTTTATACCATTTCATTTGGCTGTCTCCTTTTATTTTTTGACAAAAACATATTGTTTGCTGAGGAAATCTCCCTGAGGAAGAACGACGGTTAAGCCGGCATACATGAGCTCAGCTCCTGAATAGACTTGGTCCGTCCCTTCTAAGCGATAGAGCGCATCTTCTTCCAACCCTTTGAGTTTCAGAGTCGGCTCGATCTCTTCGACCGTTGATAAGACCCGTACATAGGTTACAACCGTGCGGTCTTGATAAGTGAACTGGACGGCTGCTTGATTGCTACCATGACTTGGATTGATCAAGCGGTAGTGTTTTCCGAATTGAACCAGTGGTCGAATCGTTTTGTAATGAGCGACTTGAGCTGCGATCCTATCCAACTCTTCTTGCGGAAGACTGGTTAGATCCAATTCATAGCCTAGATTTCCCATCATGGCTACATGACCTCGCGTTTCAAGCGGTGTCATCCGTCCCATCTGGTGATTTGGAACCGCTGAAACGTGAGCCCCCATAGAAATGGTAGGATAGAGATAACTCGATCCGTACTGGATCGGAAGTCTGGCAATGGCATCCGTATTGTCACTTGCCCAGACCTGTGGGAAGTAACGCATCATACCAAGGTCATTGCGGCCACCACCACCGGAGCAAGACTCAAAGAGGATGTTCTCGTACTTCTCTGTCAAGTAAGAAACCACTTCATAGAGACCCAGGATATAAGCATGAGATTGCATCTTGGTTTCAAGGTAGGTTTTACCATTTCCAAGTTTGGTGATATTGCGGTTCATATCCCATTTGATATAGTCGATCTCATGCTTTCCAAGTATGTCATCCAAGACCTGCTTGATATAAGCCACCACTTCTTTATTGGAGAAATCGAGCACCAGTTGATTCCGTGAATGGGTGTGTTCGTAGCCTGGGACTTGAATAGCCCAGTCCGGATGAGCCCGATAGAGGTCGCTATCAACAGAAATCATTTCTGGCTCCACCCAAAGGCCAAATTGAAGCCCCTTGTCGTGGATGCCCTGGATCAATTCTGCTAGACTTCCTCCTAATTTTTCTTCATTGACAGTCCAGTCACCAAGGGCCCGATTGTCATCATAGCGATTGCCAAACCAGCCATCATCAAGAACAAAGAGTTCGATTCCCACTTTTTGAGCCTCATCTGCTAGCTCCAATAATTTTTCTTTTTTAAAATCAAAGTAGGTGGCTTCCCAGTTGTTGATCAGAATTGGACGTTCTTTATGAGCATAGGGACTAGGAATGATATGATTTTGGACAAATGCTTGACTTTCTTGACTGAGGCCAGTCAATCCCTCATGTGAGTAGCTGATCATGGCTACCGGCGTATCAAAGAGCTGATTTGGCGCTAACTCCCAAGAGAAGTTTTCTGGATTGATTCCCAATCCAACCCGAACTTCATTGAGTTGATTCTTTTGAACAAATCCTTCAAAATTCCCACTGTAGAGCAGTTGGAAGGCAAGGGCTGAACCGGCATCTTCGGTCACTTCATGATCTGCTAGAATAAGGGCAGGAGTCTGGGCGTGTCCAGAAGCACCACGGTTGGAGCTGATGGAGAAGATTCCTTGTTCCACTTGCTGACGGCGGACTGTTTTTTCTCTCGCATAAGCGCCTTGAAGGGTGATGACATCATAGTCACCTGCTGGGACATCGGCCATCACACTGAGGGCCTTGTGGATCACGACGGTTTCATCACTGCAGTTTTCAATTTTTGAAAAACTGGTGATAGTTGCTCGATCCTCGTAAGCCGTGTAATAGAGGGTCAAACGAAGAGCCGCTTGATCATCTTCAAAGACCAAGACCAAGGTTTCAGCACTATCTAGTGTATGTGGATTGGGAAAACCAGTTGCCTCGACACTGCCAGAGTAGATATTGGCTCCGACATAGAGGAAATCCGTCACCTCTGTGGCGCCGTGCTGGATTTGAATAGACGGCTTTCGGAAATCTCCAAGCCCGTGCTGTCCTAGGATCTGACGCTGGGTATCCAAGCTGAAGGTTCGATTATCAGGTGTTGGATTTCCAGAGAAAGCATGATCCTTCTCATGCACCGTATTGGAAAAATGATAAGACGGGATCGGACGTCCCAGATGCTTAAGCATCAGGTAGCCATCTCGATTTTCAAGGATCAGGCTCAGTCCCTTACTTTCTACATAGAACAAATTTTGTTCGATACGAATTGCCATATCTTCCTCCATTGGACCCTAAAAAATCACTATGTATTTTTATATTCAGTTCCAATAACTTTCTTTTTTAGCATGTCTTTATTTTACATAATGTAAACGCTTTCGAAAATAGAATTTTGTTGGACTTATATGGTAAAATGTTAGGTAGGAGGTTTCCCTATGTTAGTCTTTTCTGAATACCAAACCGATACCATTGACCTAGCCCTTGATTTTTATGGCTATGAAGATTGTCCAAAAAACTATGAATTTGGCCCTAGCGTCCGAGATAATTTTGTCTTGCATTTTATTACAGAAGGAAAGGGAGTCTTCCACTTCAATAAAAAAGAAATCCACCTAGAGACCGGGGATCTCTTTCTTCTTCCCAAAAATAAGGTGACCTACTACAAGGCCGATGCAGAAGAACCTTGGTCCTACTACTGGATTGGCATCAGTGGCACCAAGGTGAGTGATTTCATGCGTTTTTCAACCCTGCATGAAAAAGGCTTTTTAAAGAAAACAGAGGTGGAAACAGAAAAGATCGGCCAGTTTATGGAGCGACTCGTCCACAAAGCAGAGGCTTCAAAAATGACTTCTCACTACCAACTCCACCTTCTCTCGCAGATCTATGAACTGCTATTTCTTATCAGTGAAGTGGCTCCCGATATCCATCGGAGCCATCCATCTCCAACCTATCAACTCTACCTGACCTGCAAGCATGTGATTGAGACGCATTACAACAAAGAACACTTGAGTATTCAAGAGATCGCTGATGACCTCAATGTCCATCGCTCCTATCTGACAACTATTTTTAAGGAGTTTCACCAGATCTCTCCCAAGGAATTCTTGCACTCGGTCCGCATGCAGCGTGCCCAACAGTTACTGACCAATACGGACGAAAGCATTAAGATTGTAGCTTACTCGGTGGGCTTTTCAGATCCCCTCTATTTTTCAAAAGCCTTTAAGGCCTATAGCCAACTGACTCCTAGCCAATATCGCAACAAACATAAAATTTAGTAAAATTTTATTTCTTTTTACTAATTTTTAGAGTATACTGGAAGTAGAAATCAATAAAGGATGAACTATGGCAACGATTAAAGACATTGCGGAAAAAGCAGGCGTTTCTCAGGCAACGGTCTCTCGCGTCCTCAACCAGGATGCGACCTTATCGGTTGGTGAAGACACGCGCAGTCGGATTCTTCGCATCGCTGAGGAACTGCATTACCAAAAGAAAAGCCGCAAAACAGCGCCTCAACCAGTTGAGGATTTTCATAAAATCGTCATCTTTGAATGGTACACGCGCGAAGAAGAATTAGATGACCTCTACTACTATGCCATTCGGATGGGCTTAGAAAAACAAGCCCAGGAAATAGGCTATGAGATCTTTCGTATCTTTAATAATGACGATTGGTCCTTGATTCAAGAGGCAGACGGCATCATCGCTCTTGGAAAATTCAGTCCCAAGACCATTCGAAATCTAGAAAGCTACGGCAAACCCCTTATTTTTGTCGATAGTAATACCCTCTATTTGGGGCATTCCTGTGTGACGACCGATCTAGAAGATTCTGTCATCACCGCTCTCGAGTATTTCCTTGATCATGGCCACAAGGAGATCGGGCTCTTGGTCGGGCAGGAAGAGACAGCAGATGCGACACCACTTCAGATGGATCCCCGTCAACGAACCTTTCAACAGTTTCTCACGGAAAAAGGACTTTATGAGGAGCGCTTTGTCTCTGTTGGTCAATTCTCGACCGAGTCGGGTTATCAGATGATGGAGCAACTGATTCAAGCATTGGGCGACGACTTGCCAACTGCCTTTTTCATGGCCAGTGATGCCTTAGCTGTCGGGGCTCTTCGGTCCCTTCAGGAGCATCAAATCGCAGTTCCTGATCGCGTCAGTCTCATTTCCTTCAATGATACATCGATTGCCAAGTATGTCTTTCCTGCCCTCTCTACAGTGACCGTCTACACGGAAGAAATGGGCAAGCAAGCCATTCAGATGTTGCGACAAACCTTTCAAGGGAATCAACCAAGTGTTCCCTATATGGTCAAATTAGCCACTAAACTCACGATTCGAGACAGCAGTCGCTAGGAGGTCCTATGAAAACACACGAAATCCTCTTTCAAACCCTTTCTCAGGCAGATGATTATGTCAACGGGGAGCAGCTGGCGCAAGAACTAGGTGTTTCCCGCACCTCCATCTGGAAGGCCATTCAGCGCCTGGAAAAAGATGGGGTCGTCATCGAATCCCTAAAAAAGAAGGGCTATAGACTGGTCTCAGGCGATATTCTTCTTCCTGAAGTCATCGCAAGCAATACCCAGTTGACCGTTACTTTGAATGAAGAATGTCATTCTACCCAATTGGACGCAAAATTAGGCATAGAAAGCCATCAAGAAGGCAAGGCGCTCTACCTGGCCAATTCGCAATCCGCAGGAAAGGGCCGCTTTGGTCGTGACTACTACTGCCCTGATCAAGGGGGCATCTACATGTCCCTTCATCTCAAGCCACAATTACCCCCTGCGGAGCTCCCCCCATATACCCTCATGGTAGCTGGAGCCATCTACAAGGCCATTAAAAACCTGACCCTGATCGATATCGATATCAAGTGGGTCAATGATATTTACTACCGCCATAAAAAAATTGGGGGAATCTTAACCGAAGCTATCACGTCCATCGAGACTGGTCTTGTCACAGATGTCATTATCGGAGTCGGTCTCAATTTAGCCATCCCTACTTTTCCAGAAGAGCTAGAAAGTAAGGCTGGTTCCTTATTTGAAGGGCCTTGTCCCATCACCCGCAATGACCTCATCAGTGAGATCTGGAAGGAATTCTTCCAAACAGATGTCGATGAACTGGTCTACCTCTATAAAGAGCGCTCCCTGGTCCTAGGACGAACTGTCACTTTTGAGCAGAACCAGCAGACCTATCAAGGCCTCGCCAAAGACATCTCTGATACCGGCCAACTCTTGGTCCAATTAGACAAGCAAGAAGAAATCTGGCTCAATAGCGGAGAAATCTCCCTCAAGCAGTGGAATCTATAAAACAGAGCTCACAACTCACAAAAGAGTCTGGGACAAAACGCTGTCTCAGACTCTTTTGTGTGAAGATATATCAAAACTTTTTAAACCAATTCTTGATATACTCTAAGCATATATCTAGTAGGAATTTGATAAATAATAATACAATTCCAATCTTCACAAACATGTAATATTTAAATGTGTCATCAAATTCATGCACACGGATCGGAAAGGTGAAGATATTAGACGGATTGATAAGAAAATAAAGTGAGATACAAATGGATAAAACCAGCGCTACTATAAAAATTTTTTTATGTATTTGCATTTTTTACCTTTTCCTTTCTTGTTTTACAACATTAATTACCAATCACCAATTTTATATAGCCTGATTAATTCTTTCATTACCCTTTCTAACAGGCTATTTTATAGTTCTTACACCTTCATCATATACAAATTTCAAAATAATACAAGTCTGTTTTTCTAATTATTTTCATGATATAATAATAAAGTTTGGATGTTAAACAAAAAACTCAGTAACTATTCCAACAAACTCTATAAAATTAACTTTTTAGATAGCGCCATGATATATTTAAGCTACTAAACAGTTCAATTCAGTATGTTTTTTGCCCTACTTTTTAATCATGATATTGAAAATACCTAAAAGCGCCTTCCGAAATTCAATTAAATTTCAACATTTTTAATTACTCTCAATATGAAAGTTCTTTCCAAATCCATGCAGGGGGCATCTAAATCAACAGGAAAAGCCTTGAAATCAAGGCTTTTTTTCTTGTCTATAGCAGATTTATTTTTGTATTCATTAACAATTAATAATTGAGAATCAAATTGAACACAGTAAACAAATCCAATTCCTTCATACTCTACCAAACACCATCCCCATATTATCCCCTCACTTATGGTATGATGGTAGAGTATGATGTTTAGGTGCCAAGCTACTTTAGCACCTCCGTGCTAAAAGGAGAACGAATATGAAAATCGCATGGAATGAAATTAAATACCAACCCAAGAAGTTTATCCTGATTGAACTCCTCATTACCATCCTCATGTTTATGGTGGTGTTCTTATCCGGGCTGACAAATGGACTGGGGCGTTCAGTATCGGCCCAAATCGATAACTATGGGGCCCTGCACTACATCCTTTCGACGGATTCAGAAGGGATTATCCCCTTTTCAACTATTACGGCGAAGGATTTAGATGAGGTCCAAAAGATAGAGGGGATGGACTATTCGGGCTTGTCCATCCAGCGAGCAACCGTCTCAAAAACAGAGGATTCCAATACTCTGGATATCACCTACTTCGCGACCGATCACAACGAAGAAGAAATCCTCAATCCAATCATGGAAGATACAGACCTCAAGATCTCCGACTTAAAGAAAAACGAGGTCATTTTGGACAGTTCTTTCAAAGAGGATGAGGGGATCCAAGTCGGCGATCAAGTGATCGACAAAACTTCTAAGCAAAAACTCAAGGTCGTGGCCTTCGCGAAAAATGCCAAATACGGCTACAGCGAGATTGGTTTTATCAGCTCGGATACCTACACAGGCATGCGACAAAAAACAGATCCAAGCTATCAATGGCAAGCCCAAACCCTTGTGACCAAGAAAAGCATCCCTTCTAGCGATCTAGCCAGCAACTTGATGGTGGCGGATAAGAAGCAAGTAATCGATAAAATCCCTGGCTACAAGGCTCAAAACCTGACGCTACGGATGATCACGTGGGTGCTCTTACTCGCTTCTTCTGCTATCCTTGGGGTTTTCTTCTATATCCTCACCTTGCAGAAGTTGAAACAGTTCGGCGTCTTGAAGGCCATTGGCATGTCCATGAGCCAGATTACCTATGTCCAACTATCCCAGCTCACCATTATCTCCCTCATCGGAGTGTTGCTGGGACTTGGCTTGGCAACCATAATGGCACCATTTTTACCTAATAGCGTCCCTTCCTTTATGACCCTGAAGGACAATCTCACCATCTCGGTTAGCTTTATCCTGACCTCTATTTTGTGTGGTGCCTTGTCCCTTGTCAAAATCAAAAAAGTAGATCCAATCGAAATCATTGGTGGAAATGGAGAATAAGATGGCCATTATTGCATTAGAAAATATCAGAAAATCCTACGCCGATGGTAGCCAGATGCACCATGTCCTCAATCAGCTTAATTTAAGCGTCGAACCCAACGAATTTGTCGCCATCTTGGGCCCTTCAGGATCTGGCAAGTCCACTCTCTTAGCCATCGCCGGCTTGCTTTTATCAGCGGATGAGGGGCGGATTCGCATCGCTGGCCAAGACTTGACCGGTCTCAACCAAGGCCAGTGGACGCAAAAACGGCTGGAATTACTCGGCTTTATCTTTCAGGATCACCAGCTCCTCTCCTATATGAAAATCGGTGACCAGTTAGAACTGGTAGCCAAATTAAAAGGAGAGAAGGACAAGAAAAAACGCCAAGAGGAAGTCAAATCCTTGTTGGCAGATCTTGACATCGAAGCTTGTTACCACCAATACCCGAATCAGATGTCCGGTGGGCAAAAGCAACGGGCAGCCATTGCTCGGGCCTTCATCGGAAATCCGCAGGTCATCTTAGCCGATGAACCAACAGCTAGCCTAGACCCAGATCGAGGGCAAGAAATCGCCCAATTGATCCAAAAAGAAGTCAAATCCAAAAACAAGAGCGCCATCATGGTGACCCATGACCGCTCCATCCTGACCTATGTAGATACCATTTATGAATTAAAACATGGCCAGTTACTAAAGGTAGAAAAGGTTGATTAAATACAAGAGAGTGGGACAGAAATCGGTAATTCGTTAGAATTCGATTTCGTCGTCCCACCTCCGCACAGTTGAGTAGGGCTGTAAAAGCTGATGAAATCAGCGTAGTAGAGCCCACTCAACCACTGCGTCTTGCTCAACAATCCAAAAATAATTGAGAGGCTAGGACTTTTGTCCCAGCCTCTTTTTATTCTTGTGGCTCCTTGGGCAGCTCCATACGGAAGCGCAAGCCCATAGCCGTTTTATCAAATTGGTAGGCCAGTTCTTCATGGTCTAGCAAGTGTTGGACCACAAAGAGTCCCAAGCCGCCTTCCTTCTTCTGACGGCTAGCGGTCATTGGCATTTCAGCGGTCTCTACCATTTCCTGGCTGGTATTTTCAATCGCCAAGTGCGTCCCTTCCTCTTCGAGACGGAGCTGGATCTCTCCACCGGCATCCGAATGTTTGACGGCATTACTGATAACATTTGAGAGGACCAATTTCAGAATCGCTGGGTTCATATAGACTGGTTTGACTGGGATCTGATTGTCAATCATGAGCGAGCGAGATTGAGCCAAGACCTTGTACTGGTCGAGGATCTGCTCTACGACCTGATCCAACTGGATCCATTCCTTGTCTCCGGCCAATTCTTGGACAGAGGACAGGGACAGGATTTCTAGGACGATCTGGTTCATCTCATCGACGATATCGAGGGAGACCGACAGATAGCGGTCCCGGTCCTTGTAGCGGCCGATCTTATCCCGCATATTTTCTAGGATAATCTTCAAGCTGGCCAGAGGCGTCTTGAGCTCATGCGAGGCTCCCCGTAGGAATTCGACCTTCATCTGCTCCAACTTCAGATTTTCTTGTTTTTGCTGCTCTAGATTGTCAATCACCTCTAGGAGATGGTGATAGAGGTCGTTGATCTGTTGCTTGAGAACGCCGATCTCATCCTGCGAGTGAATGGGAAGACTGGCTGTCCGATCCAAGCGCTTCATCCGCTTGGTCATCTGCTTGATCTCAAGGATCGGAGCAGAAATCAGGCGGGCATAGAGATAGGAGGCAATCACTGACAGAACAAAGGAAGCAAGAAGACTATAGGGAAGAAAGCCCAGACTGATGTCCCGCGCTTCCTTTTGCGAATCGACGGTTGCTAAGAATTGCAAGGTCAAGTCTTTTCCCTCTTTGGTCTGGATCTTTCGCTCCTCAATGACCAGGGAATTGTTCTGACTGTTAGGGTTCAGGAGCAGGTCATCCTTGACCTCTAGGGCATTCTGTTTTTCCTTGCCCTTGATCGAGACCTTGATATCGTTGGTCTTGGAATAAAGGTCAATGACCGACTCAATGGTTCCTTCTTCCTGGCCTTGGAAACTCTTGGCCAGGGCCTGGGATTTCTTCAAAATCGTCTGGCGCTGGGACTCGATATAGGTCGAGGGGAAAATAAAGTAAACCGAAGCGTGTAGAAGGATGACTAAGCCACTAAATAGGGCAAAGGTGATCAGAAAGATCTTTGCAAAGATACTTCGTTTGGTCATGGTCTCTCCAATTTATAGCCGACATTGCGTACCGTTACGATACAGTCCAGCTCTAGTTTTTTTCGTAGTTCCTTGATATAGACATCGATCACCCGATCAAAAGGAATCTCCTCTGTCTCCTTCCAGACGGCATCGAGGATCTGAGAGCGGGTCCGGGCCTTGCCCTCATGCTGGAGCAAGTATTCCAAGATCTCCAACTCCTTGGCATTCATGGAGATAGGTTGACCAGCTAGGCTGGCTGTGTAGCTCTCAAAATCCACCCGTGCCTCTCCATAGGTGAAGACCCGGGAAGGCTGGAGCTTTTTAAAAATAGCTTCGATACGGACCTTTAAAAGTGACAAGGAGAAGGGTTTTTCCAGGTAGCCATCTGCCAACTCTCCAAAGGCCGTCAACTTATAGTCCTCGTCATGGAAGGCCGTCAGCATGAGGACAGGCACCGAGCTGGTCTTCCGGATGGTCTTGAGCACTTCCAAGCCATTGAGGATAGGGAGCTGGATATCCAGCAAGACCAGATCTGGCGCTTCTCTGTGAAAGAGGTCCAAGGCCTCCTGCCCATCACCTGCTTCAAAGACCTCATAGCCACATTCCATGAGATAGTCGCTCATCCCTTCGCGAATCAGGACTTCATCTTCTACGATTAGTATCTTCATACACTTTCCTTTTATCTAAGAAACTTCTTCTACCTCCTATTATACCCTATTTCTATTTTAGGAAACAATCTCTTATTCGACATCCACCAAGAGATCTTTTGGTTTCTTATGCAAGAGCCATTGAGAAGAAAGGATGGATACGAGAATCAAGAGGAGGCCGCCAACCAAAACAATCACCAACAATTGGCTCGGTTGGATGTCCATATGGAGGTCTGTTAGGGTCTTACTGAAGCTTTCTGCCTCAGCTCCACCACCAAGGTTGGCTGCAGAGGATTCTTGAGCCATTTGTTTGGCAATGCCACTGGTTACGTTCTTGAGTACCGTATCTCCGACTGTTTTGGCAAGAAGTCCTGCAACTCCATAGGAGAGGAGGAAGGCTGGGATGGAAATCATGACCAATTCTGCCACGAATTGCCCTGCAATCTGCACCTTGGAGAGTCCCAAAGCCAACAAGATTCCCACTTCTCTGCGACGGGCATTGAGCCACAAGACGAGGAGAAGGGTGAGAAGCAAGCTAGCAAAGATGAGGCTACCGATAAACAAGTAGTCCGCCACTTGGAACATGCTGCTGATCGATTTTTGCAAGGCTGGGTAGTTGGAAGAGCTCTTAACCAAGTCAAAGTAATTCCATGGGATATCCAAGGCTTTGATTTTTTCGATCAATTGATCGAGGTCCTGATCCCCCTTGGCAAAGAAGGTCGCATCCTCATAGGTAGCTGTTTGAACAGTATTGCCATAGAGCTTGGCAGCTGTATCTAGGTCAGAAATGAGGGTATCTTCATACAATTCTTGGGCGTAAGTTAGAGGAGCTTGGTTCTTCCCTGAAAACAGACCCTTAATGGTCACTTCGACGGTTTCATTGGCTCCTTTTTCATTGTCAGCATCGTAGAGATTAGACTTGAGACGCACCTTATCGCCTACCTTGAGGCCATTCTTTTTCGCCAAATCTTCATGCATGAGGATTTGGTTTTTGTCCTTATCCGTCAGGTGCTCCCCTTGGACCAGCTTGTAGGCTCCAGAGACAAACTTATCTTCTTTAGAAGAGTCATTGACCCCTGTCACCATCAAGGTATTCTTGAAGTGCTTGGCCCGCTCTGGAGATTGATTTTGCAGGGTTTCTTCGGTCTCAATGATCTCGTGGTCTAGTATATCCGCGATGGCATTGATCCGCTTGATGGAGGAGGTGATCCCCTCTACCTGGCTGATTTTTTCGATATCCTCTCCTCTGAGATTCCCAGCTCCCCGAGGGGTTCCCGGATTGGTCCGTCGGTTGATCTGCATGGAGAAGCTATTGGTGATGGATCCCAGGCTTTCCGATGAAGCTTTTTGGGTCGCTCCCTTCATGGAGAGTCCGATCAAGCTCAAGGTCCCCATGAGGAGAATGATGGCAAAGAGCAAGAGAGACTTGGGCCATTTACGTGTGATATAAGCAAAAGCATTTCGCAACATAGCATTCCCTCCTTACTTGCTCTTCTCAACGAGGCTACGGCGACTCAATTCCAAGACCACATCGGAGGCCTCTGCCACTTCCTTACTGTGGGTGACGACAATGACACATTTTTGGCGTTCCTTGGCCAACTTCTTTAAAATGGCAATAATGTCACCCGCTGTCTGTTCGTCTAGGTTTCCTGTTGGCTCATCTGCCAAGATGACAGGTGCTTCTGAAACGAGCGCACGCGCAATGGCCACCCGTTGCTGCTGCCCTCCAGATAGTTGCAGGACATTGCGTTTGATTTGCGTTTCGTCCAGCCCCAATTCCAAGAGAATTTCTTTCCCTGCCTGTTTGTTGACCAGGCGAACATTTTCAAGTGGCGTCAAATAGTCAATCAGATTGTAATTCTGAAAGACCAGGGAGACATGGTGCTTGCGGTGGTAGCTAGACCCTTTGGTCTGGATGTCCTCCCCATCAAAGAGAACCTGTCCCTTCTTGGGATTGTCCAGACCAGCCAAGAGGGATAGGAGGGTTGATTTCCCTGCTCCAGACTGACCGATAATGCTGTAAAAAGTCCCATTTTTGAACTGATAGTTCACGTCTGAGAAGATCTCTTCTTGGTAGCTTTGGTAACTATAGGATACATGTTTGAGTTCTAGCATATATGTCATTTCTCCTTAACTCATTTTTGTTAATATTTCTTTTGGGGTCTTGCGCCAGATCATGCTGGTCGTTACACCGAGCGACAGAAGGATCAAGCACAAGAGGCTAGCATAGGCGATTCCTAAGGAAAGGCCTTGAGGGACTTGGTTGAGCAAGTCTAGGGTCTGCTGTTGACCGGTCTGTCCGACAAACTGCTCTAAGAAACGATGGCTGACCATCCGCCCGATGAGAAAGGCTGGGATCACCGCTAGTAAGGATACCAGCACCACTTCCAAGAGGAACTGTCTAAAGATCCGGCCCTTGCTCTTCCCAATGGCTAAGAGAACCCCGATTTCGTGGATCCTCTCCCGTGTCCAGAGACTGAGTAAGAGCGATAGAGCACCTGCTCCCGTCACCAGGAGGACGATCATCATGATCCGCACCAGGCCTTCTAGGGTCTGAGAGGATTCCTTCATCTGGTCAAAGGCCTTGCGATCTTCGACCACGCGTAGCGATTGCCAATCCAGATCCAAGCTTTTGACTTGCTTCAAGAGGGCATCGATTTTCTCAGGATCTTTGACCCCAAAGGTGACCTGGGTCACTTCTTGCTGACTGAGACCAAGAAGCTTGGTCGCATCCTCATAAGAAAGGTAGACTTGATTCTCACTCAAATCAGAGGTCATTCCTGTGAATTTTTCCTGTTTCTTACCCGAAAAGATCCCAACGATTTTAAAGGTTTGCTCTTTGGCAGGAGTCTCTCCCATCTGAAAGCTGGATAAGGTCAAGGAATCTCCGACCTTTAGCTTATTCTTCTTAGCCAACTCTTGGTGAATCAAGATCTGCCCGCGAGCCTTATCGGATAAGTGCTTGCCTTGCACCAGTTGAAAACTGCCACTGCGGAAATCTAGGTGCTGGTCTGTCTTCTGGGTAAAAACAGCGCCTAGCGCTTGCTTAGCTTCCTGACCCAAATCATCCCGCTCTACCGACTGCTGCCCAGTCACCGCTTCTTTACCAAGAATACGAACGGGACTTTCATATTGAGGAACCATGGCTCCCACCCCAGCTAGCTGCTGCACCTTTTTAGCCTCCTTCAGTGCAAAGGGAGTAGCCCCCTGCTTACTGGTCAGGGCAAAGCTGGTCCCAGCCGACTGTTTGATATGGTCCTCCAACCTTTCTCCCACTTGCATCAGTGAAAAACAGAAATACAAGCAAGAAAGGATCAAGAGGAGAATCAGAAAGAGGACCAGATTCCTCGTTCTTTTTCGAGAAATATAGGCGATTGCCTGTTGTAAGAGCATGATCTTACCCTCCATTTCAAGGTCCACGACAATACAATGTGGACGCTTTCATCATTTGTTATAGTTATTATAGAAAAGAAATGTGAAATGTTTATGAAATAGAAAAAGTTTCCTAGATTTTCTAGGAAACTTCGGATTGAGAAAAAGTCACCAAAGAAACTTTCCTTAGGTGAGAACGGACGTCAGCGAACTTCTTCAAAGTTCCATGACTTAGTTTTGGACCTAAAGTTCCAAAACTCCCGAGTGCTAGAAACAATTATGTTTCTAGCACTTTTCTCACAGCGGAAAGTTTCAGCATATGTTTGAATAAGGTTAAAAGCCGATATCATTTATTCTTTTAAGCATCACTTAGTTTTTTAGCAAAAAAAGTTGTGCTACTCTCTATCGTTTCCTAAAAATCTAGGAAACTTTATTCGATTTAAATAATATCAAGAAAACATACGTCCCATTTCCTTGACTTCATTTTTCAAAGATTTCTCCTTCTTGGATATTTGAAAAGATCTGATCGGTCAGTCGGACATTCAAGAAGCTCCAAAGAGCGAAACCTCCAAAGGTAAAGAGATAAATAGCTGTCAGTAACCGTTCAGGACTACTGAGACTGATATAAATCACTGCCAGATTGAAGAAGATAAGAAAGATGGTTTGAATAGGATTTAAGAGAGCAATGAGGAAACTATTCAGACAGACCTTTCTTGTAGGGTCTTCAAAGAGTCCAATATAAGGGAAGATCAAGGTCATCCCTCCACATAGAAGGACGATAAAGGGAAGCAAGATCCAAATCCCATACTCACTTAAAAAGGCCGTATTTGAAAAAAGACAGTAATCCAGATAAAGAAGGGCTGATAGTCCTAGGCAAGTCAGCCAAATCACCGTCGCTTGCTTGAAATTGGCGCGAAAGAGACGGAAAAAATGAAAGACGAGATCCGTATCTTCCCCTTTCAACAAGCGGTGCCACATGGTTGCTAAAGCCGTAAGCGATGCACCGATCGTGAGAACCGGAAGGCAGCAAACGATAAACAAGGTGTTCAAGATAATAATGTCTGTCAACCGGGTCAAAGTCTTGACCAAGCGTCCATCCAATGAAAATAATTTTTGCATCTTCTTCTCCTTGTTCTTCATCTCAATTTCTGCTACTTCCTCTACGGAAGCACTCAGGGGCTCTACGCCCCTGAGTTACTTACTTGAATCCATTTAGACCCCTGTTACTTCACTTCTTTTTGGTAACGATCATAGGCATCCTGTTGAATCTTCATAAAGTCATCAATGCCCATCTTCTTCAAGGTTGCTTTGTAATCATCCCATTCTTTTTCAATGCCCCCTTCTACTACCCATTTAGAAGCTTGTTGGGTAACATAGGAGTTGATATCTACATAAATAGAGGATAATTTGTTCAATTCTTCTTGAGAGTAGATGACATTTGGATATGCTGGCAAAGCGTATTGTTTCAATTCTTTGTCCATCTTCAATTTGAGACCATCACCTTGTGTTTGGTCGATGTCGACATGACTATTGATATCATCAGACACATATTTTGGTCCAAAGTCACGAAGGGAATTGATCCAAGCCCATTCATCGGCTGATTTACCATCTTTTGGAGCCAAGACCTTGTACTTATCGCCATCTTTTTCAGTCGCAATACCAAAGGATCCATAGAAGTTTTGGATGCTAGCATCATCCTTGTAGAATTTATCCAACCATTTGAGCAATTTTGCAGGGTCCTTGCACTTATTCGTGATCAGGATTTCATTTCGTCCATAGTTCAAATGATCTGGGTCAGAAATGACATATTGTTTGCCATCTGGGCCTTTCAATGCTGGGAGAGGAGCATATTCGCTAGCATGTTGGCCGAAGGTTGCATCTGCTGTCCAACCACTTGACACACCGACACGCGCCACACCCTTATCCATCCGTTTGGCAACAGACATAGAGGTATCTTCTGTAAAGAGTTCAGGGTCGATCAAGCCTTTCTTGTAGGCTTCATGCATAGCCGCTATCCCTTGTTTATAACTTTCTTCTGTTCGTAGATAGACCGGCTTGCCATCTTTGACGGACATTTCATAGGTATTATCTCCACCCAGACGGTTGTTGAATGGCAAGATATAAGAGAAGGTCGGATCAAAGTTACCAGAACCAAATGGAATTTCATCATTGACATCCCCATTGCCATTAGCATCCTTATCCTTAAAGGCTTGTAAAACAGTCACCAATTCATCATATGTTTCGGGCATCTTCAAGCCAAGGTTGTCCAACCATTTCTTATTAATAAAGAGCTGGTTGCCGACGATTGGCCGCATTGGCAATTTCTTAGGCAGGCTGTAAATATGACCATCTGGGTTGGTCACCATGGCTTTTAATTTTGGTTCTTTTTCAAAGGCCTTGTTCAAGTTTGGCATATTATCCTTGATCAAGTCTTCCAATGGAATGAACATGTTTTGGTTCTGAGCGATTTCAGAATCCGTGAAGGCATTGGATCCCAAGAAAGCGTCTGGTAAATCTCCACTGGCTACAAGGACAGATTTCTTATCCGACCAGTCTGCAGCCACCATGGTATCCCATTTGATCTTGATACCTGATTCCTTGGCTGAATCATCTAGAAAACCTTTGTGATAGTCTTCCCCCCAATCCGACCAACGAACGGTCGTGATCTTGAAGGTATTTCCATCATTCTTGTCATTGCTTGATTTATTTGTGGAAGCTCCACAAGCCGTCAAGCCAGCTAAAGCAGCTGCTCCAAGGAGCAGATAGGCAAATTTCCTGTTTTTCATGATCTTCTCCTATTCTTTCAAGGCACCTATCATGACACCTTGATTAAAGTATTTTTGGACGAATGGATACAGCATCATAATCGGTGCTGTTGAGATAACGATGGCTGCATATTTCATCATATCAGCCTTAATACGGAGGTCAGAAGCTACCTCCCCTGTTGCTTGCGATTGCAACATTTGATTACTAATTAAGAGACGGCGCAGGATCAGTTGCAGGGGTTGAAGATTTTCATTGGTCAAATAAATCAGAGCATTGAACCAAGAATTCCAGATCCCTACTGCTGTCCAAAGTCCAATAACGGCAATAATAGCCTTGGACAAGGGGAGCACGATCTTTCTGAAGTAATGAATGGTTCCGCACCCATCGATCTGGGCAGCTTCCCACATCCCTTCTGGAATACTATTGTTAAAGAAAGTCCGAGCTACAACGATATTGTAAGGAGATACTGCAAACGGTACGACCATCACCCAGAAGGTGTCGACTAATCCCATTTGTTTCACTGTCAAATAAATGGGAATCAAGCCCCCAGAGACAAACATGGGAACGATAAAGAAGACACTGACCCATTTCTTAGCAAAGAGGTCCTTTCGCGACAAGGCGTAACCAGCTGGGATATTAATGACCAGGGCAACGATGGTCCCTACAACCGTGTAGAGGATGGTGTTGAGATAGCTCTTTAGAAACAAAGGTTGCTCAATCAAGCGTTGATAGCCATCTAGTCGCCATTCCCTCGGGATAAACCAAACCTTACCAGTTGCCACATCAGACGGATTACTGAAGGAGGCAATAATGACAAACCACAAAGGGTAGACAATCAACAGAATCAAGCAAATCGCTAGACCATAGATAAAAACATCAAAGAGGATTTCCGACTTGGTCTTTCTAGCATGTTGAAACAATTTCACAATTCCTCCTCCTTTCTAGAACAATCCCGTCTTGGTATAGCGTTTCGCAAACCAGTTGACCGACAATAAGATGATCAAGTTGACCAAGGTATTAAAGAGACCGATCGCTGTCGAATAACTATATTGGAAATTAATCATCCCCACTTTGTAGACATAGGTCGAAATGATTTCACTTCCTGCCAGATTAAGTGGATTTTGCAAGAGCAAGACCTTTTCAAAACCAACACTGAGTAGGCTTCCTGCTCTGAGAATCAAGAGAATCATCGCCGTTGGTAACAGTAAGGGTAAGTCAATATGACGGATTTTTTGCAATCGACTCGCCCCGTCCATGGTCGCTGCTTCATAAAAGGTTGGATCAATGGCTGATAAAGCGGCTAGATAGATGATACTATCCCAACCGATATGTTGCCAGACATCGCTCCAGACATAGACACCTGCAAAGCTACCCGGTTTGGATAAGAGGGCAGGCATCTTTAAGCCGACCAATTTGAGGACATTGGCTAACAGTCCACTACTTGGAGAGAGAAAAAGAATAATCATCCCACACATGACCATGGTCGAGATAAAATGAGGCAAATAAGTTGTTACTTGAAAGATTTTTTTGAACTTGCCCACACGAATCTGGTTGCAAATGATGGCTAGAACAATCGGCAAGGGAAAACCAACCAGAATACTGTAAATAGAAATTTTCAAGGTATTCTTCATGGTTGTTGCAAATTGGAAGGATGAGAAGAACTGGTTAAAATACTTGAGACCAGCCCAAGGACTTCCAAATATCCCAGTAGCGGGAGAGTAATCTTTAAAAGCGATGACTAGACCCGCCATAGGGATATAGGCAAATAAAATCAATAAAATAATCGATGGCAGGAGAAGCACATATAAAGGAATATTTTTCTTAAATTTGCTCTGCTTCGCATTTACTTCGCTTTTCATAAGGCCCTCCTTTTCTTTCTCCTCTATTTTATAGGAATCCTTTCCATCTTTATAGAACTTTTTCGTGCATCTTCATTCACTTTTCCGTTTTCTCCACACAAAAACATGCACTTTCCCGATTTTTTTTACTTTAATATCGGTTTTGTTCATGAATCCGTTTTCAAATAGTGCTATAATATATGTGAGGTGCTCATTATGAAAGCTATTCACAGAAGTACACGAGATCACTCGATTCAATTTTTTTCGCGCCTACTCTTTCTCCTCTTAGTTGTCAATACCTTGATCAACCTTTTGATTGGTGGGATTAGCCGAAATTTTATTAAACACCAAAATATGCTCCATTTAGAGGACTCGATTCATATCTATGCGGATTCCTTAAATACAGAGCTTCACTCCGTTGAGCGTTTTATGTACAGTACCATTAGTCACAACGACTATTTGACAGAGCTCAATACTCCGCTTGATTTCACAAATTTTCATGAAAATCTAAAAAAACTGCGGATTGATTTCACGGAGTTTCAGTACCAGATGGATAGCCCCATTACCTTTTTCATAGAGACAAAAGATATCCCACATTTTTTCAACGCTTCCAGTCTTCAACTGCCCTACCTGGACTATGTACAATTGAAAGATCATCTTAAAACCTATGACAAAGAAACAGACAAGACCCGTCAAAAATGGCAACGAATCAGCCTGAACCAGCATGATTATCTCTTGAAATCCCTTCATTACAAGGGCAAGGCTATCTATGCCATCATTTCTACCCAGGATATTTTAAGACCCTTGCAAAAGCTCAATATTGGAAAAAAAGGGCGCTTATCCATCGAACGCCCCAATCAGATCCATGCTACAGATTCCGTTATTCAAGCCGGTAGCAATCAAACCCACCTGCCTTTTGATCTGTATGTGACGGTCGATTACGGGGACGTTTTCCGTACAAATATCGTACTTGAAACCCTTCTCTCCTTGGTCCCTTTGATCATCGCCGTTCTCTCTACCATTCTGATCCTTTATATTCGTCAACGGATGATCCAACCGATGAAACGACTCACCCAACGCCTTTCTCAGCTAGACGCTGCTTCCACCAAGCTAGATGTGATCGAAGACCAAGGGATCTTAGAGATCGATCAGGCCAATCACAAGCTCAATCAGGTCCTGATCCATATGAAAGACCTTCAAATTCGAGCCTACCACGCGCAACTCAACCTCAAAAAAGTCGAACTCAATTACCTCAAAAATCAAGTTCGACCCCATTTTTACCTCAACATGCTTTCCATGATTCACAGCATGCTGCAGACCAAGGACTATAAGGAAATCGAGGAGTTGACCAAGGTGACTTCCAACTACTTGCGTCACCTCTTTCAAGCTAACCAAGATTTCAATCGCTTAGTAGATGAAATCCAACATATCCGAAATTACCTAGAAATCCAAAAAATCCGCTATGGGGACAGCATCCACTTTGACCTGGACTGGGATCCTCATCTGAAAGATGCGGCTATTCCCCCTCTGCTTTTACAAACCTTTGTGGAAAATGCCATCAAACACGGCTTTTCTTTCCAAGATTCCTTCCACATTCAGCTTTCCATTCATGAAGAAGCAAACCAACATCTTGCCATTTCTCTTCAGGATAATGGTCCTGGTTTTAGCTCCGCTATCTTACAAGATCTAGAAGAGAAAAAATCCTTAGTCACTGAAGATGGCCACCACATTGGTTTGACCAATGCACGGGAGCGACTAGATCTCCTCTATCCAGATCACTACACGCTTCAATTTTCAAATGGATCCCAAGGAGGTGCCCGCATCCAACTGAGCCTTCCTTATGAACCCTACAAAGGAGACACACATGAATATCCTACTCGTTGACGATGATCGTTTTATCATTAAAGCCCTACAGGAAACCATCCATTGGGAAGCCTTGGGCATTGAGCAGGTATATACTGCCTCCAGTCTGAGCCAAGCCCAAGCCATCATTCAAAGTCACCCGATTGCCCTCATGATCAGTGATATCGAGATGCCACAAGGCAGTGGGTTAGATCTCCTAGCCTGGGTCCGGTCAGAAAAATATGACATTCAAACGATCTTCCTCACCAATTATGCTGATTTTAATTATGCCCAAAAAGCCATTGAACTCCAAAGTTTTGAATACTACCTCAAACCGATTGACCCCGACCGCTTAGAATTTATCATTCAAAAAGCACTCAATAAGATCAAGCGCCACAAGAGTGCGACCCAATTAGCCCAGCAAGGGCAAAAAGAAGCTGAATTTTGGCATGACTACTTGCGAAAACCGCGTCCATCTCAAGCAGAACAGCTCCTTCAAGAAGTGACAAAACGGGGTTATAGCCCCAAACCACATGAAGACTACCTCTTAGTCCTCATCACTCTCCACTTAGTTGAAGAAGACTTTCACCCCAGCGTCCCTTCTTGGCGCTTACAGCTCCGCCATTGTATCAAGGATCTCTCCCTGGATTACCCTGTCCACTACTGCGCCCTCAGTAAAATCGAAAGCCAGACCGATCGCTACCTCTGCCTCTTCAAAAAGAATCAGACAACAGAGTGTGCAGACTTCCTAAAGGCCATCCAACAGAAGATCCAGCAAGACTTAGACCGATCCTCTATCCTTCTCTATTCAGATACTATTTCCCTTGAGACGCTCTTGATGAAGGCTCTGCAACTCTGCCAATACAGTGAAGAACAAGTCTTCCATTGGGACAGTATCCACTCCTATGCTTCTTTGGCTCCACAACCTCAAAAGCCTGCTCATCGGACATCGCTCACTTTTACAAATCAGCTAGAGACAGAACAGCTCCTCCAAATCATCCATAGCTTAGAGACTCAAGATCGCATCCCGCTCTCAGCTCTGAGTGAACTCCAGCTAGACTGGACCCAGCAAATTGGCATTTATCTGGACAAGAACGGCATTCTCGCCCACAAGTTATTTCAAAACAAACACCATCAATTTCTCTTCGAACGGCGTTTTCATGCCATCGAAGCTTTTGAAGCCTATATCGGGGATTACTGGAGCTCTGCTCGCCATTATGTGATCGATCTAGAACACCAATCCAATCTCATCAAGCGGATCACCGACTACATCGACCACCATTACAAGGAGGATATCAGTCGCACCAAGCTGGCAGAGATGGTTTTTCTTAGTCCAGATCATCTAGCACGGATGTTTAAGCGCGACACCGGCGAAACCCTGGTGAAATACATCACCGATAAACGGATGGCCGCCGCAAATGAGATGCTATCGCAAAGCGATACCCCCATTTACCAAGTCGCTCTCCAGGTGGGCTATGACAACTACTCCTACTTTACAAAGGCTTTTAAACAAAAGGTCGGCCTCTCCCCAGGAGATTACCGCAAGCAATGCCAAGAAGCCTTTTAAAACAAGAAAAAAACCTTTGAAAAAGAATTTCTTTTCAAAGGTTTTATTTTCTTTTCTTTCTGATTTCTTTTTCAATGGCACTAGCAATCTTCTCCACCATATAGGCCGTCTGGAGATTGCGCAAGATCAAGAGGGCCCAAAAACATGCAAAGAGCATTTGACCCGCCATGGTCGCTTCATTGAAAAAGTATGTCTCCATAGCAGTAAAGACTGCTATCACTGCAAATTGTTTTCTATTCATAAAATTATTTTACCATGATTCAGTAAAAAATTCATGTATTAATCGTCTTGCAGGGTGATTTTATCGGATAAAAAGTGAAATTCCTCAGGGATGATACTTTCCTCTTCTTCTACCACTTCCGCTTTTTGTCCACGCGCCTTAGCCGAAAACTCTGCCCGTATTTGGGTCCATTCTTCCATCGAAACCGCTAAAATCTCTGGTGAGAAGCCAGCAGCATTGCTGAGGATATTTCCAAACATGGTATTGAGGTTGTCCCGCTTCATGGTCTGTTCGGCATTAAAGGCAGACTCAAAGGCTAAAATAGCGTGATTTTCATTGGCAGCGACCGGCTGAGATCCGATTAAGAGGGCCTTATCTGCACCTGCCAAGCTTTCGATGATTTCCCCCCAAGCGTTCTGAAGACGGATCAAGTTGGTCCGTGCCAACTCTGGGTTTTCAACCGCCTCTTGTAAAATGGCATTGACCTTGTTTCGATCTGCACGGTAGCCCTTGCTCGACTTGGTTGGACGAGCTACTGCTGGTTTTGAAGCAGGAAGACTGCTACCTGATTGCGCTAACTGTTGCTTGAGTTGAGCGACTTCCTTCTTCAAATCTTCCAGCTGAGCTAGCAGATTGGAAGGAACCTCCACAGTAGCTGAGTTAGAAACTTGGCCTGTGCTTTCAGCCAATTTAATGGTCATCATTTCAGTGTAGATGCGCGGTTGCAGACTATTTTTGATATCCGCTAGACTGGTCGTCGCCTGGTCAATCAGGGCAAAAAGACGGTCTTGATCGGATTCAAGATTCGCCGCAAACAAGTCACTAGCGTGAGTGTTTTCTCCTCCTGTCTGGACAATCAAGAGATCTCTCAGGTATTGAAGTAAGTCCGTGGCGAAACGGGCCATATTCTTTCCGTTGTCAAAGATAATCGCCAGCTGGTCCAGCGCCGCTGTCGCATCATGAGCCAGGATGGCAGCCACGTACTGATCGAGCGCAGCTAGACTGATGGAGCCTGTAATCTCTTCGGCGATTGCTGTCGTCAACTCACTACCCGCAGTCAGACTCAGGGCTTGATCCAAAATGGACAAGGCATCCCGCATCCCACCTTCAGCGCGCCGAGCAATGATCTGGACAGCATCTGCTTCATAGGCAATGCCTTCAGTAGCTAGGATATTTTCCAAATGCTGGACAATGTCTGGCAATTTGATAGATTTGAATTCAAAGCGTTGCACCCGTGACAGAATAGTAGCTGGAATCTTGTGCAACTCCGTTGTTGCAAGGATAAAGACCACATTTTCCGTCGGTTCTTCTAAGGTCTTCAACAAGGCATTAAAGGCCCCTGTTGAGAGCATATGGACCTCATCGATAATGTAGACCTTGTGCTTGGCTAGACTTGGAGCATAGGTCGACTTGTCGCGAATATCGCGAATTTCATCGACCCCATTGTTGGAGGCTGCATCGATCTCAATGACATCTTCTAGGCTCCCATTGGTAATGGATTCACAGATATAGCAGTCGTTACAAGGCTCCCCATTGACTTGATTAGGACAGTTCATAGCCTTAGCAAAGATCTTGGCCACACTGGTTTTCCCAGTACCACGAGGACCCGAAAAGAGATAGGCATGGCTGATCTTCTCCTGCTCCACTGCCTGTCTCAACGTCCGTGCCACCACTTGCTGGCCGACCAATTGGCCAAAGGTCTGGCTACGGTATTTCCGATATAAAGCTTGATACATTAGTTCTTAACTCCAAACATCTTAAAGTCCCAGTTTGTCTTATCGATCAAGATAGCGACAAACTTTTCCAAATACTCCTGATCCAGCTGATCATAGTCAGAGACACACTCCGAATCCAGATCTAAAACTCCAAGGAGCTGACCGTCCTTGACCATAGGCACCACAATCTCACTCATAGTTCGACTATCACAGGAAATATAGTTGGCATGCTGGCGCACATCATCGACAATCATGGTTTCCTGCTTTTGAGCTGCTTCTCCACAGACACCCTTTCCAAGAGCGATATGGACACAAGAAACACCTCCCTGAAAAGGTCCCAAGATCAATTCCGTTTGGTCATACAAATAAAAACCCGCAAAGACCGAACGAGGCAGGGCTTGATTTAACAGCGCACTGGCATTGGACAGATTAGCCAAGGCATTGCTTTCTCCTGTTAAGAGAGCGTCTAACTGAGCCAGCAAGAGCTGGTATTGTGATTCTTTTTCCGAATGTTTCATACCTTCCATTATACCAAATATTTGCCCAAAAATTAAGCTTCAAACAGCGAAAGAAAAGAGAGTGGGACAGAAATCGGTCATTCGTTAGAATTCGATTTCGTCGTCCCACCTCTGCACAGTTGAGTAGGGCTGTAAAAGCTGATGAAATCAGCGTAGTAGAGCCCACTCAACCACTGCGTCTTGCTCGACAATCCAAAGATAATGGAGAGGCTAGGACTTTTGTCCCAGCCTCTGGAATATATAAACTAATTTTTAGTAAAATAACTTAAGCGATTCTGAAAAGAGATAAAATCGAGGTCTCATTAATTTAAATTGATAAAGAATATACTAAACTTTCCGCTGTGAGAAAAGTGCCTGAAGCTTAACTGCTTCAGGCACACGGAATTATTGAGACCTTAGGCTCAATAATTAGTCATGGAACTTCTTAAAAGAAGTTCGCTGACGTCCGCACTCACCTAAGGAAAGTTTTTTATGATACCTTTATCTATTCATGCAGCCGATTGAAGTGAAAGACTTCAAAATATTGAATGGCCCGGTAGATTAAAAAGATGGTCAAGATAATGGCCACCAGCCAAATCGTCTTTAGTCCATAAAACTGGATCAAGTAGGTCGAAAAGATGGCCCCACAGACGAAACTCCCGATCAGGCAGGTCATAAAGATGGCTTCCCAGAGGAATTTCATCTCCCTGTCTCTAACAAAATTTCCATAAGCTACCATGGTTTTCTTGAGATTTCCGGTCATAAAAGAGTGGTTGTAGGCATAGCTACCTACTTCTCCAAATGAGGTCGCTACGATTCCCAAACTCAGTCCAAAAAAAGGCACGATGAAGACATTTTTTACCGATGCTGGCAAAAATCCCGTCACCAAAGTTGTGAGGATATAGGGCACTAGGGTACTCAAGCGCCAGACTGAATTATCAATCAAGCGACGCAAGACCGTCATTAAAAAGATCCCCAGCATAAAGGCCAGCATCGTGGCTAACTTCACTTCTACATCTGAGATCTGCTGGCCGATCAAACCAACCGATAGAAAGACCACATTTCCCGTCTGGCCTGCCGCCAAGGTCCCACCCCGACAAATAAAGGTATAAGCATCTGAAAAACCAGCACACATGGTCAATAAACAAGCGAACGCCTTAGTCCGCGAATGAAACTCCCTTTTCATTTTCATTCTCCTTAGGAAAAAGAGGGAGTGGTAGAAAATATTTAAATAAACATTTCCCATACCACCCCCACAAAGTTGATTGAGAACTCTTCTGAGTCTTTTAGCGAATGAAGAGTCTCACCAACTACTGCGACATTCCGTAATTCCAACTATTGTTATAGGATTGGAGATCGATTGCCCTCTTTCCCCTATTTTATTTTCCCTCACGCGCTTCGTTGAGGATTTTTTCAATCTTGGTTGTGATCAAATCAATCGCTACCGTGTTGGTCACTCCTTCAGGAATGATCACGTCCGCATAGCGCTTGGTTGGCTCAATGAACTGATGGTACATGGGTTTCACCACTCCAAGGTACTGCTCAATAACACTATCGAGACTCCGTCCACGCTCCTCCATATCGCGTTTGATCCGGCGAATGATCCGAACATCATCATCCGTATCCACAAAGATCTTGATGTCCATCAAGTCTCGAAGGCGCTTGTCTTCAAGGACTAAGATTCCTTCCACGATGAAAACATCTTGGGGCTCCTGACGATAGGTTTTGCTACTGCGCGTATGCTCTGCATAGTCATAGGTTGGAATATCCACCGGACGACCCGCCAAGAGTTCATTGATCTGCGCAATCATCAAGTCCGTATCAAAGGCAAAAGGATGGTCATAGTTGGTCTTGATCCGCTCCTCAAAGGTCAAATGACTCTGGTCCTTGTAATAAGAATCATGCTCAATCATGGCAATCTTTTCATTCGGAAAATTAGCCAAAATGGCACGAGACACACTGGTCTTTCCACCACCAGAACCACCAGTAACACCAATAATAATAGGTCTATTTTGCATTTTCTACTCCATTACCTCTAATCGCTTGAAAAGGTCCTAACCTCTCCATTACATCTTATCCATTTTACCATATTTTTGCCTAGACTTGAATCATTTTTTCCGATGAAATTTGGAGTAGAAAAGGACCTTGCGGTCCTTTCATTATTTCACTTTTTCTAATTTTGCGGCAAATTCATTACCACCATGTAAGACGAGTATATTTTTTCCACCGTTGACAGGTACGAAACAATAATTTGAATTAGCTTGTATATAGACTTCCTTAACGCTCTTCACTTGATAGCCTTGTGATTTCACCGCTTCTTGAATTACTTCAAATGTGTGTTCGATCTCTTCTTTAGAAGTCGTGTCTCCATCATACTTTTCTGAATCAGCTAGAGAATAGAATGCGTAAGCCTTGCTATCGTAATACTTATCACTAATAATTCCGTGATCTGAAATCTGAACAGTTGTATTATCTCCTTCTGTCACATTCTTCCATTTTCCAACCATGGCCTTTGGTGTTTCAACCTTGTGATAGACTAAATTATCTTCAAAGTTTCCTTTGTATGACTTATAAGTTTTCAAGTCGAATAAATCATTTCTTAAAATAATATTGCTTCCGTCTTTTTGGAGCAAGTTATAGCGTGTGTTCCCACCAGACTTAATAACAACTATTTCTGTCGTCTTCAGGTTAAATTTCTTATCGACATCCGCAAGTGAATGCAAGTCAGTTGCATTCAACAAAGATAGTGCTGTATTAAATTCTTTTTTCGCTTCATTGCCCTTGAGAACCTTTTTGATGGTCTCATTGCCATTGACTCTTTGTTTCTTTCCGCTTAGTTCATAAGTGACCGGACTAGAATCCGTATTTCTCAACCAAACACCATCTAGACTTGGTCCACCTGAAAAGAAAAAGAACCAAGCAAGAGCAATTACTGCGACAAGTCCCGCAAATGCGGCCCCAATTTGGGCTTGTTTATTGAAAGTATATGTCAATTTTTTTGGTCTTGGAACAGGTTGCAAAGTTTTCGCCGATGGCTGCGGTTGGACAAAAGCTTTCTGCTCTTGTGAAAGAGGTGCGCTAGGTGCAACAGGTACTTCCTGAGCAGGAGCCTGCGCCTCAGTTGCTGGAGTCGGCTCTTCTTTTCGCTCTACGACAAACTCCCCTTTTTCACGCGCTTCTTGAAATTCTTGCATACTTGGCTTGCGACCATTGACCGCTTCAAAGTATTCAACCCAATCGTTTTGATTCATCATATCCCCCTTATTGATTCATCATAAAAACTAACCATATTATACCACAAATCAATGGTTAATTTTTTGATTTTCAGAAAAATATCTGAAAAAAGTCCAAGTGATTTTCCACTTGGACCTTCTTCATTATTTCAAAACTTTTTGTGTTTTCGCGTAGTTGGCTTCTACAGCTTCTTTTTCAGCCTTCCACCAGTCTTGGTGGTCTGTGTACCACTTGATGGTATCTTCCAAACCTGCTTCAAAGTTTGTGAATTGTGGTTCCCAACCTAATTCTTCACGCAATTTGGTTGAATCGATGGCATAACGCAAATCGTGACCAGCACGGTCTGTTACACGGTCGTAGGCGTCTTTTGGTTGACCCATTTTTTCAAGGATCAACTCCAGCACTTCTTTGTTATTCTTTTCACCATCGGCACCGATCAGGTAAGTTTCACCAATACGGCCTTTAGTAAGAATCGCCCAAACACCAGTTGAGTGGTCGTTGGTGTGGATCCAGTCACGGACGTTCTTCCCTTCACCATAAAGTTTTGGCTTGATGCCAGACAAGATATTGGTGATTTGACGTGGGATGAATTTTTCGATGTGTTGGTATGGCCCGTAGTTGTTTGAACAGTTAGAAATCGTTGCTTTAACACCAAAGGAACGAACCCAAGCCTTCACGATCAAGTCTGAAGCAGCCTTGGTTGATGAATAAGGTGATGATGGGTTGTATTTTGTTTCAGCAGTGAATTTTTCACCAGGACCTTCCCCATGTCCAGGAAGATCTTCGCGCAATGGAAGGTCTCCATACACTTCGTCTGTTGACACGTGGTGGAAACGAATGTCGTATTTACGAGCCGCTTCCAAGAGTGTGTATGTTCCAACAAAGTTTGTGTAGATAAATGGAGATGGGTCTTTGAGGGAGTTGTCATTGTGGCTTTCAGCCGCATAGTGAACAATCGCATCAGCCTTGGCAGCCAATTTGTCAACTAATTCAGCATCAGCGATGTCTCCCACAACCAACTCAACACGGTCCCCAAGGATTTCTTCGATATTGGCACGGTTTCCAGCATAAGTAAGTTTATCAAGGACAGTCACATGCACGTCTGGATGGTTGTTGTAGACATAGTGTACGAAGTTTGAACCGATGAAACCAGCTCCACCGGTTACGATGATATGTTTATATTCTGACATTTTTTCTCCAAATAATTTTTAGTTTTGATTGTTCCTTAAATCAATCTTTTTTTAGCTTTCCTTAGGTGAGTACGGACGTCAGCGAACTTCGAAGAAGTTCCATGACTAAGTTTTGAGCCTAGTGTCTCAAAACTTCCGAGCACCTGAAACACAATGGTTCAGGTGCTTTTCTCACGGCGGAAAGCTAAGCATATAGCTCGCTTCGCTCGTTTATAGCAAAGCTAAAAACTATATAATGATGTTCTTGATTGTTTTAAGAGCTTCATTCTTACAAATCTTCTGCTTTTAGGGGTTTGACGTCTTTGAGCAATGGGTGGTTCTTGTCTGCTTCTGAGACTTCAGCTTCTTCCAAGTTTTCCCATTGGATGTCTAGACTTGGGTCTGCATAGTTGACAAAAGCATATTTTGGTTTGAGTTCCAGTGCCCAGTAATCATTGACTAAGTATGTATAGGCAACTTTGTCTGTCAAAACTTGGAACCCATTGGCAACACCACGAGGGACGAAGATGCCTTTTGAAGCATCGATCACGGTTTGGTAGGTGTTCCCAAAGCTATCGCCTTCACGAAGGTCTACCCAAGTTCCAAGAACCTTGCCTTCATCTGCTACAGAGATGTACTTGTCCCAAGGCTCTGCATGCAAGCCACGCAAAACATTCTTACGAGAGAATGAAATATTGTTTTGCAACTTGCCTTCCGCAAAGAAGCTTTCAGGGAATCCAAGAGGAAGCATTTTCTCTTTTTGGAAGTTTTCTTTAAACCAACCACGGTTATCTCCGCGCACAGGAATATCAAACTCCATCAAGCCTGGGATGGCTTCAATTTTGCGGGCTGCTAATTCTTTATCAAAAAATAGTTCCGTCATTATGCTTCTCCAATCAAACGGAGCAAATATTGTCCGTATTCGTTTTTCTTCAGTGATTGCGCTAATTCATGGACTTGTTCTTTGGTGATATAACCCATGCGATAAGCAATTTCCTCAAGGTTAGCCACTTGGACATTTTGCAAGCGTTGAACAGTTTCGATATATTGAGATGCCTGCAAGAGACTTTCGTGAGTTCCAGTATCCAACCAGGCAAAACCACGGCCCATGAGCTCAACAGAGAGATCTCCACGCTCCAAATAAGCCTTGTTGACATCTGTGATTTCAAGCTCGCCACGAGGACTTGGTTTGATGTTTTTGGCAATCTCTACCACATCATTGTCATAGAAGTAAAGTCCAGTCACTGCAAAGTTGGATTTTGGATGTTCTGGTTTTTCTTCGATAGAGATGGCATTCATATCCGCGTCAAACTCTACCACACCAAAGCGTTCCGGATCTTTGACTTGGTAACCAAAGACAGTCGCTCCTTTTTCCTTCGCTTCTGCCCGTTGCAACATCTTGGTTAAGCCGTTTCCGTGGAAGATATTGTCCCCAAGGATGAGGGCAACATGATCGTCACCGATAAAGTCTTCTCCTATGATGAAGGCTTGCGCCAAGCCATCTGGACTTGGCTGCTCTGCATAAGAGAGGGAAATACCAAGTTCAGAACCATCTCCAAGAAGCTCTTCAAAACGAGGAAGGTCTTGAGGAGTCGAGATGATCAGGATGTCTTTGATCCCAGCCAACATAAGGGTTGACAGCGGATAGTAGATCATTGGTTTGTCATAAATGGGCATCAACTGTTTAGAAGCCGCTCGTGTCAATGGATACAAGCGAGTTCCTGAGCCCCCTGCTAAAATAATACCTTTCATAATGGTAGGCCTTTCTACGTAGTCATTACCCTTATTTTATCATGTTTATATAAAAAAGTCACCTTGCATTTGTGTTACAAGGTGATGACAGGTTGTGAGAAAAAGTCTCGTTAACGATCTTCATTATAGTGATTCAAATAGGACGCTCGGACTAAATCTCCTTGATATACTTTTATTCACTGATCACTGCTTCTCTTCTGAACCATCCGAATATCTTACCCTTACTCTTGATTTTGTCGTTCCTCTCCTAGAATCCATAAAGCTCTGAAATTCCTCATCTTCATTATGATAGACCCCTATCTTAATTTTATTCGCATCTTTATCATAAGCTAATACATGTTTCTTGCAAGTCCCGTCAACAAATGTGAGTTTCACCTCAGCTCCCCATGCTTCTGAAGGAATGGAGCTATAGGATGGATTTATAATCTCAATCTCCTCAATACCCTCGTAAGAATTCTTCAAGGTCTTTACAAGGCTGACTTCATACTCTCTATTGCGTTGCTTTTCCTCTAATTTTTTATTCACATAAAACAAAGAAATCCCAATTGCAAAAAGGAAAGCCAAAGCGATGACACTCATCATCCTTTTGTTTTTCTTTTTAAACTTGATTTTTACCATAAGATGATTTTCCTCGCTAACTAAGTGTTGCCTCTGAATTGAATCTGATGAATTGTTCTTCATCTTTTCATTCTCAAATACAATGATACCAATCAAAAAGAGAGCTTGTCCTGATGCTCTCCTTTTCTGATCCTTATCCCAAAGCGACATCTAGGATCATCATAATGACAAAGCCAACCATGAGACCGAGGGTCGCAACGTCTGTATTGCCGTTGGTCTGGGAATCTGGGATCAACTCTTCAACTACCACGAAGATCATCGCACCTGCCGCAAATCCCATCATGATGTCCAGTAACTTGCGACTAATATGCTTGAAGAAAAAGACGATGGCTGACCCTACAATGGTACAGCCCCATGTAAACAATCCTGCGAGAAAGGCCTGCATGACCACGGATTGCGATTGAAACCAATTCATAACAACTCCCATTTTCTTGATGATTCACTTCTTCTATTCTACTATTTTTAGCCAAATTACGGAAGATCTTTCGAAAAAAAGAGAGTGGGACAGAAATCGGTAATTCGTTAAAATTCGATTTCGTCGTCCCACCTCCGCACAGTTGAGTAGGGCTGTAAAAGCTGATGAATTCAGCGTAGTAGAGCCCACTCAACCACTGCGTCTTGCTCGACAATCCAAAGACAATTGAGAGGCTAGGACTTTTGTCCCAGCCTACTTCTTCACATATTGTTCAACTGGATAATCCGCTGGATCTAAGCGCAGGTTCCCTCCTACCACTAGTTGAGCTAGATGCCAACCAATGAGGGGACCTGTGGTGAGGCCAGACGAACCAAGTCCACTGGCGACATAGAGGCCTGCTTGATCAGGAACAGCTCCCCAAAAGGGTGAAAAGTCACTGGTGTAGGCCCGTGTTCCCACGCGCTCCCCGACGACTTCCGCTTGAGCTAGTTCTGGATAGTAGGCCAAAGCTTCTGTTTCCATCTGATTCAACAAAGCCTGATCCACTGTCAGGTCAAAGCCCATCTCATTTTCATGTGTGGCTCCCATACTGATCTTGCCTTGCTGGAAGGGAATGATATCCAGCTCTCCTTCCGGCATGACCACAGGATAATCAGCAGTATCTAGGTCTAGCTGATAATCCCGCAGTTGCCCCTTTTGCGGACGGACATCCACTTGGTAGCCAAGTGGCTCAAGGATTTGCCCCAACCAGGCTCCTGTTGCTAGGATAACTTGGTCATAGCTTTCTCCTGCAATCTGATAGCCATCATCTGAGACTGAGAGAGCAACCTCTTTCTTGATCACTCTTGCCCCACTGGCTTTAAGAAGCGTTTCCGTTAGAAGGGCTCCCTCCACATGAGCACCACCTGATGCATAGACCAGCTTCTCAAAACCTTGCAGCCCTGGGAATTGCTGGGCCACTTCTACCTTGGTCAAGATCGCCAAGTCTCCAATCAAGGGAGATTCTTCCCTACGACTCAGCGCCAACTGATAGAGGTCGTCTAATTTTTCTTCCTTTTTCTTGAGGAGATAGACGCCGGTCTGCTGGTAAAAATCTGTATTAATTCCGTCCTTGGCCAGGTCTTCTACCAATTCTTGGTAGAAATCAGCCCCCAGACGAGCCAGGCGATACCAAGCCTTATTACGCCGTTTGGAAAACCAAGGGCTAATAATGCCTGCCGCCGCCTTGGTTGCTTGGCCGACTCCATGGTCATAGACAGTCACATCCACTTGTGCTTCTTTGGATAAATAATAGGCTGCAGTGGATCCCACGATCCCTGCACCAATAATCGCAACTTTCATCATGACCCCTTAGATATGGTAAAAAGGATTGGTGCTGACTTGACTGCCAATCACTTCAATCTCCCAGGCTTCCTCAGCCTTCCACTGATTGAGCTTTTCTACTAGTTTTGACACAAAGAGAACCTCGATATGGTGCCCGGGATCTAAGGCCAAGAGGCCATCGCTCAGCATGTCCTGAGCCGTGTGGTAGTAGATATCTCCTGTGATATAAACATCTGCTCCCTTGGCGAGAGCATCCTTGTAAAAGGACTGGCCACTTCCTCCACAGATTGCGACATGCTTGATAACCCGATCCAAATCCGCCTGATCATAACTGACTATGCGCAAAGCATCTAAGCCAAAGGTTTCTTTAACCTTGCCAGTCAACTGTCCAAAGGTTTGAGTAGCTACCCGACCGATGCGACCAATTCCGAGCCCTTCTCCCGTCATACTGAGGGGTTCTGTATCTTCAATGTCCAAGAGCTGGCAGAACCAATCGTTGAGACCATCTGGAACAATGTCAATATTGGTATGGCTGACGTAGACTGCGATATCATGCTTGATCAAATTGATATAGATCTGATTTTGAGCCCGATCAGCTACCAAATCCTTGATGGGACGGAAAATCGGCGCGTGCTTGACGATGATCAAGTCCACCCCATGAGCGATAGCTTCCGCCACCGTCTGCTCGCGGATATCTAAGGCCACCATGACCTTATGGATGTCTTTTTGCAAAGTGCCGACCTGTAGCCCACGGACATCTCCGTCCATGGATAGTTCCTGAGGACAGTAGGCTTCATAGCGTTTGATGACTTCACTTGCTAACATGTAGAACCTCCTTGATGTGAGCAATGCGCTCCTCTAACGATGCTCTGGCAGATTGATTTTCAACTGGGACCTGTTCCAAGGCAAAGGCTAATTTCTCCACTTCCTTGGACCACTTTTGGACAAAGGCTGGAGCTTGTTCCTGCATCAAATAAGGACCAAAACGCAGTTCCTTGGCTGTCAACTCCTGAGAACCCTGTTCCACCACAAGGATCTCATAGAACTTCTCATTTTCTTCCAAGATAGCTTCATCAACAATGCGAAAATCATGCTCTACTAGCCAAGCCCGCAGTTCATCTTCCCGATTATTGGGCTGGAGGACCAAGCGAGAGACATTGGCTAATTTCTCAAGACCTGCGGCTAGGATATCTCCAATCAAGCGTCCCCCCATGCCAGCAATGGTAATACAGGAAATGCCATCTGTTGGTTCAAATGCAGCCAAACCATTGGCCAGACGGACCTCGATCTTGTCCTCTAAACCATTATCCGCAACATTTTGGAGGGCAGACTGATAGGGCCCCTCTACCACTTCCCCTGCAATGGCAGCCTCAATCTTACCTTCCTGTAAAAGGGCGATTGGGAGATAGGCATGGTCACTCCCCACGTCCAACAGACGCGCTCCAGCTGGGACGAAGCTAGCCACCAAGTCCAAGCGATTTGATAATTTTGTAAATTCCATGTGCTACTTTCTAAACTTTTATTCCACCCTTTAGTATACCATGTTTGCACCATTAAAAAAAGGCGCAACGGCGCCTTGTCTATTATGGAAAGGTATTGTTTAGACTTTCCTTAGGTGAGTCCGGACGTCAGCGAACTTCGAAGAAATTCCATGACTAAGTTTTGAGTCTAATGTCTCAAAACTTCCGGGCACACGAAACTTATACGTTTCATGTGCTATACTCACGGCGGAAACTCTCGCTATCATCCTCAACAAGCCGATACTAGACTTTAGTTAATTTCCTTATAGCTTACTTCCAAGCCACGTTTCACAGCTGGGCGATTGGCGATTTTCTCTGTCCAAGCTTGCAAATGCTTGTATTCCTTCACATCTAGGAAAATTCCGGCACGGTCCCAGACCTTGTCTTGGGCTAGACGCCCATACCAAGACCAGATGGCAATATCTGCAATGGTATAGTCATCCCCTGCGATATAAGGTTTGGTGGCCAGTTCCTTGTCCAGCAGGTCCAATTGACGTTTGGCTTCCATGGCAAAGCGATTGATAGCATACTCGATTTTCTCCGGCGCATAATGGAAGAAATGACCAAAGCCTCCCCCTAAAAATGGTGCCGCACCCGTCTGCCAGAAGAGCCAGTTGAGCACTTCTGTCCGTTTAGCCAGATCAGTCGGGATTAATTGGCCAAATTTTTCAGCTAGATACAGGAGGATATTGGCTGATTCAAAGACACGAATGGCTTCCTCTCCTGATTGATCCAACATGGCTGGAATTTTCGAGTTAGGATTGATGGCTACAAAGTCACTACCAAACTGATCTCCTTCGCCAATCTTGATCCGATAAGCGTCATAGCCTGCATCCACTCCCAGCTCTTTCAATTCCTCCAGCATAATGGTGGCCTTGATCCCATTGGGTGTTGGAAGGGTATAGAGTTGGAAAGGCTGGTCGCCTTTTGGAAGAGTTTGTTCAAAGCGGGCACCTGCTGTTGGTTGGTTCAAGCCACCCCAGGCTCCACCCATTTGGCTCGGTGCTTTCCATACTTCTGGTAATTGATAGTCTGACATCTTTCTTCTCCTTTATTTCGCTACTCCTAGCATATCAAATATCGGGCTCCCTTTCAAAGATCTGCTACGCGAAGGCTACTTGACTTTTTTTGTCAAAATGATAGTATAGAAAAAATACAATTTTAAGGAGAAAACCATGTCCACGATCGATTTTCATAGTTTGGCAAAGACAGAACTTCACTGTCACTTAGACGGTTCCTTGTCGCTTCCAATCATTCGCCAGTTGGCAGCTATGGCCAATATTGACCTACCTGCTAGCGATGAGGAGCTCAAGCACCATGTTACTGCGCCTGCCCACTGTGAGAATCTTTTGGACTATTTGGAGGCCTTTGACTACATTCGGCCCCTCCTTCAAACTAAGGAAGCCTTGACGCTTGCTGCTTACGATGTGGCCAAGCAAGCTGCTCTCGAAAATGTCCTTTATATTGAGGTTCGTTTTGCACCAGAATTGTCCATGGACCAAGGGCTCACCGTCCCAGAAACTATCGATGCTGTCTGTGAAGGACTGCGTCAAGCCCAGGAGGAATTTGGCATTGTTGCAAAAGCCTTAGTCTGTGGCATGCGCCAGTCCGATCAAGAAGTCACCTCTCGCATTCTAGCAGAAGCCAACCAAGTTAGCGATCAAGATTTTGTTGGTTTTGACTTTGCCGGGAATGAGCACAACTACTCTCCAGAAGATATTCGACCTCTAATTGAGCAAGTCAAGAGTTACCATCGGCCCATGACACTTCACGCAGGTGAGTGTCATTGCCCACACTTTGTAGCCCAATCGATTGCTTTTGGAATCAAACGCAATGGCCACGTGACGGCTCTATCTCATGAACCGGCCTTACTCCAATCCTTTATTGAACATGGGGTCACTGGTGAACTCTGCTTGACCAGCAACCTACAAACAAAAGCAGCACCGACTATAGAAGATTTCCCTTATTTGAAGATGAAGGCAGCCGGAGCTCGGATCAGTATCAATACCGATAACCGGACTGTATCTGATACCGACCTCACCAAGGAATATGCCCTCTACCATCAGCACTTCCAAACCAAGGAAACTGACTTTTATAAACACAATGTCCATGCCATTCAGGCTTCCTTTGCCAGTGACGAGGAAAAACAAGAACTCCTTAGTAAACTAGAAAAAGCCTATGCGGACTATTTATAAAGGAAAAAACTAGCACTTTATGAGTACTAGTTTTTTGAATGGTTAAAAATTATTTTTTCAATTAAGAACCTATTTTTTTCAGTAAAAATAATGTCTTATTTTTAAAACTATTCAAGTATAAACTAAAAACTTTCCGCCGTGAGAAAAGTGCCTGAAACACTATTGTTTCAGGCACTCGGGAGTTTTGAGACCTTAGGCTCAAAACTAAGTCATGGAACTTCTCCGAAGTTCGCTGACGTCCGTACTCACATAAGGAAAGTTTCTAGGAAGACTTTACCTTCAATTTGCAACTAGCACTCAAATAAGTGCTAGTTTTTTTTAATCCTTCCACAAATCCATGGCCTTCAAGAAATCGTCTGAAACGGTCACATTGCGTGGGTTGGCTTGCTCGCGTTCTTGTAGTTTCGCTTCTACTTGGGCCAGGCTGTTGATGCCTTCACTGCGCCAGTTGCGTAAAATGGCTTGGATATATTTCCAGTGAGGCTTGCCGTTAAAGACAGCTTCTCGTAATGCTGCCTTGATCACATCTGGATCTGTCTGATCTTCGCGCACGGTCTTGGTCAGGTCTTCAATCTCAAAAGGTGTCAAGAGTCGTCCCAGTTCTTGTTGGAAGGTTTCCACTAAGTCCTTGATGACATTTCCCTTAGCAGGCGCGCTTTGTGCCTTCCCTTGTGATTGGGCTTCTAAAATCTCATCCAAGCGCTCCAGGGCAATGGTCGCATCAAAGATGGCTTCAATCTCACCATTGAGCTCAATGGTCCGGTATTGAAGGAGTCCCTTAGTAGTCAAATTGGACATAATCCGATTGACCTCTGTCACCGTTTTTCCCAGATGACTAGCAATCTGATTGGGAGTTAAGGCCTCTTGGCCAGTCGTATTTTGAAGGAAGAAAAACTGCCAAACCAAGTAATCATCTGCTTGGTCGAACAATTCATGATAATGAAAAAGCAAGGCACTCGGAAGAACCAAGTTGCCATACTTAAATGCTTGTGAATATGTCATAATTCCCCTTTATAGGTAACCATAAAATGAAATATCTTTTTCCAATTCTTCCAAGCGGTAAGGTGTTTCTTGATAAACCGCATAGTTGATCCAATTACTAAAGAAGGTCGTTGCAGCTAGATTCCAACGAATGCGAGGCTCTGTATTAGCGTCATCCCCATCAAAGTAATTCTTGGGAACGTCCGGATCCAAGCCCGCCTTGACATCTCGGTGGTATTCTTTTGCCAGTGTATCGCGATCATATTCCAGATGGCCAAAGCTATAGACCTCACGCATGTCTGGACTAGCAATGATGGAAAGTCCAACTTCATTTCCCTGAGCGATCACTTGAAGATTGCTCTTTTCAAGGACTTCCTTCAAAGGAATATCTGTATAGCGAGAATGAGGGGCAAGGAAGCGATCGTCAAATCCTCTCATGAGCAGACTATCAGGACGCACCACTGCTTGGTCATAGATACCGGATAGCTTGTCACAGAGCTCTACTTTTTGAATCCCGTAGCGGTGATACAATCCAGCCTGGGCTCCCCAACAAAGGTGTAAGGTAGAAAAAACATGACGCTTGGCCCATTCAAAGACCTGGGTTAATTCTTCCCAGTAGTCCACTTCCTCAAAGTCCATCTTTTCGACAGGCGCCCCCGTCACAATCAAGCCGTCATAGTAATTATCCTTGATATCCTCAAAAGTCTTGTAAAAACTCTCCATATGCTCTGCCGCTGTATTCTTGGATTCATGGCTGGCCATGTAGAGGAAATCTACATTGATCTGCAAGGGCGTGTTGGCAAGAAGCCGTAAGAGCTGGGTTTCTGTCGCAACCTTGGTCGGCATCAGATTAAGAATGAGAACATTCATCGGCCGAATATCCTGGTGAGTCGCCCGAACATCATCCATGACAAAAATATTTTCTGAACGAAGAATATCTACTGCAGGTAATTTTTTATCTAGTGTAATTGGCATAAAAAGCTCCCATCGTGCAAGTTCTTAACTAACATTATATGATAGGAGCTTATAGTTTTCAATTATGGTTTTTCTGTATCCAGTTATAGTATTAGACTATATCAGTAATGCATCAAAACTTTGTAGTCGTAATCGCCGATCGCTTCGCGACCTTTCAATTCATCCAACTCGATCAAGAAGGCACACCCTGCAACGATCCCACCGAGTTTTTCGATCATTTCGATGGTTGCTTTCACCGTACCACCAGTCGCCAAAAGGTCATCAACGATAAGGACGCGTTGACCTGGTTTGATGGCATCTGCGTGCATGCAGAGGGTATCCACACCGTATTCTTTTTCGTAGTCAGCAGAAATAACTTCACGTGGCAATTTACCAGGCTTACGAACAGGCGCAAATCCAATTCCCAACTCAAAAGCGACCGGACATCCAACGATGAACCCACGCGCTTCAGGACCAACGATCATATCGATCTTCTTATCCGTTGCGTATTGAACGATTTCACGAATCGCATAACTATAAGCATTGCCATCTGCCATCAAAGGGCTGATATCACGGAAGGTAATTCCTTCTTGTGGATAGTTTTCAATGCTTGCAATGTAATCTTTTAAATTCATGGTTAACTTTCTTTCATAAAAAATTTTTTACATTCCATTATATCATGAATTCCACTAACTTGCATCATTTTTTGCCAAATCATTTTCCCAAGCTCCCGCGTCAAAAGCAAAAATCCCACATTCAAAAAAGATGTGGGATTGGGTTCGAAAAAAATCTCTTACTTCTCTTCTAACAATTCATTGTACTCGATTTTCATATCACCTAAGTTTTTCAGGGAATATCGGGAGCTTCCATTTTTGAACCAGGTGCCAAGAATGTATTGTTCGGCGACCTTCTTACTTTGTATTTTCAACCAAGCACGGTCTTTGCCGTAGGTGGCAAGTTTCTTTAGAAAATCACTACCCTCTACTTCTTGATCATCCGCATAAAGATAGACTTCTTCTTGAATCAATGCTCTTTTTTTAGAATTGTATTTGAACATCATACGAACCGATACATTTTCTTTTAACTGATATTTATACCTATAAACCCATTCCGAACTGTTTCGAAACATCATGACGGACAGGTCTTCTTGTCCCCCAACGATTTTATCTGAATAGGGATACATTTGAAATCCTTCATCTTCCTTCCAGATGCGATCACTTCCGATCGTTTCTGTAAATGGCTTAAACATCACATGGCGCATCCACCCACCATTTTCGGAGTAGTTGATCTCCTCCATGGGGTTTTTTAGGCTCAGGTAGATTCCCAACCAATAAAGAGCTAAAAGCAGGAAGGGGCTGAGCCATAGAAAATATTTTAGCCGTCTTTTCATGAGGCCTGACCTGTCAGATAGTCGTAGATTTCACGAACCGTTCCAAGGGCCATCAACTCCTGCTCTTTCACCGTTTGTTTGAGGTTTTGGTAGATGCTGCTTTCTGCGATTTCTCGTTTTTCTGCTTCTTTATTGACTTTCATGATGCCATTTTCAATAGTCACAAAGCCCAGCTCTTGGAAGATCTGAATCATTTTGACCAGGAGGATCTGCTGGATCTTGAGATAGGCTGCTAGGTCTTTGAGTTTATAGCGGACATCGAATTCCGGGTACTGGTAGATGGTCTTATAGAGTTTGGCATACTGGTCCCTGCTACCGTATCCTGTCAGATAGTAGGCTTTGGCGATCTCATTTTTGAAATAGACGGCTTGGAAATCATGCTCTTGGAAGATTTGCCGTAGTTGCTCTAAATCCTCAGGGATATTTCCAACTACAACAGCGGGCTCGCCTGTCAGATCTGGCAGTTCTTGGGTAAAATCAAGAACAGGAACACCTGCGGGGAGACTAGCATTTTTAGAGCGGATATTAAAGAGCTGCACGCCGTCCACACGCGCATCAACCAGCATGAGCTGCAAGGTTGTTTGGCCATTCCATTGGTTGACCGACAACTGCACAGCTAGCTCTAGGTCTTGCGCCTGTGCAAACTCTGCCTCTAAGCTTCCCAAGCCAAAGGCAACCACCTCAAAGGTCGCATTTTCTTGAGAAATTTTGAGTTTCAAGTGGGTATTGCCGGCTCCCATCGAGCGTGCCCCTTCTACCTTGAAATTACGGACCAAAAAGACGGGCTTTTTATTGTCCATGCCAAATGGACTCAGGCGATCAAAGCTTTTCAAGGTCTCAAGCGTTAGTTCTGTTAGATGTAGTTCCTCGTCGATGGCTAAGCTGGACTTGCTGCTGAGATCAATTCCTTGCTCTCTAATGTAATCCGTAAGAGCCCGAGACAAGGCAGGGAGTTGGTCCACCTCCAGCGTCATCCCTGCTGCACCGGCATGCCCGCCAAAGGCTACAAAGAGCGACCGGTGGGGATCGAGGGCATCAAAGATATTGACCGACTCAGGACTTCGAGCGCTTCCTTTAGCCCGTCCATCTTCGATACTTAAAACAACGACCGGCTGATGAAGCTCTTCCAACAAACGACCAGCGACAATACCAAGGACCCCTGGATTCCAGCCTTCTTTGGCCAAGACTTGGGCAGACAAGTTCGGATCGACCATGGTTTTAGCTTCGTCATAGATAGCTTGGACAATCTCTTTTCGTTCTTCATTCTTTTGATGAATCATGAGGGCAATCTCGTGTGCCTCTTCATCGTCAAATCCTGTTAGGAGTTCAATAGCCGGATTGGGATCATCGAGGCGGCCAAGGGCATTGAGACGAGGAGCAATCTGAAAACCAACTGTTTCTTCATTGACATCCTCCGGACGAATCCCTGCAATCTCCAGGAGTTCCTGCAAGCCCATGCGCTGGGTATGTTTGAGAACGCCCAGACCGTATTTGACCAGGATCCGATTCTCATCTGTCAGGCTGACCATGTCAGCAATGGTCCCAATTGCTACCAGGTCTAAGAGATCGACTGGTACTTCCTCTAGGAGGGCACAGGCCAACTTAAAGGCCACACCACATCCTGCTAAATAATGGAAGGGATAATCCGCATCTGGATGCTCCGGATGAATGATCGCATATGCATCCGGTAAAACCTCTGGCATAGAGTGGTGATCCGTCACGATAACATCAACTCCCATCGCTTGGGCCATGGCAATGGCTTGATTGCCCGCGACCCCATTGTCCACCGTGACAATCAGGGAAATGCCTTGCTGCTCGATAAAGTAGTTGTAGACACTCTCATTGGGACCATAGCCGTCTGTGAAGCGGTTGGGTAGGTAGACTTGCACCTCTGCACCCATCTGCTCCAAGGTTTCCTTCATAATGGAGGCCGATGTCATCCCGTCCGCATCATAGTCTCCGTAGATGAGGATCTGCTCATAATCTTCGATGGCCCGTCGGATGCGCCCCACTGCCTTGTCCATATCATGGAGCAAATAAGGGTCATGTAGCTTCTCTAGTTTGGGTTCTAAAAAGTCTTCTAAATCCTCTTTGGTTTGAATGCCACGCTCATACAGCAAGGTTGCTACGGACGCTTCTAGGCCTGCTTTTTTGGCAAGGGCTAAAAAGGCCTCATCTGCACTTGGCGAAGCTAACTGCCAATCGTATTTTGAAGTGATCATCTAGCTTTTGGTCTCCTCTTTTTCTTATCTGAATATTATAACATGAAAGGCTAAAATGGCGGGAAATAAAAGGTCGACTTATACAAAAACCAAAATCAACATTTTTCATTATTTTTGTTGCATTTAACTTGACTTATCATACTAAAAGAATATAATAATGATGATAATAATCTTTTAAATATGCAATGGGATGATTATTCTGTTAAAATTTGCAACGTTTATTATCACTTTAACATTATGACGCTTGTCATTTCCCTTGTTTTTCTATCTAAACAAACGTAGTTAGAGGGTTTGAGCTGATTTTGTCGGTGGGTTTGTTTTCTTTTAATGCATAAAGAGGAGCATATAATTCATCGATCTATCCTAAACTGAGGCAGCTGGTTTCATGGAGTAGAAATTAGAAGCCTTTCTATTTTAGGATATATCACTATATAGAAAAGCCTCGGAAAGGGCAGGCAGAAGAAAGGAAATGAGGCCAATTGAAATCTCTTTATAAAAAGATAGTTGCATTTGTAGCTATCATCGGTGTGGTAGCCTTGGGCTTGTCTGTGATCAAACCCGTAAGCGCGGCCACTGTTTCACCAACCGTCACCAACTTAAAGGCCCAAACAAATGGACAAAAGGTTACCTTTTCATTTGACTGGGATTTAACCGGTAAATCAGTTAAAGACGGTGATACATTTACTATTGACGCTCCAGAAGGTGTTAATATCACTGAAATTGCAACTCAATCACTCCAAGCAAATGGAGCTGAAGTCGCAACCATTTCAATGACAAACAAAAAGATTACTTTCACCTTTAAAAAAGCAATCGAATCCATGAACCAAAACGTTAAGGGTGGTTTCTCATACAAAGCAGAATGGGATAGCACACCAGGAAATCCTGGAAATAAAACTGCCACTTCTAAGGTTGGATCTGAATCCGTTGTTATCACTCGTCCTGACGGACCTGGAGTATTTGAATCTGTGTTGAACAAGTACAACCTTACTGGTGACTATGTAACTAAGCAATTCAAATTAGACGCATCTGAAAACTATGCATGGTTGAATGTTGGAGATGACTACTATCTGACAAAATGGTTCATCCGTATCAATGGAGATGGTAAGAAACAAGCTTTGACAAACCCTGTTGTATCAGATAAAATCCAAGCTCCAGCAGTCGATTACTCAAAAATCACTTTTGCTCCTGCTGCTAACCACGCTGCAAATGAATTCTTTGTGGGAACTTACTTGAAACCATCCTTTACATTAAGAAAAGGTGGACAAGTGGTGGCTTCTGGTTGGGACTTCTGGCAACATGTGAAATTCGATGCGGACGGCAATGGATTTACTGTGAATTTATCAGACGTCAGTGATGTCTTTAAAACAGCATCAAGCGATGAATTGATCGTTGAATACCAAACATTAATTCCTAAGACAACCATCAGAGTAGATAACAATGCTACATTGACAGCTGATGAAATCACAACACCTCAAACTGACCCAGCATTCTGGAACAATACAGAATTGAAATACTGGGTTACTGGAGATCAAACAGTTACTGTTCAAAAAGAATGGGTTGGTGATGATGAAGCTGACCGTAAAGATATCACGGTTCAATTGTATGCGGACGGCAAAGCCTTGGATGGGTTAACACAAACCCTTACAAAAGCTTCTGGCTGGAAAGCAGAATTTACGAAATTGCCAGGTATCAAAGACGGTAAGAAGATTGAGTACTCAGTAGTGGAAACAAACACTCCAGAAGGTTACACTTCTAAAGTTGAGAAAATTGATGATAACAACGTGATTAAAGTGGTCAACACATCAAATAAACCAACTACAACTACAACTACAACCACAACCACTACGACTACTACAACTACGACTCAAGAGCCTACAACTACAACTACTACGACTCAAGAGCCTACAACCACAACTACTACGACTCAAGAGCCTACAACCACAACTACTACGACTCAAGAGCCTACAACTACAACTACTACGACTCAAGAGCCTACAACCACAACTACTACGACTCAAGAGCCTACAACTACAACTACTACGACTGAAGAGCCTAAGACTACTTCAACTACAACTGAAGAGCCTAAGACTACTTCAACTACAACTGAAGAGCCTAAGACTACAGTAACGACTACCGATGAACCTTCGACTACTTCAACTACTTCTGAAGAGCCTAAGACTACTTCAACTACGACTCCAGAGCCTAAGACTACTTCAACTACAACACCTGAGACTCCTCCTACTACAACACCAGAGGAACCAGAAAATCATAATAGTAGTGAGGAAGATACAACAACCACTACGACTACAACTGTAGAACCTAAGACTACACCCGAAAAGCCAAGTAAACCTAGTCATTCTGGTACCACAACGACACCAAGTGCGCCAGGTTCAAATGGTGGAAACAATGGTGGACGTCGCAAACCGCTTCTTCCAAATACAGGTGAAGTTGTTGCATCTGGACTTGTCTTCTCAGGAATTCTTGTCTTAGCAGGTGCTGTTGGAATCAAACGGAAATTGACTGATAACTAATCGTATCATTAGGAACAGTCCTTACTTCTATCAACCCCCTAACGAAGAAACTTCTACTCTCATTCGTAGAAGTTGAAACAAATAAGAGAGAACCTAAAGGTTCTCTTTTTTATCCCGTTTTTCTTTAATAGATAACAAAAACAGCTCAGGGACCTTCATCCTGAGCTGTCGTTTTTTCTATTTTACCTTTTTTACTGATCCAATTTCACAACCTGTCCATCCTTAACGTTGAATTTATAAGTGATGGATTCATGATCTTTATTCTTGAAATCCAGATAATAGAAATCATAATCACCATCTGGAAGATCACTGGCATCCAACTTTTTAGCAGCAGCTTTTAAATCCTTTTCCTGGATGGCTTGGTCATCTTCTACTGAGATCATCATACGAACCATCCCCTTTTGAATAAGGGTGGCGTACGGAATCTGGTAATAACCCGCGAAATCATTCTTTCCTTCTTGCCTATTTTGAGCCGCCAGTTCTTCCAACTCTTCTGCAGACTCCTTTTGATAAGAAGAATCAACATTGGAGATAAAATGAAAATAAGAGAGAGTCAGGCCTAAATCCTGCTTTTTAAGCTTATCCAGTAGTTGGGCCTCTTTTTTCTGTACTATCTTCTGCTCTGTAAAAACTTCTTTATAACTTGGAGTGGTTTGTCCATAGGGATCAGACCAGTCATTTTGTAAGAAAGCATGCACCTCAAGAGGTACGGTTTGACCGTCATAGGTTTTCTCCGAATAAGTAAAATCGACATTATAACCTGGAATTTCTAAAGCCTGCCAGGAAAGACGATTAATTTTAACATTTCCATGAAGACCAACCTTAGCAAGCTCACTGCTGACAACTTCCTTCGCTTTTTTATAATCACTCGGTTTCATGATCTTACAACTGGAAAGAAACAGGCAACAAAGAATAAGTGGAATTCCTGCGAATAGTTTGAAATAGTTGGGCTTCATAGCCTGACCTCCTTGCTAAATTCGACCTAATCGATTAATTTTTTACATCATATGGGAACATTTTTTTAATATCTTCTTTCATCTTTTTATTAGGAATTTTCTCTAAATCCATATATTTGAAGAATTCTTCATCATTTTGAACGACATGAACCTTCCCATCTTTAGTATACTCAGCTGGTATGGTCAGATTACCGAAGGACTGACCAAAATCTCTAGAGACCACGTAGTTCTGTACTTCATATAAGCGTCTCAGCAATGAGAACTCTGTAGTATCCTTACTTTGATTTAATTCCTTTTTAAAATATTGGAAAAATTCTTTTTTGTTATTCGCAAGATGTTCTTGCCCATCTTTTGAAAATTCTGCGGGAATAGTTAAATTTTTAAAAAGCTCTTTCCTTAGGTATCCTTCTGGGTGTTACTTCGTAAAATATATTCATAAGAGCTAACTCGAAATTAGTACTGTTTTTTTTGAGGCTGGGATTTGAAGTATCGAAAGAATTCTTCTTTATTCTGAACAAGGTGCTCTTGCCCATCTATTGAAAAATCAGCAGGAAGCGTGAAATTTTTAACGAAAGAACCATAGGAATCATGTAGTAATTCCAAAAAGGAGAGTTGAAACTCTACATCTTCCTCGCCTAAAAAATACAAAGTTGATCGATACTGATTTTTCATCATCTGATAGACCTTTGGGTAGGCTGAAGCTAAAGGTATGATATTCTTTTCAGTTTCCCTAAAACTTTGATTAAACCTAAGTTGTAAGCCTCTAGAACTTAAGTGATTTGCTCTGGGACCAAATAATCCAGTTCCTAGCATAAAGGCAAATGGATGTCTATTCTCAAATCTCTGTTTTGACTCCGTTTTAACTTCTTCAACACTTTTACCAGAGGAACTCTTTTTAGATATTTTTCCTGTTTTTGCATCGATCAGCCCCAGCTCAACCGGATACTGTGAAGTCTCGTTAAACCCCTCCGTAACAACTTTCATAGCTCCATTTTCAATCACTACGTTTGATTCCTTGGGTGCTAACATAGTAATAAGAAAGTAGGCTTCATTGTCCTCTGTTTCGTATATTTCTTCTGAAATATCGAGTGGGATATATTTCTTATTATAGTCACGTACCATTTTAAAGACATCATAGGTTTTAGGTTTTAGGTTTCGATCGTGCGTGTCGTATACATCAATCAACCAATACTCCCCTTCTTTGGGCTCATTGTAGCTTAGATAAGGCGCCGAATCTGGTGCAATTCTATAGGCTAAAAACTTATCACTACTCGCTTTTAACTTATAGCTTTCTTGCATGATATAGCGCTCACCACTTGCACCATTAGGTGTATTAAGTTGGTACGCAAATTTTGGTTTACCATTATTAACTTCTTCAATTAATTCTCTCTCATCAACATCGTCCCATTCGATGACTAGTGCTTCCCCGTTATGAATAAATTCATAGTCCTTAATTACTGGCCTCGGTTTCCATTGAACATACTGACGCAATTCTCTTTCACGAAGTTGTTCTTTGATAGAGGAGATAGAACCAATCATAACGACGAATAAAGTAAATAAAAATATCTTTGACTTAAATAACTTAGGCATAAACAGTTCCTCCTAATCACTAGCTCCTACAAACTATTTTACCATGATTCTTATAAAGTGTCAGTGGTTGAAAAAAAGGATTTCTACTCTTGGAAATCCTTGCATTATGTGAATACTGTCTGATAGAAAAACTCAAAGTAAACAAACATCAGACTAAACCTATCCTATCAAGAAGTATTCCTTATTTTGGAATCACCCATTTTGCATCACCATAAACAACCGTAAATGGTCCATCCCCATCTGTTAAATAGTTAATTTTATATATACCAGATTCTCCTGCCTCAAGGACTGTTGGCTGTTTGTAATTTAAAGTATTATTCAGCATATAAGCAGATTTTGCATGGCCATCATAGAGATCTACATTTGTATAATCTGGAGTATTTTCAATACGGAGAGGTGTTGGATTCGATATGGTGAATTCGACGATCAATCGATGTTGTTTTTTCCTTGTATCGATACGGTCTTGATCATCCTGAACATCCAAATTTGGATCGTCTGTTACACGATTCAGTGTAACTTCTAAGCCATTAGCAAATAGAACTGGCTCTCAAATCGCATAGCTTTTAACAGGATTTTTTGGGTTAAAATTCTTTAATTTTTCTTTTACCTTTTGTCCATCACTATTATTTCCAGATGGGATGGTCCAAAAGATATTATTCTCATCTTGCTTACCATACTGATTATCCCCCTTCATTTGTTGAGGGATTTGTAAGAGAATAGCCAAGTTTTTTAAATCAATTCGAACATCACCTTGATTTGTCACTTCCATTTCAACCGTGAATTCCGTAGGCGAAGTTTTACTATCAGCATAACCGGATAATGAGATTGCCTCGAAATTTTTGTTAACTAACTGTTGTAAAACTGTTGAAAGCATGATATAGGAAATATGATCATCACGATTTGTTTCTTTTTCAGCATACCTTTGATGGAATTCATCGAGCCAATCATAGAAGGCTTGATTGAAATCTGACTCATTAGGATTTTTATAATATTTATTCCCTCTCGATAAAAGCTCTGGGAAGTAAGTTGGTACCTGAATGCGAATGAATACTTTGTTTCCCTTAACTGCATAGCCCTTTAACTCATATTTTTTTCCAAAGCTCAATGCATTCGTCATGAGCTTCAAATACATCGGACCATATATTTTGAGGGGGTACTTCTCACCAAGATATTCCACATAAGTATTTGGATCAAAAGTACTACTGTTTTTTTCAATTTTAGGGATAATATAATCGTTCCAGAGTCGAGTATACATATCTTCTTGATTTTTTGCCCCATTGGCCTTGATTACTGTGTCTATTCTACTTTGATCTACATAGACTCCTTCAACGACCTGCAAAGCTTTTTGAACCCTTCCTTCCTCAGATAGAGAGGCTTCATTCGGTTGCTGTCCATATATTGAAATACCATCGCTATCATCTGACCTCATATATTGTGGAAGTTTTTCAAACGTTATGTATCTGATACTGTTCTTTGCATCCCAATCAAATGTTGCTGCAGGTCCTGTCTTGTCAAAATGAATGTTTTTTCGATCGATTTTCTTCTGTACTTCTTTATTCGAAGAACCTTGTTTTTCTACAGTTCCTTGTTTGCAGGCACTCAAACATACTGGTATAAGTACCGAACATAAGACAAGTCCCCATTTTATTTTCTTCTTCATTCCATCTCCTCCTAATCTCATCCTCATTTTACCATCAATCACCCCTTTTGTCAGTCAAATAGATAAGGCTGGGACAAAAGTCCTAGCCTCTCAATTGTTTTTGGATTGTCGAACAAGGCGCAGTGGTTGAGTGGGCTCTACTACGCTGATTTCATCAGCTTTTACAGCCCTACTCAACTGTGCGGAGGTGGGACGACGAAATCGAATTCTAACGAATTACCGATTTCTGTCCCACTCTCTATTTCATATAAATCATCCCTGTACAGGCTTGCTCTGAAAGTTCGACAAAGCCGAGAGACTGGTAAAAGGCTAGATTTTTCTCGCTACGTTCAGTGACGAGGAGCCGTTGATAGACAGTAGGGAAGGTCGCTAAAGCCTCTGTTAAGAGTTTCCTTCCGATACCTTGACGCTGGTAATCTGGTCTTACCAAAAGGTCCTGCACAAAAATAACCGAGTGGCCATCACCTACCAAGCGAATGTAGGCGACGAGCTCTTTCTCATCATAGACGGCCAACTGCCAGAGACTGGCTTTGACAGCTTGTTCCAGCATAGATGGGTTGTTGGTATAATTGGTCCAACCCACCGAGCTGTAGAGTTCGAGTAGGTCTGTCATCGCTGGAATTTCTTTTTTATAATCTAACATCTTAACTCCTTTTTAACCTATAGTGCTGGAAGAAGGCGATATCCCGGTAAGGGGACTCTTGGCAAACAGCCAGCTCCATCTTGAGCATAGACTCTCGCCAGCCTTCTTGGCCCTTGAAGCGATTGTCCTGCAAGGCATAAAAGACACGGATCCCTTGGTAATCCTTGACTTCAAGGGCTAAGTCTTCTACTGCTGCACCGAGATCATAGGCCTGTGCCAAACCCATGGAGTGGGTTTCCAGATCCTGACCTGCTAAGAGATCAAGGGCCTTTTGAGTATCATTTTCAAAAACGACGGTCTGCAGGACGCGGCCAACTTCATTGTGCTTAACGATAGAGAGCAAGCCTCCTGGTTTCAAGAGACGGATGAATTTCTTGAGAACCACCTTGCGATCCTCTACATACTCCAAGACATTATGGCAGAGGATGACATCAAAGCTGGCATCTTCAAAGCTCTCTATCTGGTCCAGACTCCCAACGAGTTGCTGGTAGGGATGGTCCTGGACCCGCAAGGCCACCATTTCCTCATTGGGTTCCACAGCAAGGACTTGATTGTCTTGCGCCAGGTGGTTGGCTACAAGGCCAAAACCACTGCCGAAATCAAGCACTCGCTTCCCCTTGATGTCCTGTAATTGTTCAAAAAGGATATCATAATAGATCTGTCCCCAGGGTTGCCGAAGGTTTTCTAAATAGGCTTGAATATTTGCGGCCATCGATCTCCTCCTATTTGAAATTGAACATCTTGCTAGCTATCTTATCCGAGATGCGTGGGAAAAGGGTATAGAGCTTGTGGGTCAGGTTCAAAAGCCAAGGAAGATTGAGCTCACGTTTTGGTTTTCCAAAGTTTTTAACAATCTTCTTAGCCACAAAGTCTGGTTCCAAAATGTAGCGATCCACAGCTTTGACATAGCTTCCGTCTGGGTCTGCCTGATCAAAGAAAGTGGTCCGGATGGGGCCTGGATTAACCGTCGTCACATGGACACCAAAAGGCATGAGTTCCAACCGCAGAGCATTGGAGAAGCCGATGGCCGCAAACTTGGTAGCCGAATAAAGGCTGGATTTGGCAGTTGCGACGAGACCCGCCATGCTGACGATGTTGACGATGTGCCCCTTTCCTGCTGCCTTCATGTGCGCACCCATCAAGCGTGAAAACTGCATGAGGGCAAAGGTATTGACCTCAAACATTTCCTGCACCTGCTGGTCAGAAATGCGATCAAAGGCCTCAAAAATCCCATAGCCTGCGTTGTTGACCAAGACATCGATCTGCCCATAGCGCTGATAGAGCTCTTCTACCAAATCTTGAACGGCTGAAGAATCAGTGATATCGATCCCGATGCATTCAGCTTGAAGATGACTGGCATAGAGCTTTTCCAGTTTTTCTTGATTTCTGCCTAGGAGAATCAGCCGATCTTCAGGGAGGAGCTTGACCATTTCTTGGGCCAAGCCTCCACTTGCTCCTGTTATGAGAATAGTTCGCATCTTAGATCTCCACTTCTTCCAAATCTTTGACGACATAGACATTTTCAAAAATGCTGGACGCATCCTTGCGCAATTGGCTGATGTCTTTTGATAAGAAGCGAGCACTGATGTGGTTCAAAAGAAGGCGCTTGGCCCCTGCTTCACGCGCCACTTCTGCTGCCTGCATATTGGTCGAGTGACCGTGTTTCTTAGCAATCTTCTCATCACCCTTGCCATAGGTAGACTCATGGACGAGGACATCCGCATTGACTCCAAGGCGGACGCTGGCATCAGTCTTTCTGGTATCTCCGAGGATCGTGATAATCTTACCAGGCCGAGGGGCTGAAATATAATCCGCTGCAATGATCTTAGTCCCATCTTCCAGGGTGACATCTTGGCCATTTTTAACCTGACCAAAGAGCGGCCCAAAGGGAACACCCGCTGCCTTCAGCTTATCTGCGTCGAGCGTCCCTTCGAGGTCTTTTTGCATGATCCGGTAACCGACACAGAAAATGGTGTGGTCCAAAGCCTCCGCATAAACCGTAAATTTATCGGTTTCTAAAATCTTGCCCAGAGAATGTTCATCGAATTCATGAAAATGAATGCGGTAAGGCAGGCGAGAGCCTGATACGCGAAGACTAGTCATCACAAAGGATTTGATCCCTACTGGTCCATAGATATCTAGATCCGTCTGCTCTTCATTGGCCTGAAAGGCCCGACTAGAGAGGAAACCTGGCAAACCAAAAATATGGTCTCCGTGTAAATGAGTGATAAAGATCTTGCTAACCTTTCGCGGACGAATGGTCGTTTCTAAAATTTGATTCTGTGTCGCTTCGCCACAATCAAAGAGCCAGACTTCATTGATCTCGTCCAGCAATTTGAGCGCTAGGCTCGATACATTACGGGCTTTTGAGGGTTGCCCAGCTCCCGTTCCTAAAAATTGAATGTCCATTGTCTACTTTCTATCTATATAAATCATGGCCGTCCGGTTCTCTGAACGGAAAGAAAGGTCGCCAGGGTAGGCTTGCGCTAACTCGAGGAGCTCTTCTTGGTTATATCCTGACAGTTTCAAGCGTCCATCTTCCAAGGTCATCAAGTCAGTCAGGGCTGAGAGGGCTTCTGTTTTAGTGACCACTTCTGGTTCAGCCTCTTGCAAGCAGATCTTACCATCTTTTTCGAAGACCAAACAATGCGGAAAGATCTCTGCAATTTCGAATAAAATCGAAGAGGTGATATCCTCTGCTGGATGTTCAGCAAAGACACAGGCTAGCTCTTCATTTACGTAAGCCAAGCCATAAGACTTACCTGATAAGTTGAGGCGGATAAAAGGCTTCCGTTCATCAAAGGTTTGCTGGTCTGTGAATAAGTCAAATACCCGGCTCAAGTCCAAGAAATAATCCATGGCTTCCTTGGGGCTCTTCTTTTGGTAGAGCTCGGCGAAATAGGCGTTGATCACACTTGGGGGAGGCGTGATCACACGGAGACGCAATTCCTCAGGGATCGTGCTTAAAAGATTGGTCAGATAGACCCGATCGAGGCTGGTATAGCCTCCATATTTTATTGCTAAATCAACGTAATCCGTCATAAAATTCTTCCAACTTCCACTTATTTTTCTCTGCGATATAACCTTGAATGACCTCGACATCCTCTTCAAATTCACGCTGGTCAATGATCGCAACTGTTTCTAGATCATGTGTCCGATAAGATTTTGAAAAGGGAACGCGAATGGTAAAGGGAACAAAGAGTTCTCTCAGTTTTTCTAGAAGCAAAGCCTGGAGATCTTCACGGGCTGTCTCAGAGCGCGCTGAAATCAAGCTAAAAGGTGTCTGGGTTGGTGTAAAGTCTGCTACTTTATCTGCTTTGTTGTAAAGCGTCAAGCGAGGGATCTCCAGCATATCCAGGTCCTTCATGATCGAAAGTACCGTCTTTTCATGCTCTTCATGATTGGGGTCAGATGCATCGATGACATGGACCAGAAGGTCTACATTCTTACTTTCTTCCAAGGTCGACTTAAAGCTTGATACCAACTCTGTTGGCAGATCTTGGATAAAGCCAACCGTATCGGTCAGCGTTACTTGCAGATTGCCTGTTAGATGGATGCTCTTGGTTGTGGCGTCCAAAGTCGCAAAGAGTTCATCGGCTTCATACTGGCTCTTACTGGTCAACTGATTCATAATGGTCGACTTTCCTGCATTGGTATAGCCGATCAAACCAATCTTAAAGACAGGTGATTCCAAGCGTTTTTCACGAAGGGTTTCCCGGTTCTTTTCAACTGCCTTGAGCTGACGCTCGATATCGGTGATTTGATTGCGAACGCTCCGGCGGTTCAACTCCAACTGACTTTCCCCTGGTCCACGAGAACCAATTCCCCCAGCCTGACGGCTGAGCATGATTCCTTGACCGACAAGGCGTGGCAAGAGGTATTTGAGCTGGGCCAAGTGCACCTGCAACTTGCCTTCATGACTCCTAGCCCGCATGGCAAAGATATCTAAAATCAACTGCATCCGGTCAATGACCTTAACCCCAAGGATTTCTTCTAAGTTGACATTTTGACGGGGGGTCAGGCGGTTATTGACCACCACGGTCGTAATCTCATCTGCTTCGACCATTTGAGCGATTTCTTCTAGTTTTCCTGAGCCGACAAAGGTCTTGGTATCGTATTTCTCCCGCTTTTGTGTATAAGAGCCCCGTACATCTCCACCAGCTGTTTTAGCCAGGCTCGCCAACTCCTCCATAGACATGTCAAAATTGTCCATACCTTGAAGTTCCACACCGACCAAAAGGATGCGTTCTTGTTTTTTTTCTGTTTCAATCATGCTGTAAAAACTCCTTTACATCTGCAAGAACCTGCTCCTTGAAGTGGGGGGCAGAAATGGCGTAAAATTTTACTTCCATCCGATTTCGAAACCAGGTCAACTGCCGTTTGGCAAAGCGCCGCGTATTGCGCTTGAGGATCTCACTGGCTTCCTCAAGGCTCTGCTCTCCCTTAAAGTAAGGAAAGAGTTCCTTGTAACCAATCCCTTTAGCTGCCTGAACCTCCAGATGGTCATCATAGAGCCACCGAGCTTCATCCAGCAAGCCTTCCTCTAGCATGCGATCTACTCGGCGATTGATGCGCTCATAGATCAAGGATCGATCATCATCTAGACAGATGAGATAGGGTTCATAATCGGTCTCTTCGTTTGCGAGGTCCTGCCCAAAATGCCCAATTTCAAGAGCCCGCATGGCCCGACGGCGATTGATCTGAGGAATCACAAGTCCTTGCTCCGCTACCCTTTGGTACAAGTCTTCATCCGACAACAAATCCAATTGAGCGCGATAGGCCAGAATCTCTTCATGAGGAACTTCACCACCTAGATGATAACCTTCGAGCAGACTTTGGATGTAAAGGCCCGTCCCACCTGCAATGATAGGAAGTTTGCCTCTAGCTGTGATATCCTCAATCGCTGTCTTAGCTTCTCTTACAAAATCAAAAGCCGAGTAAGACTCGGTTACCTCCCGCACATCGATCAAATGATGAGGAGCTGCAGCTTGCTCTTCTGGTGTCGCCTTGGCCGTTCCAATATCCAGCTTGCGATAGACTTGCTGGCTATCGCCACTGATAATTTCACCATTGAGGGCTTGCGCTAAATCGATCGCAAGAGCTGTTTTCCCAACAGCAGTTGGTCCCACAATCACAATTATCTTGGTTTTCATCGTTTTTCCTTGCAAAATTCACGTTTTTTCGTTACCATATATTATAACATAAATATTTAAAGTTCAGAAAAGGAGAAATTCTCATGGCTAAAGGATTTGGTAAAGGTTTTGTTACTGGTGTTGCTGGTACAGTTGCTGCTGTCGCAGGTGCAGTTTACACATTCAAGAAGAAAGTAATCGAACCAGAAGAACAAAAAGCAGCTTTCATCGAAGAAAACCGCAAAAAAGCAGCACGTCGCCGTGTCTCACACTAATCATTCAAAAAGCTCCGGGAAACCGGAGCTTTTTTTGTATCTGTTAGTTGCTTTTACATTTTAATAAGTCAGTTGAAATATCCAATGAATTAGTCAAGTAATCCCACAATTCACTATGTCATCATTTGTATATTTTTCTTTCCGCAGTGACAAAAGTACCTGAAACAGGAGCTGTTTCAGGTACTCGGAATTATTGAGAGTAAAACAGTTCGGGGAACTGTTTTAGCCTGAGCTAAGAATTTCAAGAGCGAAGGGGCTCAATAATTAGCTATGGAACTTCGTAGAAGTTCGCTAGCGTCCGCCGTCACCTAAGGAAAGATAAAATATAAATAATGATTTCACCGTTCTTTGATCATCTTTGTTGCGATCTCCAAGAGCTCCACTCCCATCTGAAAGTGCTCGTCTAACAAATCATAGACGGCATCTTCGGACAGGACACCACAAGGAAGATCTGCTGGAAAGTCAGCTTGATTGGACAAGTCCAAATCATCAAAATAGGCCTGACTACTATAATAATCGCGCAGTTGGATATAGTTTTCTTGATGCTCTCTTAGCTGATCCACTGCTTTTTTGGTTTCTTCCAAAGTTTTGGCATAGTCATTCAAATAATCTTCCATTCTTTGGATCCGTTCGATGTTTTTCTGTGCAATTGCCATGATTTACTCCACTTTCACCACTTCTAGATGGGGGCTACCTAGAAGCACGAGGTATTTTTCTACTTGCTCTTTGCCATAAGAACGACGAAGAGCTTCTGCATAGAGATCGAGCTGATCCCGGTAGCGTTCGACCAATTGGCTAGGAACCTTGTAGTGATCCGTCTTGTAATCAAAAAGTAGGATCCGGTCTTCTAGCACCAAGTAACCATCCAGGATCCCCCGCACGACAAAGTCCTCTCCACTAGCTGGATCTTTCTTCAGCATGGCAAAGGGAGCTTCGCGACGGACTCGAGAGGCTTCTTTTTGAAGCAAGGACCCCAAAGGTGTCTCATAAAAAGCAAGGATGGCCTCTAGCTTGATGCGGGCTTTGACCGTTGGCTCTGCTTGAACTTGCTCCAAGGCTTGATGCAGCGTATCCAGCGTGATTTCTTCTCCAAGAGGCACGCGCTGCATGAGTTCATGGACAGCACTACCGACCTGGGCTCCTGTCACGGCTTTTTCTTGACCAAAAGTTGGCAGCTCAAAGTCAGGCGCAACTAGCTTTGCATCCATGATTTGGACGCCATTGGCATCCATGACCGGCTCGTAGAATTTCTTGATCTGACTAGGAGTACGGACACTTGGCAAATGAATGGCTGGAGCATAGAGCTGATTGAGGCGATCAACATTTTCCAAGATATCCAAGGCCCGACGAATATCCTCTGACTGACGGATATCCTTGAGCTGATCGAAGCGGGAATCCTTCTCCTTCTCTAGTGGCTCCAGCTGGTCTGGTGTCAGGTCTTCGTCTGTCACAAAACGCGTGTCATAGGCCAGAGTATTCTTAGCAAACACATCTTGAATAGCAAAGAGCCAGTCCTGATAAGAGGTCCATGCTTTTCGTTTCTCCGGATCCAGCTTGCCATTGCGACTGGTCCCCCAATCGGTATCACGCAATTTGTCCTCACGGCCTTTTCCAACCAGATAGAGCTTGAGCTCGGCCCGTGTCATGGCGACATAAAGAAGACGCATCTGCTCTGAAATCGTGGCCAATTTTGTTTCTTCCACGTTCCGTTGGTAGCAAGGCGTTTCGATCTGCAGGCGAATGGTTTTTGGAGCAGCTGGATTCTCTGTCTCAACCGGCAGGTTCGCAACATATTTAAGGCCAATCCCTTTTTGACGACTGAGAATAATTGGCCCCGATTGATCCTTACGGTTAAAAGCCTTGTCCATATTGAGAATAAAGACATACTTGAATTCCAGCCCCTTACTCTTATGGACGGTCATGAGCTGGACGGCATCTTTTGGAGCCGCAAGAGGTACGCTAGCCAAATCGTGTTCATTTTCGATCACCTTGTCGATCATGGCAATGAAGCGCGACAAGCCCTTAAAGCTGGCCTTCTCATAATCATTGGCCCGAAGCGTCAAGGCATAGAGATTGGCCTGGCGCTGGGCCCCATTTGGAAGGGCGCCGACATAGTCATAGTAATAGCGATCCTCATAGATTTTCCACAGCAAATCATAGAGCGAATGGGTCTTGGCAGCAGCTCTCCAAGTAGATAAAACCTTGAGGAAGTTCTCGATTTTAGCTGAGAGCTTGGCATCAATCAGATTTGCATGCTCTGCAGTCTTTTCAAGGGCTAACTGGACCTTGTGGTAGAAGGCCACTTGCTTTTGCTCTGGAAGCGTCTGCAAGGAAATCCGTGCCAGCTCATCTTCATCAAAGTCAAACATGGGGGATTTCATGAGAGCAACCAAGGGATAATCATGCAAGGGATTGTTAATGGTCCGCAAGGTATCCAACATGACCATCACTTCCAGTGACTCAAGATAATGCGCCTGTCCGCTATCTGCCACAAGAGGAATATGGTACTGGTCAAAGGCTTCCAGAATCGCATCATTTCGCGTTCGAGTCGCCGTTAAGAGCGTGATCTCTTTAAAGGGCACTTTTTCCACCCGATGGAGGCGTAAAATTTCTTTGATAACTAGAAGAATTTCTCCCTTGGAAACCGTCTCGAGTCCAGAAGCAGCTTCCTCGTCTTCTGTCTTTTCTTCCTGGTCTTGGCTGCCATCATAGAGCAAAAATTCTGCCCGATGTTGTGGTAAGGCCATCCGCTGCTTGTCACTACCTGCGACTAGATAGTGGGTTTGATTGTAGTCAATCTCTCCTACCTCTTCGTCCATCAAATGGCGAAAGACATCATTGGTCGCGTCCAATACCTCCACATGACTCCGGAAATTTTCCTTGAGGAGGATCAACCGCCCTTTCGCCCCTTCTTCTTGGTAGGCCTTAAATTTATCATTGAAAATCTGTGGATCTGCCTGACGGAAGCGATAAATGGATTGCTTGATATCTCCCACCATGAAGCGATTATGGCCATTTGACAGTAAATCCAACATCCGCTCTTGAGTGTGGTTGGTATCCTGGTACTCATCGACCATGATCTCATGATAGCGCTCTTGATAGGCTTGTCTCACCTCTGGGAATTGCTCTAAAATTTGAATGGCAAAATGACTGATATCCCCAAATTCATAAGCTTTTTCTTGGATTTTTCGCTCCAGATAAGCGCGAGCAAAGTCTCTGATAAAGTTCCGGAGCAAGGAGAGCATGGGGCCTTCTTCTTGGTGGAAGGATTGTTGAAATTCCAGCTGATAGAGCTGATTTTCCAAGTCTCTGAGGCGATTGATATGTATGGTTTTATCCTGGTTATAGGCTGTGACTAGGTCTTTTAGCTCTTCCTTACGGGCTCTATTGGTCAAGGCTCCCCCATTTGATGCCCGACTAATCGCCACGACTGCCTTTAGGACCGAAGTCAGTTGTTCTTTATTGGTGTGACCTGTCAGGATTCCAATCTGATCGAGCACCTCTTCTACAGCTTCCAAATATTTGGCCTTACCAAATGCTTGGCCCTCATTGGACAAATGAAAGGCAAAAAAGCTTTCTGCCTCATAAAGGGCCTGCTGGATGTTCTCCATCAGATCGCCTTCAACCTTTTCAAAATCAGTCTCCTCATAGCCTTTTAGGAAATGCTCTTCCAGCCATTTCTCCGGATCACTGGTCGACTGAAGAAAATCATAGATCTGGTAAACCTGTTCTTTAAACAAGGTCAAATTTTTGCGCTGGCCGGTGAAATTCTTGACCATCTGCACAAAGGCTTCTTGGTTTTCCCCCTGGTAATAGCGGTCAAAAACAGTTTGAAAAACTTCATTTTGTAAGAGGCGTTGCTCACTGGCGTTTTGTAAAATGCGAAACTGAGGCGCCAACCCAAGCAAATAGCCATAGCGCGTTAGGACCTTTTGGGTAAAAGAGTCCATGGTTCCGATATCGCTGGTGGCGACATCTGCGATTTGACGGGCCAGGTGTTGCTTGAGCTCTGGATCATCACTCGCTTGCAGGGCTTTCCCAAGTTCACTTTCCAAACGCTCCTTGAGCTCTCCTGCTGCCTTGACCGTAAAGGTCGAGATAAAGAGCTCCTTAATCGAAATGCCACGCTGCATCTGATCCAGTATCCGCTGCACCATGACAAAGGTCTTTCCTGATCCAGCAGAGGCCGACACCAGGATATTGGTACCCGAACTATAGATGGCATCGATCTGTTCTGGTGTCCGCTTTTGCTCTTTGGTAGAAGCTGCCTCTTGGACCTGGAGGGCCTTGATTTCTTCTCTTGTCAAAAATGCTTGTTTGATCATTTGTTCAAGACCTCCTTCATCTTCTCGATCCAAGCGGCTTTCACCTTTTCACCGCGTATTCCTTTTTGGTCTAGTTTGGTCAAGAACCGTGCCTGACCTAGGTGACGATCGGCTTCAAATCCTGTAATGGATTTAAACTGCTCCACAAATGGTGCGATATTGCGCCCATTTTCACTATAGGGATTGATGGCAAATTGCCCCTTGAGAATCCCTTCTGCTGCTGTTTTATAGAGATAAGCGTTGTACAAGAGGAGCAAGTCCAGCTCTTCCTTACTCAGCATCATGGCCTTGTTTTTGTCATAGGCCTCGCCCAGATAAGGCGCCTGATCTGCCATAAAGAGCCCCTTGTACTGTTGACTTTTCATGGTTTGGTTGATGGCATCCTCTACTGTCTTGGTCTTTTTCAGATCCACTACAGGATCTCCCATTTCCAAATACATGGCCCCGAAAATCCCCTGCTCTTCTTGGTATTCCTTCAGATCCTGGATGGCAGAAAGATAGGTCGGCAATTGAGAATTCAGGCCATTAAAGAACTTGTCATAGTGGAACTGCGTCAGACTGGACTTGTAGTCCACGACTCCGAGGGCTCCCCGATCCCTCAATTGATCAATGCGGTCCACCTTGCCTCGTAGCTGCAGAAGACGGCCATCGGACAATGGATAAGAGGTGTGGGTGCTCCCTCCAAAGAGGGTCTCTTCACCAATGGTCTCGATGCCATTTTGCTGGGCGAGGACCCGTCCGGTTGTTTTCGCGGTATCAAGAAGCAACTGACGAATAAACTCGGTCTCTCCACTTTCAGCATACAATTGCTGGAACTCTGCTTCCTGGCTGGTTTCTCGAATCGCCTCGTTTAAACGCCGATCAAACGCTTGATCGGAGCTATCTTTTAAGACTTTTTCAAAGATCCGGTGCAGGAAATTCCCATGACTGCGAGCATCTGGCCGGATGGTTTCGTCTTCTTGTAAGCCCAAGACATAGCGCAGATAAAAGGCATACTGGTGCTTGTAGTATTCATTCAAGGCAGAAGCGGATAAGGTCAATGCTTTGCCCTCTGGATAGAGCGCTTGAAGCGTATCCGACTGAAGCTGACGGCTCTTTAATTCCGTTGAAATTTGAGGAATCTGGATGCCTTCAGTGGCTAATTTCTTGCGTAAGACCCGTACCGCCACACCCCAAAAGCTGGCTTCTTCAGGAGACAACTCACTCGTAATTTCTTCTTGATGGAGCTCGATCACGCGCGCTAAAAGGGCTCGGTAGGTCCCGATATCATCACTCGAAGCTTGGGCTTGTTTGGTCGTCCACTCGATGGCAATAGGCTCCTTGGCCAATTCGACAAGGTAAGGAGAGACACTATCTTCCATTTCATTGACCAAGCTAGGAGCCGATAGAACCAGTTGGTTGGTCGCCGCATTGAGGAGCGAAACTGCCACAAAGCGATTCTTCTTGAGATTTTCGCTGGTCACCACCTGGAGCTCTGCTCCTTCTTGGGTGGCCTCATTGAGCTGCTGGCGCTCTTCTTCACTGAGTAGAGAGGTGTTCTGAGCGATCTTTGGAAAACGCTCCTGGGTCAGCCCGATCGCGTAGACGTAAGGCGCTGTCAAGGGTTCAATCAAGTCATAGGACTGAACCGTGACTACATCGACCGTAGCAGGAATTGTCCGGTATTGAGACAATTGCATCCCCGATAAGAGGAGGGCCAAAAAGTCATCCACTGTCAGCTCTTGGTCCTCAAAGACCAGGTTCAACTCTTCTAAGACATGAAGGAAGGCCTTCCAGACTTGATCATAGCGCTCCTGCTCCTCCAAGGATAGATCCTTGATCAAAGCTTGTAGGTTCTGAGAAAGCTGAGCCTCTTGCAGAAACTCTGTAAAGGCGGTTAAGAGATGGGTCACCTTTTGTTTGCGCTGTGAAAAGAAAGGGACTAGAGGTTCTACGACGCGTTCTCGGAGAGTATTGAGCTCTTCCAAATTAAACTTGCCCTGACGATTGCTGGTAAAAGGCTTGTGAAATTTTGTAGCACCCTTTACTTCTGCAAAGCGAAGGTATTGCTCAAAAGCATCGACTTCCTCTTGCGTCAGATCACTATACAGACCCGTTTTCAACAGATTGATAACGTCTTCTGTCTGGTAATTGAACTGCTTGATCCGCCCTAGCGATTCAACGACCTGAATCAAGGGATGGTGGACCATGGCTTCACTTCGTCCCAAGTAAAAGGGAATCTGATACTGGTCAAAAATGGTCTTGAGTTGCAGTTGATAAGCTTCTACATCGCCTAGCAAGACCCGAATATCCCGATAGCGGGCCCCATCATGAAGACGCTGACGGATCGATTTAGCGACAAATTCCAACTCTTCCTTTTGCGTATTGGTTTGCCAGAGTTGAACCGCTGTTCGGTCGTGCTCCTTGAGCTCATTTTCAACTTGTGAAAAATCGTAGCGCGCTTCTAGCATGCGGGTAATGCGACTAAAGGAATCTTCAATCGCTTGCCCACAATACTGAGGCTGTACCTCAAAAGTCTTAGCCAGCTGAAGGAGAAAGTCAACACTAGCCTGGTAAAGATTGCCCTCTCTAAAGCTTGCTCGATAGGCTTTTTCACTGGCATAGACCCCGATGACAATCTCCACTCCTTTTCGGTGAAGGAGACTAATCAAAGCCTCTTCTTCCGCAGAAAAACGCGTGAAGCCATCGACGACGATCGCTACATCCTGTAATTGCTCTTCCAGCCGTCCTTCTTCGACCTGATTGAGGAAAAAGGCCATCTTGGACTGGGATTCATACCGGTGCTGGACCAGCATCTCAGAGACTGCTTCAAAAATCGCCAAGAGGTCCTCTCTTTTTTCAGCTTCCTCGAGCAACTCCAAATCTGTAAAATCCATCTGGGCTGTCTGCAATTCATGATAGAGCTGGACCAGTTGCTGGATAAACTGAGGATCCTTACGCAGGGCCCCGTAAACTTTAAGATCCTGCTCCTTCATGTGGGAAAGAGCTTTAAAAAATAACATGCCGAGACCGATATCATCTAAGGGTTGCTCCTCAAAAACCTGATTCAGGATGAAATAACGAGCCATTTGGGCAAAGCGCGTGACAGTAATGGCAAAAGAAGCCTGACCTTCTAAATAGGACAAGACCTTGGCTTCTTTTTCAAAGGAAAGAGAGTTGGGCGCAATGTAAAACACACGCTTGCCCTTTTCTACTAACCCTACGGCTTCTTGTGTCAGGACCTGGGTCAAGGGGGTCCGAACATCCGTATAGAGTAATTTCATCCGATACGTTCTCCTTTTGGCATTTTCTTGAGAGCTTGTTATCTCCTTATTATATCATTTTCACAAGAGGGACTAAAGCAAGAAGTCATGCTCCTCTTGGCCCAATATTAGGAGATTTATGCTACAATAAAAGTTGAAGAGACAGAAAGGATACCACCTATGACCAGCATTTATGATTTTTCTTTAGAAAACCAGAATGGGGAGGAGATTCCCCTTTCTCACTACCAAGGTAAGGTCCTCATCGTGGTCAATACAGCAACAGGCTGTGGCTTGACCCCGCAATACCATGGACTGCAAGATCTATACCTGCGCTACCAGAAAAAGGGGCTTGAAATCCTAGACATCCCCTGTAACCAATTCATGGGGCAGGCACCAGGAACGGCAGAAGAAATCAATAGCTTCTGTAGCCTCAACTACCAGACCACCTTCCCACGATTCGCTAAAGCCAAAGTCAATGGTAAAGAAGCCCTTCCTCTCTATGACTGGCTCAAAAACCAAGCAGCCGGGCCACTAGGCAAACGCATCGAATGGAACTTCGCAAAATTTGTCATCGACCGACAAGGCCAAGTCGCCCAACGCTTCTCCTCCAAAACAGAACCAGCTGCCATGGAAGACTTGATCCAAGAATTACTTGAGAAATAAGCAAAAAGCCTGAAAGTGTAGTCAGGATTTTGATGAATGGCTATTTATTTTCGAGACTTTCCGCTGTGAGAAAAGTGCCTGAAACAATAACGTTTCAGGTACTCAGGAATTTTGAGAGTAAAACAGTTTGGGAAACTGTTTTAGCCTGAGCCCAGAAATTAAAGAGCGAAGGGGCTCAATAATTAGTCATGGAACTTCCTGGATTGCTGAAATCATCCACTGGATAATTTCACCTAACGTCCGTACTCACCTAAGGAAAGTTTCTAAGAAGTCATTATCCATAAGCCAAAAAAGCCTGAGCTAACGCTCAAGCTTTTTTATTATTAATCAATTTCAAGTCCACCGGTGTACAGGCGGTAATAGGTGCCACGTTCTGCCATCAAGGAAGCATGGTTGCCTCGTTCGATGATGCGTCCGTGGTCCATCACCATGATGACATCGGAATTGACAATCGTCGATAGACGGTGGGCGATAACAAAGACAGTCCGACCTTCCATCAAGCGGTCCATCCCTTCTTGCACCATCTTCTCTGTCCGTGAGTCGATCGAAGACGTCGCTTCGTCCAGAATCAAGACTGGCGCATTGGCAAGGGCTGCACGGGCAATGGCGATCAATTGTCGTTGACCATTTGATAGGCCAGCCCCATCATCCGTCAAGACTGTCTCATAGCCCTGATCCAAGTGCTTCACAAAGGAATCCACATTGGCAATCCGAGCTGCTTCAAGGATTTCTTCCCGTGTTGCATCAGCACGGCCATAAGCGATGTTTTCTGCAATCGTACCAGTGAATAAGTGGGTATCTTGAAGAACGATTCCAAGGGAACGACGAAGAGAATCTTTCTCGATCAATTTAATATCGATTCCATCATAGGTGATCATTCCTGACTGGATGTCATAGAAGCGGTTGATCAAGTTGGTGATGGTTGTCTTTCCTGCACCAGTCGCTCCGACAAAGGCCACTTTTTGACCCTTATCTGCATAGAGATTGATGCCATGAAGAATTTGTTTCTTCCCATCATAAGAGAAATCAACATTATCAAAGACCACATTTCCGACCATCTTGACAAGCTGGTAATCTCCATTTGGACGAGGGTGTTTCCAGGCCCACTTGTTGGTTTTCTGATCAGTTTCGACCATTTCTCCATCGACCAGTTCATAATTGACCAGCGTCACTTTTCCTTGGTCGACTTCTTCTTCTTCGTCCAAAAGATCAAAGACACGATCTCCACCAGCCAAGGCCATCAGGACAAAGTTCAATTGTTGAGAGACCTGAGCAATGGGACCTGTGAAGGAACGGTTCAATTGCAAGAAGGCCATGAGTCCACCAATGGTTAAACCACCGACGCCGTTTAGCGCAAAGAGTCCACCGATCAAGGCTGTTAGAACAAAGGAAACATTTCCCAAGTTCCCAAGAATCGGCATGAGGACATTGGCATAGCGGTTGGCTTGGTAAGAGGATTCAAAGAGTTGATCATTGATCCGATCAAAATCCTCAATGCTTTCTCTTTCATGCACAAAGGCCTTAACCACTTTTTGACCAGACATCATTTCTTCAATAAAGCCGTTCTCAATCCCCAAGTTCTTTTGTTGGGCCCCGAAGTAACGACCTGACTTGCCAGAAACATCCTTGATGATAAAGACCATGACGATGACCATGAAAAGAACAATCAAGAACAAGAGTGGACTAACCGTCAGCATAGTAATCGTTACCCCAAGGATGGTAATCGCTGAGGATAAGAGTTGCGGAATGGATTGTTCAATCGCTTGGCGAAGGGCATCAATATCATTGGTATAGATAGACATGATGTCCCCGTGTTGGTGGGTATCAAAGTAACGAACGGGCAGTTTTTGCATGCGAGCAAACAACTGATTTCGAAGACTTCTAAGTGAGTCTTGTGAAACGGTCGCCATGATCAAGGTAAAGCCATAGTTGGCAAGTACCCCGATCAAACAGATCAAACCAACCCGTGTCAAGAAGGACAAGAGCGGTCCGAAATCATGGCTGTTTGACGTTAACATGGGCTCCACATAGACGTCGACCAAGGACTGAATCGAAGCTGTTACATTGACCGTCGCAAGAGACGATAGAATGATTAAGATAAAGGAAACAATCAAGGATACCTTGTAGTTTTTCCAAAGGAAGTCGAGCAGGCGAAGGATAGAGCCTAGATTTGCTTTTTTCTTAGTTTTCATCTGCTTCTCCTTTCCCTTGTGTTTGCATTTCATATACTTCTTGGTAGATGGCATTGGTCGCAAGCAATTCCTCGTGACGACCGATCGCATCGATTTGGCCATCATTCATCACGATGATGCGATCTGCATCTTGAATAGAGGAAATCCGTTGACCAATGATGATTTTGGTAGTCTCTTTCAAGCTGGTTGCCAATCCTTGACGGATCAAACTATCTGTCTTGGTGTCGACCGCTGAAGTCGAATCATCCAAGATCAAGATCTTCGGATTCATGAGAAGAGCACGCGCAATACAGAGACGCTGGCGTTGCCCACCAGAGACGTTGGATCCCCCACGTTCAATCATGGTGTCATAACCCTCTTTGAAATCTTGAATAAATTCATCGGCTTGCGCAATTTTACAAGCTGCGATGATCTCTTCATCTGTCGCATCCTTATTTCCCCAGCGCATATTTTCTTTAATCGTACCAGAGAAAAGGACATTGGTCTGAAGAACCATGGCCACTTGCTTACGAAGGGAATCAAGATCGTATTCTTTGACATCGTGGCCTGCTACTGTCACCCGACCAGACTCGACATCATAGAGACGAGGAATCAACTGAACCAAGCTTGATTTCCCTGATCCTGTTCCTCCCAAGATACCAATTACTTCCCCTGAACGAATGGAAAGATTAATCCCTTGTAAGACATGGGTCTTGTCGCCATTTTCATCGGTATAAGCAAAGGTCACATCCTCAAAGTTGATCGAACCATCAGCGACATCTTTGATCCCATTTTCTGGAGAGTCAATCGTCGTTTTGGTCGTCAAGACTTCATTGATCCGCTCGACAGAGGCCATGGAAATCGACAACATGACAAAGATCATCATAAACATCATGAGCGACATGAGAATGGTCATGGTGTAGCTAAACATAGAAGTCAGATTCCCAGTGGAGAGTTGGCCACCAACGATCAGATGAGCCCCAATCCAAGAGATCAAAAGGAAAGAAGCATACATGGAAAGCATCATAGCTGGGCTACTCAAGACAACGACACGGATAGCCTTCATAAACATGTTATAAATCCGGCGTGAAGCTTTTTTGAATTTAACGGTTTCATCTGCTTCCTTAACGTAGGACTTCACCACTCGCATATTGGTGATGTTTTCTTGAATGCTGTTGTTGAGATTGTCATAAGCTTCAAATACTTCTGTGAAGAGCGGATACACAATCTTCATGATGATGCTTAAGACAGCTGCCAAAAAGATGGTCACATAGACAAAGATCATGGCCATTTCCGCATTGATCAAGAAACAAGCCACAATGGCAAAGATCAAATTGAGCGGTGCCCGTACACAGATCCGGATCACCATTTGATAGGCATTTTGCACATTGGTCACGTCCGTCATCATCCGAGTGACTAACCCACCTGATGAGAACTGATCAATATTCTCAAATGAGAAGGTTTGAACCTTTTTGAAAATGGCCCGACGAAGGTTTTTAGCAAAACCAGCCGATGCATAGGCGCCATAACGGGCAGACTGCATCCCACAAAAGAGGGAGCAAAAGGCACAGACCAGCATGAGCCCACCGTAAAACAAAATATTGTTCATGTTTCTTTGTTGAACACCTTGGTCCAAAAGACTCGCCATGACAAAGGGAATCGAAATCTCAAACATGACTTCAAAGACCATGAACAAGGAAGCCAAAATCGAGGGCTTCTTGAATTCCTTGATCTCGGAAATTAAGGATCGAATCATTATTACCTCCAATGTTATTCATACTTTTTCCGCGGTAGAAGCAAAGCTTCTTTCCATCGAAAATAGGTCAAAACACACAAAATTCCCTGAGGGAAAGACCCTAGGGATTACGCATTTTTTATAGTCTTCATTGTAACCTAAATTGCAAAAAAATGCAAGATTTTTAGACAGCATCCGTTTTTCTGTTTATCTAGTACAAAAGAGGCTGGGACAAAAGTCCTAGCCTCTCAATTGTTTTTGGATTGTCGAGCAAGACGCAGTGGCTGAGTGGGCTCTACTACGCTGATTTCATCAGCTTTTACAGCCCTACTCAACTGTGCGGAGGTGGGACGACGAAATCGAATTCTAACAAATTACCAATTTCTGTCCCACTCTCTTTTCTATTTATTCTGCTAAGAGCACTTCTTTGATGGTTTGTTTTTGGAGTTTTCTGCTGGATAGATAAAAGAGACTTTCATAAACCACAGCAAAGCCAATCAAGGTCCAAAAGCACACATTCCCATCAAAGTGATGCTCAATCTTTTCAGGAACCGTATCTTTGATCACACCGATCAAAATTTCCATGATACCGTATTGGTAAACCGTCCCAAGAACAAATCCTAGATAAGCCCAGAAACGATAGGGAGCGAGAATATGACTTTGGCATTCACGATCGGTGTAGCCAAAAGCCTTCATAAGAGCCAATGTTTCACGACTTTCTGAGACGACAATCCCCAATGACAAAAAGAGAATCGAGAAAGAAAGGATCAAGCCAATCATGATCATCATGGTTTGGATGATGTCATCTGTGTAATCCCTGAGGCCAAAAGACAATTGAACCATGGCCGCAAAACACATGGAGCCAAAGACCACAAAAAACAAGATCGATTTTCTCCCCCAAATCAGTGATGAGGACAGCTCTTTTAAGAAGCCTTTCTCTTTCTTAGGAGCCCGCTTACTCCTTTTGACCTTGATCGGACTTGGGGACTTTTTCAATAATCGAAGAGCCGGAGTTTGAAGTTGTCTTCTAGCATAACCAATCGCGAGAAGCATAAAAAATGCTGTTGGAAGAATCACCAAAGCAAGCAAGAGCTGCCAGTGAAAATGAATGGTGATTTCTGGCAGAATCCCCTTTTCATTGCGGAAGTCATAAAAATGTCCCATCATGAGAAATGAAGCGAAATAGCCAAGAAACGCTCCAGCTCCAAAACTGAGTCCAAAGGCCCAAAATCGTTTAGCCAACTGGCCATTACTGTAGCCCAAAGCCTTTAAAATTCCTAATTGTTCCTTGTGGTCATCGACAAATTGTTTGATATAAAAACACATGAGAAGGACCGACGTCAAAGACAAGACGACTCCACTGACCATGGCCACCATCCAGGAAAGCGAAACCTGGGCATCATAGTAGGTCTGAATCATGGGATTGGTTTTCGAAATCTCCAACTGCTCGATATCCAGGTAAAAATTCAAGAAGAGATTGGCCACAAAGACCGCACAAGCCCCAATGATACTGACGACAACTAATTTTCGAATATCTTTTACTGAAAACATAGCTTACCATCCAATCTCATAGGCAGTCTGAGGTTGATCATTGGTCACAACTTCGGTAATCTTGCCACTATTGACACGAATGATGGTTTTAGCCATATCCGCAATATTTTGGTTGTGCGTCACCATGATGAGGGTAAAGCACAATTTTTCCTTTAATTTCCAGATATAGTCGAGAATCTTGCGCCCTGTTTCTTCATCGAGAGCTCCCGTCGGCTCATCTAAGAAGAGAATCTCTGGCTTTTTGGCCAAGGCCCGAGCAATGGAGACTCTCTGCTGTTCCCCACCAGACAATTCACTCGGATACTTGTCCAGCTTATCGCCAAGCCCCAAATCCTCGATGATCTGCAAAAAATCATGATTGTTTGCCAGGTCAGCACCCATCTTTACATTCTGTCTGACCGTCAGATTCGGCAATAGATAATACTGCTGGAAAATAAAAGCAATCTTCTCACGTCGAAAGGCTGTCAATTGAGCATCCGTGAGTTGCGATAAATCCTGCCCTTGAATGAGAATATGCCCCTCGTCTACCTTTTCTAATCCGGATAATACATTTAAGAGAGTTGACTTGCCCGATCCAGAAGGACCAAGGATAACCACATCATCCTGGTCTTGAATCTGCAAATCAATCCCCTTTAAAACCTTGGTTTGGCCGTAACTTTTGTGCACATTTTCTAGTTGAATCATTTCTTTCCTACCATTTCTTTGATGAGAGATTGACAAACCTCTGTCAGTAATCCAATCACTTCTTCCATGCTGAACTGGTAAATACCAGAAGCAACCATAGAGGCCATCCCGTGTGAGTAGATAAATAGATGCTGGTACAAGCGACCAGCCTCCTCTACAGTCAAAGGATAGTCTGCAACGATCGAATCCAGAACCAATTGGTAACTATGATCCTTCATGGGAAGAAAATCTTGAAAGCGACGAATCGGCTCTTTGCTAGGATTTTGGAAAAGCAACTGAAAAAGTTGGGGCTCTTTTGAGGCGAAAAGGATATAAGCAACCCCGACAGATCGAAAAGGTTTCTCATCTTCTAAGGCCTTGCGAATATACTCTACCACCACCATCTCCGCACCACCAATAACCTCTGCTTGTAACTCAGACATATTAGCAAATTGCCCAAAAATGACTCTCGGTGTGGCTCCCAGTTTCTCCGCTAATGCTCGAGCCGTTAAACTAACCATGCCCTCTTCTCTCACCAATTGTAAAGCTGTCCCAATCATAGCCTCTTTACTGAATTTAACCTTTGGTGGCATAAGACTCCTTTCACGCAACATTTGTTGCGCAACACTTGTTGCATAAAGAATACCATAAAAAAGAAAGACTTGTCAAGAAAAATCTGAAAACAACAAAACAAAAAACCAGACCACCGATAAGAGTGAAATCTGGTTTACTAACAAGATTCTAAGGCAAATCATTTCCCGCCGCCAAGTAGATTTGATACCATTCCTTGCGCGTCAAAGTGACTGTTGCTGCCTCCCCTGCTTCTAGGACATGTTGGAGCTTGGTCGTTCCGATGACAGCCTGCATCTTACCTGGATAGCGAAGGACCCAGGCAAGGGCGATAGCTGTCGGAGTGACCTGGTATTTTTTCGCCAAGTCATTGAGGACGTGATTGAGGGCCGCAAACTCTTCTTCGCCGACAAAATTCCCCTTGAAGTAGCCATGCTGGAGGACAGACCAAGCTTGAATCACCGTATCGGTTAAGCGACAATACTCAAAGACACTGCCATCTCGCACGGCTGCTTTTGGCCCTTCCATATTGACATGAAAACCAGCTTCAAAGCTCGGTGTAAAGGCTGCACTCAACTGCAACTGGTTGACCTTGAGAGGTTGTTTGACAGCCGTCTTAAGCAATTCCATCATCATAGGATTTTGATTGGACACCCCAAAATGACGGACCTTGCCCGCTTGCTCCAAGTGATCAAAAGCTGCCGCCACTTCTTCAGGCTCCATGAGGGCATCCGGTCGGTGAAGGAGAAGACTATCTAAGCGCTCAATCTGGAGACGCTCAAGAATACCGTCGACGGAGTCCAAAATATAGTCCTTAGAAAAATCAAAATAGGTAAAGCCGTCTTTGCGAATCCCACACTTGGACTGAATCCACATCTGGTCCCGAAGATCCGGACGACGCTTGAGAAGCTTACCCAGCAGGACCTCACACTGGCCATCGCCATAGATATCCGCTAAGTCAAAAGTGTTGATCCCAATCGACAAAGCTGCCTCTACCAAGGCCTCCACCTCGTCTTCACTCATCTGACTGATCCGCATCATCCCAAGGACAATCGTGGACAGACGCTCATTTTCAGCAAACTCAATATAGTTCATGTCCGCCTCCTTTTCTGTAGTTCTATTGTAGTGAAAAGGCTTGCAAAAGTCAATTTGCAAGAAAAAAGCCCTCAGCAATAACTGAGGGCTCTCAGGTTGAAGTAGAATTCCTTATTCGTCCTCGTCATCCAACTCCACTTCACCGTGGATTTTGATGTATTCTTCACGTTTTCGATCTAATTCTTCCCAGAGTGGCTCACCAACAGCTTTCATTACTACTACCTCTCCCAAGCTAATGTCAACTGCTTCATCGTAGGTCAAATGCAACAGATCTGCATGTTTCGTTTTGAATTCTTTAACACTCAGCCATGTTTCCTTATCATCTTCGCTGATGTGACCGTCAATGGCAGATGCTATCTCAATGGTCATGATATAAAGCGCTCGCTTATCAACCGTTAGAATGTCCTTATGAGTCGTGATGATTCTTAGACAGTCTCCTGTTTCTAGTCCATCACTTTCATAGGAATCTTCAAAATCCAGTATTAGATACTCATATTTAAATGAACTCCATGGGTTATTTTCTTTTTTAAAATCTGCCATTCCCCAACGCTCATCATTTGAAGAAAATTTATCCAAACTAACACTAAAATAGAAGTCATCATCACGTGCATAAGAAAAACCAACCTGCACTCCCTTACGTTCCTTGAACCACATTTTCCAAGGATATTCCATACAGGCTTGATAAATACTAGTTTCGTAGTTGCCTTTAAGATATAGTCTCACTCGTCGTCTTCCTCATCGTCATATACACGTTCGCCATGGATTTTGATGTATTCCTCACGTTTTCTATCCAATTCTTCCCAGATAGGATCGTCAGCAACATCAATCGTCTGAATTTCCTCCAGACTCATTTCGTTTGCTTCATCAAAGGTCAGAGATAAGATATCTTGGTGCTTTTCCTTAAACTCATCGATTCTTAGCCATGTTTTCTTATCATCTTCACTAATTTGCCCATCAATCGCAGTCGCAATTTCGAGTGCCATAATATACATAGCTCGTTTATCAACTGTTAGTACATCCAGGTAATTCGAAGCGATCCTTAGATATTCACCCTTTTCTCTACCGTCGCTTTCATAACTTCCTTCATAATCCAAATCAATATTTTCATATTTTTGAGAATTGATTGCACTGCCACCTTTAACCTTGACATCTTTCCAACGAGAACCACTTGCTCCCCACTTATCTAACCGTAAAGATAGATAGAAGTCATTTTGTAGCATCTCATCATCTCCGACATTTGAGAAACTTATTTCTTGACCATTTCTTTCTTTAAACCACATTTTCCAAACAAGCTCTCTTGTCGTAAAGGTAATTTTTTTCTGAAAATTACTTTTGATATATAGTCTCACTCGTCCTTTTCTCTATTCTCTTTATTCCCATCCATCATATCATAATTTAATAAATAATACATGTTCATATGAAGGTATATCGTTTTAAATAGTCCACCGATAAATTTCAATGCATGCTAAAAGCCCCCAGCTGTAACTGAGAGCTTATCTAATTAGCGATAGCTAAGAGCACGTTTGATGGTCTTCCATGGTCCGAGGTCATCGGTCTGAAGGATCAGGCTCGCATAGATACGAGCAATGAGCACTGTTCCCACGATGGTAAAGAGGACCGCAATTCCCAATGAAGCCCAAGATTCAAGACCAGTCGCATAGCCATTAATGGTACGGAAAGGCATGAAGAAGGTTGAGATGAAAGGAATGTAGGAACCGATCTTCAATAAGAAGACATCACCGGCACTTCCCAAGGTGGTTACCCCAAGGAAGCTAAAGATAACTAACATCATTAGTGGCGAAATCGCTTTTCCTGAATCTTCAGGTCGTGCAACTGTGGAGCCTAAGAAGGCAGAGAGCACCACATACATAAAGATCCCAAGGATAATGAAGAAGACGGTATTGAGCGAGATCGACTCTGCAAGGTGTTGGGTAATCGGAGAGTTTGGAGCGAGAATATCCTTGACAACTGGGATATCTGCTCTAAAGATCCAAACAGCTACTAAACCAATCACATAGACAAAAATATGGGTAAAGATCACACCGAAGAGTCCGAGCATGCGTGCGAAGAAATAGTCGGTTGCTTTGATACTAGAGAAGACCACTTCCATGATCTTAGTTCCCTTTTCACTGGCCACTTCTTGGGCTGTGATACTCGAGTAGAAGATCAATATCATATAAAGCAACATTCCCAGACCACCTGCAACCATGGTTTGCACCATTTTCAAGCCTTCTTTTTTCTCATCAATTTTTTCTTTGAGAGAAACCTGTTGAGACAAGGCCGTCAATTGCTCTTTGCTTAGATTGGCACGCGCTAGATTGATCCCTTGTTGGACCTGGCTTAATTTCGCAGCGACAAGGCTTTTCAATTCCATTTTCATGGCTTGATCACCCACATAAGTGGCTTCTAACTGGCCATCTTTTTCATCGACTGTTAGGTAAGCAGCAGCTTTCTCATCCTTGATGGCTTTTTTAGCTGCAGCTTCATCTTTGTAGTCCAAGGTCAAGCCATCGGTTCCTTTGAGGCTTTCTTTGACAGCTGGCACTTCGGTCACCAAGACCACCTGATTCTTCGCATCTGTAGAAGAATCCGTTAGATAACCGATTCCAACACCCAACCCTAAAAAGAGGAAGGGACCGAAGACCATGAAGAGAAAACTCCATGATTTCACTTGTCTGATATAGGTTTCTTTCATTACGACAAACATCTGTTTCATACTTCTACTCCTGATTCAAGTTTAAAGATCTCATCAATAGTTGGGGCTTGGTGGTCAAAGGTCGCAAGGTAGTGACCCTTGGTCAAGCGGTCAAATAATTCTGGACCCGCTGACGCATCATCCAAGATCAGCTTCCAAGTCCCTTGCTTGGTCATGCTGACCTTGGTCACGTGTGGCAGAGCTTCTAGCTCTTCTTTGCTAAAGTCGTTAGAGACAAAGAGGCGAGTCTTGCCATAGCTATTTCGGACCTCTTGGACAGGCCCTGAAAGGACAACCGAACCATCACGGATCATTAGGATATCATCACACAACTCTTCGACATTGGTCATGACGTGGTCAGAAAAGATAATGGTTGCCCCACGCTCTTTTTCTTCAAAGATGACCTGCTTAAGCACTTCTGTATTGACCGGATCCAACCCACTAAAGGGTTCATCTAAAATGATCAATTTAGGTTCATGGATTAAGGTGATGATCAGTTGCACCTTCTGTTGGTTCCCTTTTGAAAGGCTCTTGATCTTATCGGTCAATTTCCCTTTTACTTGGAGTTTTTCCATCCAAATCGGTAATTTTTCCTTGACCTCGGCGGTGCTCATTCCTTTTAAGGCAGCCAAATAGCGGACCTGCTCAAAAATCGTGAGTTTTGGCATAAGACTGCGCTCTTCTGGCAAATAGCCAATTTCTTTGTAAGTTTCTTGTGTAATCGCTTTGCCACCTAGGCGAATCTCACCGCTGTAGTCCAAAAAGCGCAAGATACTGTGGAAAATAGTTGTTTTCCCAGCCCCATTTTTCCCAACTAAGCCAAGTATATGCCCTTGTTGAGCTGTCAGATCCACTCCAAAGAGGACCTGCTTATTCCCAAAGCTTTTTTCTAAATGTCTAATTTCTAACATGGATGACTCCTTTACTCTTTATAATAACGTTTGGTAATTTTGTATTGTGAAATAAGGATATAAATATAGAGAATGGATACGACGAACAACGCCAAGAGGATATCCGTTTTGAAGGCAATCCCAATGAGGAGGAGAGCAAGGAGAAAGCTCGGCAAGATATAATTGCTTAACTTAACCACCACTTCGAAATTTTCCTCGTAGTTTATCTGTTTTTCTGCCTCATCCATCATACTCATCATAAATTCACGCATTTCCTTGGCATCGGCATTGCGGGGAATCGGTTTCCCGTAAACCAAGTTAAAGGTCTTACGATAGAAGATACTCACTAGGAAAAATAGGACAATCAAGGCAAGAAAAAGATAAAGCATGGTAAAAGGTCCAAAGATAAAGGCCGCAGGTTTATCCAAATACACCAATTGAATATAAAAGATGATAATAAAAAAGTATGGCAAGATCATGATTCCTTTAAAGATGGTCGCTAACCCATACAGTTTTTCCTTCTGGATATCATAGTGATAAGCTTCATCCTCGTCTTCTATATGGAGAATCTTGTAATGAAGTTTACTTACCCGCATCAATAGGACCATCGTGATCATAAACACGACCAAGAATAAAACTACTGAACCCAAAAGGAGCACCTCTTTACTAAAGAATGATTGGATTTCCAGGGGCTTTTTGGATCCAAACATCACTGTAAAAAATCCTATAACTCCTCCAATCAAAACGGAAACTGTGATGATTCCCACATTTCTCCAAAAACGGTAACGATCAGATCGTTCTTGTTGTTGCTTTTTCACTTTTATTCTCCTCCCTCTACTAGACTAAAAACATTCTCCACCGGTTCCTTGAAAATCTGGGCGATGGTGATAGCAATGATAACCGAAGGGGTGTATTCCCCTCGCTCCAAGAGACTGATGGACTGGCGCGAGACTCCTGCTAGCTTGGCTAGCTCGGATTGGTTGAGCCCATCACGCGCCCTCAGCTCTTTCAATCGATTTTTTAAGATCATGGCTTTCGCCTCCTATAGCTGAACACCTTGAATATCTTCGATGCGAACTAATTTTGTCTCGCTTTGTTGTTTATTAATCACACGAGTCAGTTTGACCCAATCTTCATCGATATCCATAATTTCATATTTGGTTCCAAAACCATTTACTGTGACAGTGACCGTTTGGCCTTTCAATTCTTCTAAAAGTCTAGACATGTCTTGATTTCCTTTCACTTGTTTTTCTAATCGTCTAATGCGTTTGTTCAACCTTTTTATCTTCTTTTCTGAGCTTGCATAAATGATAACCAGAAAAGGGATAAATAGAATCCATATGGCTCCCATAAGAAACCCTCCCCTTCTTTCAACTAAAATCATTGTAACACTTCTTTTTCTTTTTGACAAGTATATTTGTCAAAAAAATAAAAATATTTGTCAAAAATAAAAATATGATTGACAAGATCATTTGAGGTAAGAAATAAAAGGTCCGTATTTGCGCACCTTTTAGCGTTCCTTTTTCCATTGACAAGATTTAGAAAAAATTTTTATAATGAAGAAAATACTACTAAGGAGAATCTACATGACGATTCGTATAGCTCAACCAAATGATATTCCCCACTTGCTTGACCTCTTAGAACAGATTCTTTCCGTCCACCACCAAGTCCGTCCCGATATTTTCAAAGGAAGTGGCGGAAAATATAGTAAAGAAGAGTTAAAGCAGTTAATGGCGCAAAAGCAGACACCGATTTTCGTCTACGAAAATGCGGATGGCCAGATCCTAGGACATCTCTTTGTCACCATTAAAGAAGGATCTGATAATCCTGTGCTTCATCCCATTAAAACCCTCTTCATCGAAGACTTGTGTGTCGATCAAGCAGCGCGTGGGCAAAAGATTGGTGATCAACTTTATCAATTCGCTGTCAGCTATGCCAAGGAAATCGGCTGCTACAACCTGACTCTTAATGTCTGGAATGACAATGAAGGAGCCCTTCGCTTCTATCAAAGACAGGGCATGAAACCTCAAGAAACGGTCATGGAAACCATCTTGTAAAATGAATTTTAAAAACCGTTGATGAGTCATCAACGGTTTTTTCTATACACATTTTAACGTACTTCTGCGTCTACTTTTTCTTCGAGAGAAGCTTGGATTTTTTCCATGTAGCGTGCAACTTCTTCATCTGTCAAGCTATCTTCTGGATTTTGGAAGGTCAAGCTATAAGCCATTGACTTCATACCAAGTCCTAGTTTTTCGCCTGAGAAGACGTCAAAGAGTTTGATATCTGTCAAACGTTTCACGCCAGCTGCTTGGATGGCATCGACCACCTCTTGGTGAGTCACTTCTGCTTTGAGGAGAAGGGCGATATCACGGCTCACAGCTGGGAATTTAGTGATTTCCACAAAGGCTGCGGCTGGTTGAAGAGCTGCTTCAATAGCAGATAAGTTCAATTCTGCCACATAGGTTTCTGGGATATCATAAGCTTTAGCTGTTACAGGATGGACTTGTCCCAAGACCCCAATCACTTGGTCACCCAGTGAGATCAAGGCTGTCCGACCTGGGTGGAGACTCTTGATTTCTTGTGTTGCTGTATAAGTCACATCAAGACCCAAGCGAGCAAAGAGGGCTTCAAGGATTCCTTTTGCATAGAAGAAGTCAACTGGAACAGCTGCAGTTTGGAAGTCTTTTTCAGCGACAAGGCCAGTTAAAGCAAAGGCAAAGCTGTTGATTTCGTTTGGCAATTCTTCTTTTGGATTACCTGTCTGTTCAAAGACTTTTCCGATCTCGTAGAGGGCCAAATCTTTGTTTTTACGAGCGACGTTGTAAGCTACGGTATCTAAGATCCCTGAGATCATATTTTGACGGAGGACTGAACGATCCACAGTCATTGGCCACATGAGCTCTGTTAAGTTACTTGGCGCAGTTGTGAATTCCACGGCTTTTTCAGGAGTTGTCAACGCATAAGTGATGATTTCAGTCAAGCCTGCTCCTTCAGCAATGGTTCGAACTTGGCGACGCAATTTTTGAGTTGCTGTCAATTCACCTGCTGTCCCGTCATCTTTTGGAAGGGTTGCTGGTAATTTGTCATAACCGTAAATCCGAGCGATTTCTTCAAAGAGGTCCGCTTCAATGGTGATATCCCAACGGCGGCGAGGGACGCTGACAGTAAAGCTTTCAGCATTTCCAGAAAGACCAAATCCAAGACGACGGAAGACATCTTCGACATCGGCATAAGTAAGATCTGTCCCAAGGACACGGTTAACGTCTGCAAGGGTAGAAGAAACTTCCACATCAGAAGTATCGAGCTGGCCTGCTGAAACGATTCCCTTGCGAACAGTGGCACCTGCAAGCTCTGCAATCATGCTCGCTGCCGCATCAAGGGCTTCATTGACGGTTGCCACATTGATCCCTTTTTCAAAGCGAGAAGATGATTCAGAACGAAGGTTAAGGCGACCGCTAGTCTTACGGATCGATTTGCCATTGAAGACAGCTGCTTCAAGGACAACACGAGTAGATTTTTCAGAGATTTCTGTAGCTTGTCCACCCATGACACCTGCAAGGGCTACTGGTTTGTCCGCAACCGTAATCACGAGGTCACTTGTTTCCAACTCACGTTCTTCCCCATCCAAGGTTACTAATTTTTCACCAGCACGCGCTTCACGCACACGGATGTCGTTTCCTTCAAAGGTATCCAAGTCAAAGGCATGCATCGGCTGACCAAAGTAGAGCAAGATATAGTTGGTCACGTCCACCACGTTATTGATTGGACGGATGCCTTCATTCATGAGAAGATTTTGCAACCATTGTGGACTTGGTGCGATGGTCACATTGTCCAAGATACGAGCGGCATAGTAAGATGCCTTGTCTGTGTCAATGCTGACAGAAAGAGTATCGGCTGCAGCTTGGTCTGTTTCAGACAACGTAAAGTCTTTGAAATTGACTGCCTTGTCATAGATCGCTGCTACTTCGTGCGCTACCCCACGCATAGAAAGAGCATCTGCACGGTTTGGAGTGATGGAAAGTTCGATGATTTCATCATCCAAGTCTAGGTAAGAGAATACTTCCTCACCTGGTACTGCATCATCTGGCAAGATTTGGATGCCATCTGCGAATTCCTTAGGTACAACGGAGTCAGAAATGCCCAATTCACCAAGTGAACAGATCATCCCTAGTGATTCTAAACCACGGATTTTTCCTTTTTTGATCTTGTAGTTATCCGCAATGCGAGCACCCGGAAGAGCCACCATAACCTTGATGCCTGCACGCACATTTGGTGCTCCACAGACGATTTGACGGGCTTCTTCTTCACCCACATTGACTTGGCAGACATGAAGATGAGTTTCTGGCACATCTTCACAAGACAAGACTTCTCCGACGACAATTTTTGAGAGACCAGCAGCTGGTGATTCCACACCTTCTACCTCGATCCCTGTGGTTGACATTTTTTCAGCCAACTCTTGTGATGGCACATCGATGTCCACCAATTCTTTTAACCATTTATAACTAACTAACATATGTAAGATACCAAGGGCTATGCTAACATCTAGATGACTGTCCTAGATTTCCTTTGACCCTCGTTTAGATCCTTTCATTTTGTGTTTTCCAGCCCGAGGCTGGCTTAGGTAGGTCTAGTAACCTCCCCTTCTCTAGAATAGAAGTTTCTTGTTCCTTCTAGATCAATTTCTTTCTCAACAACCAGTCTGTATCCACGGTATCTCCGGTTATATACTGGTGTTCACTAAATCGTTCAAAACCAAAGCGGTAGTAAAAATCTTGCGCCTTAAAATTGCGTTCCCAGACACCTAGCCAGGCCCACTCAAAGCCACGTCTCTTGGCTTGATCCAGCGCAAAGGTAAACATTTCCTTGCCGAAACCAGCCCCATGACATTCCTTCTTGACATAGATCCGTTGGATCTCAAAGGACTTGTCCATCTCTACTGGCTCCGTTTGGGCCTTGCCCCAGTTAAACTTGAGAAAACCACAGATTTCTTGTTCTTCATTGAGGACAAAATAGGTTTCGGATTCTGGATCTAGCAGATCCTTCTCAATTTGCTCCAAAGAGAGCACAGTAGAGAAGTAATCTTCCAAATCTTCCTCAACAATATAGGGACCAAAGGTATCCCGATAGGTTTCCACTTCTAGGTCACGTAAGGTCTCTAATTGATCGATTTTTACTCTAACTAACATGATTATTTAAACTGTTCTGAGAAGCGAACATCCCCTTGATAGAAGCCACGGATATCATTGATTCCGTAACGAAGCATGGCCACACGCTCTTGACCAAGTCCAAAGGCAAATCCTGAATAGATTGTTGGATCAATGCCACTCATCTCAAGGACGCGTGGGTGAACCATACCAGCTCCCATGATTTCAATCCAACCAGTTTTCTTACATACGTTACATCCCGCTCCACCACACTTAAAGCAAGAAACGTCCACTTCAACCGATGGCTCAGTGAATGGGAAGTAAGAAGGACGCAAACGGATTTGACGTTCTGCACCAAACATCTTTTGCACGATCAATTGAAGCGTTCCTTGAAGGTCGGCCATGGAAATGTTTTTCCCAACGACCAAACCTTCGATTTGATGGAATTGGTGGCTGTGGGTCGCATCATCTGTATCCCGACGGAAAACACGCCCTGGAGAGATCATCTTCAAAGGCCCCTTGCTAAAGTCATGTGCATCCATCGCCCGCGCCTGTACAGGTGAAGTATGGGTCCGAAGCAAGATTTCTTCTGTGATGTAGAAGGTATCCTGCATATCACGAGCTGGGTGATCCTTTGGCAAGTTCATGCGTTCAAAGTTGTAGTAGTCTTTTTCGACTTCAAAGCCGTCTACGACTTGATACCCCATCCCGATAAAGATATCTTCGATTTCTTCACTAGTTTGGGCCAAAATATGACGGTAACCACTAGCAACTGGACGTCCTGGAAGGGTCACATCGATGCTTTCGCTCGCTAGTTTAGCTTGGACTTTCTTTTCTTCCAAGAGTTTGGCAGTTTCTTCAAAGGCAGCCGTCAAGACATCACGGGCTTCATTGACGTGTTTCCCGATAACCGGACGCATCTCAGCAGAGACATCTTTCATCCCTTTGAGGATCTCAGTCAGAGATCCTTTTTTCCCAAGGACAAAGACCCGTAGTTCTTGCATCTCTTTTTCATTTTCAGCAGATATCTGCTTCAAGGCTGCCAGCGTTTCTTCTCGAAGCGCTTTTAGTTGTTCTTCAATCGTTGACATATTTCCTCCATCATGGTCTTCACTCAGACATAGAAAAAACCACGCGCCACACCCTCATTCGGAGCGTTGACACGCGGTACCATCCGTTTTTATCTGAAACTCAGACCTTAATTCATAAATCCTTTCGCAAGTGAATTCACTCAGCTTTCATGCAAAGAGCTTTCAGTCACGGCTCTTCTCCCTGTGGCACTTCCCTTGAGGTACTAGTCTTGCAGATTTCTATTCAGTTACCTTTTAGTTTATCAGATTTTTAGTTAAAAAACAAGTTAGATGAGACTAATTCCAATACAAAAGGGAACAAGACGCAGTGCATTATCTATTGGCCTGGTCTGCTTCATCTGCTTTCTTTTTCAAGAGAAGGGTTGCTGCTTGGTTAAAACCATCACACCAGTTATACCATTTTGCTTCATACTCATCTTGAGGTAAGATACGATTTTTTAAATCCAAAACAGAGTCTATCTTTCTTTCCTTGCAAGCTTGCGCATAGAGAGCATACAAGGCATCGCCACCATCTCTATCAAACTCAGCAGAAATCATATCCCGACCTGCCAATAAAGCCTGATAAGCCCTGTGATGCCCGTCTGTAATCAAGAAGCGATTTCCAAATGCAAGAACACTAATTGGATCCACATTGATGATGTCTGCCGACTGATCCAGCATCTGGATAGCTTGTAACTTCTTTTCTGATAAATATAGTTGGGTCGGATGAAGATCTGTTATATTAACTTCCATATCTTTCTCCTCTATCATGAGTAACAAAGCTGGTCGTGAGCACTGGTAAACATTTTTAAATATCACAATTTAAAGACCTACCAATGCTAAATTCCCTTGCCATTCTTGTGATTCGTTTCCTTTTTATTTAATGACTTGTCCAGCATCTTTCAAGACAGATTCTGGAATAGTAATACCCAATTCATCTGCGACTTTTTTATTGATGACAGATTTTCCTTGGCTAAAGATTTCAACAGGTGTATCCGCAGGTTTTTGACCTTTCAAGATCTTCGCAGCCATTTTACCAGTTGCTACTCCAAGATCATGTTGGTCAACAACGACTGAACCAAGACCACCAGCTTCAACCATGGCCGTCGCACTTGGGAAGATTGGTTTTTTAGCTGTTTTGTTGGCTTCGACAACTGTTGAGAAGGCTGAAGCGATGGTATTGTCAATTGGAACCCAGATAGCATCGACTTTACCAGTCATGACAGAAACCGTTGAAGCAATTTCATTTGTAGAAGGGACTGAATAAGGAACCACCTTGTAACCTGCTTTTTCAGCTAATTTTGTAAATTCTTCTACTTGCGTTTTAGAATTATCCTCACTGGTTGAGTAAAGGATCCCGATTGTTTTCACGTTTGGAGTCAACTCTTTAATCAATTTCAACTGTTGCTCAGTTGGATTGTGGTCAGATACCCCAGTGATATTGCCACCTGGTTTTTTTAAATCTTTGACCAATTTAGCACCGACCGGATCGGTGATAGCACCCATGACAATTGGTTTGTCTTTGGTTGCACTAGCCAAACCTTGAGCAGATGGAGTTGCAATCCCAATCAAGACTTGGTTATCCTTGTCTACCAATTGTTTACTCATGGTTGCAACCTTGTTTTGGTCCCCTTCTGCATTGAGGAAATCAATGTCCACTTTGTCCTTGTCATAACCTTCTTCAGCCAAACCATCTTGAATTCCCTTGTAGATCAAATCAAGAGAAGGGTGGCTGACCAACTGCAAGACCCCAACTTTAGCTTTTTCATTGCTAGTTGCTGCCTTGTTGTCTTTGCCTGCTGTAGCTGAATAGATCGCTGTCCCAATGACTGCTGCTGCAATCAAACCAATAATTCCCATTAACCGTTTATTTTTCATTTTACTACCTCTTCTATTTTTTCATTTTCTTCTAATTTTCATCCTCTAAAGAATGCGACGCCATCGTTTCTTCATATCTTTTCTCCCTTCTCATCTAAAACAAAAAACACGCCCACACATAGCAAAAGCTATGTGAGGACGTGTCATCGCGGTGCCACCTCACTTATGGGAAAAGGATAGTCTCTCCCCATATCTCTGTCTTGTCTAGCAACAAGTTGCACGATAAGGTGTGCCAACCGAATTTTTATTGTTTCAAATTCATCTCATCATTAGTCCAATTTCATAAACTGCCGCTACCCACTCTCAGCAACCGTGGGCTCTCTTGAAACTTTCATTTACTACTTTTCTAATTTCTTACATTTTAAAGTTTTCTTACAAAAATGTCAATACTTTTTCTGCATTTTTTTGAAAACGTTCGCATTTTCTATATTACATCCCCTTGCTTCTTTCTGGGATTTCCGCTCTATTTTTGATATAATTTACTAGAATAAACGCTAGAATGATGAGGAATCCCATGTCTTTTGATGGATTTTTTTTACACCATATGGTCCACGAATTGAAGGCTGAACTCTTAAGTGGTCGCATTCAAAAAATTAATCAACCTTTCGAGCAAGAATTGGTACTCCAAATCCGAGGCAATCGGAAAAACCAAAAACTCTTACTCTCTGCCCATTCTGTTTTCGGACGGATACAACGGACCCAGACCAACTTTGAAAATCCTGCCTTTCCTAATACCTTTATTATGGTCATGCGTAAATATCTTCAAGGCGCTGTCATCGAAGGGATTGAGCAATTGGAGAACGACCGGATTCTCGAAATCCGTGTCTCCAATAAAAACGAAATTGGAGATGCCATTTCTGTCAGCTTAATGATCGAAATCATGGGCAAGCACAGTAATATTATTCTCCTAGACCGGACCAGCAATAAAATCATCGAGGCCATCAAACATGTCGGCTTCTCACAAAATAGCTACCGGACCATTCTTCCTGGATCAACCTATGTAGCCCCTCCGAAAACCGACGCGGTCAATCCTTTTACAATTGGAGATGAAGCCCTTTTTGCCCTTCTTCACAAGGAAGAGTTAAGTCCAAAGAACCTTCAAAAATGTTTCCAAGGTTTGGGGCGAGATACGGCTCAAGAATTAGCCAAGCGACTTGAGACGGATGGAAAATTAAAGACCTTCCGTGCCTTTTTCCAAGCTCCAACTGAGCCACGCCTAACAACCAAATCCTTCTCGGCTATCCCCTTTGCAGATGCGACTAGTCAAACCTTTGAGACACTTTCCGATCTGCTGGATGACTATTACCGAGACAAGGCTGAGCGCGATCGGGTGCAACAACAGGCCAGTGAGTTGATCCGCAAGGTCGAAAACGATCTTGAAAAGAACCGGAAAAAATTAGCCAAACAAGAGGCGGAGTTAGCGGCGACCGACAATGCGGAAGAATTCCGCCAAAAAGGAGAATTGCTGACAACCTTCCTCCATCAGGTACCAAACGACCAAGACCAAGTTGTCCTGGACAATTACTATACCAACGAGCCCATTACCATCCAACTCAACAAGGCCCTGACCCCCAATCAAAATGCCCAACGCTACTTTAAACGCTACCAGAAGTTAAAAGAAGCCGTCAAACATTTGACCATCCTCATTCAAGAAACCAAGGAAACCATTTCTTATCTTGAAACGGTTGAAACAGCCCTTTCTCAAGCGAGCCTAGCTGAGGTGGCAGAAATTCGAGAAGAGCTAATCCAGACCGGCTTTATCAAACGGCGCAATCGCGAAAAAATTCATAAACGGAAAAAACCTGAGAAATACCTAGCTAGTGATGGAAAAACCATCATTTTAGTGGGTCGCAATAATTTGCAAAACGATGAACTGACCTTTAAGATCGCTAAGAAAGATGAGCTCTGGTTCCATGCCAAAGATATCCCGGGAAGCCACGTCGTCATTACAGGAAATCTAAATCCATCGGATGAAGTGAAGACCGATGCTGCAGAGTTGGCCGCCTACTATTCCAAGGCCCGTCTCTCAAACCTGGTCCAAGTAGATATGATCGAAGTCAAGAAACTCAATAAACCAACTGGTGGAAAGCCCGGTTTTGTCACCTACACCGGCCAAAAGACTCTGCGGGTCACCCCAGAAGAAGAAAAAATCAAAGCCATGAAACTAACAGACTGATTTCAAAAATAAAAGAGAGTGGGACAGAAATCGGTAATTCGTTAGAATTCGATTTCGTCGTCCCACCTCCGCACAGTTGAGTAGGGC